>JBMDXU010000026.1:0-7872 GCA_048594485.1 Pseudactinotalea sp. | reverse complement strand
CTCGGCCTCGATGCCGCCGACGCCCCAGCCCAGCACACCCAGGCCGTTGACCATGGTGGTGTGCGAGTCGGTGCCGACGCAGGTGTCGGGGTAGGCGCGAAGGACCTCGGTGCCGTCGGCCGCGCGGTCGGGACGCGTCATCACGACGCGGGCGAGGTACTCGATGTTGACCTGGTGCACGATGCCGGTGCCGGGCGGGACGACCTTGAAGTCGTCGAACGCCGTCTGGCCCCAGCGCAGGAACTGGTAGCGCTCGAAGTTGCGCTGGTACTCGATCTCGACGTTGCGCTCGAACGCGTCGGGACGACCGGCGACGTCGATCTGGACCGAGTGGTCGATGACGAGCTCGGCCGGCGCGAGCGGGTTGATGCTCGCGGGGTCGCCACCGAGGTCGGCGACCGCCTCGCGCATCGTGGCGAGGTCGACGACGCAGGGCACGCCGGTGAAGTCCTGCATGATCACACGGGCGGGCGTGAACTGGATCTCGGTGTCGGGCTCGGCGTCGGGGTCCCACCCGGCGAGCGCGTTGACGTGGTCGGCGGTGATGTTCGCGCCGTCCTCGGTGCGGAGCAGGTTCTCCGCCAGCACCTTGAGGGCGTACGGAAGCTTGTCCAGCCCCGGTACGGCGCTCAGCCGGAAGATCTCGTAGCTGTTGCCGGAGACCTCGAGAGTCCCCTTCGAACCGAAGCTGTTGACCGCGCTCACCGCTGCTCCATCCCGTCTCCGTCGCCGGACGACCGCTCGCGCACTGGTGCGCATTTACGTCCTGGTCGACGTCCGTAATATATCTCGATGTCGAGATACTTTACCAGGCTCCGCCCTCTCGACGCTGCGTCCAGCGTGGCACAGTCCGCTGTGGCGCTCACCACTTTGGCGCCACCGAGATCGGGACCGCAGAGCTAGGAGCCGGACGATGCCCTGAGACGGCGATCGCGGATCCGGTAGGCGAGCTCGATGAGCGCGGCGCCGATCGCGCCCACGACGAGCACGAGCGTCGCGGTCTGACCGGTCGGCCACTCGAGCGCGAAGAACTCCCGCACGAACGGGATGGCCACCGCGAGCACCGCGCCGAGCGCCATGGCCCCGACGAGCAGCAGCCGCCACCAGTTCCACGGCCGGGCGAGGATCCCGAGCAACCACAGCGCCATGAGGATGAGCGTCAGCGTCGCCCCCGTGCTGGCCTGCAGCTCCTCCCCCTGCAGGTGCAACCGCCCGTACACGACGAGCACCCCGACGCCGCAGATCAGCCCGCACGGCACCGACAGCTGCAGCACCCGGTCGAGGAAGCCCTTGCGGTATCGCTGGTTGTTGGGCGCGAGCGCGAGGAAGAACGCCGGCGTCCCGATCGTCAGGGCACCGACGAGCGTCAGGTGCCGCGGCAGGAACGGGTACGGCCACGCGACGATCGCCACCACGACGGCCAGCAGCACGGCGTACGTGGTCTTGGTGAGGAAGAGGGACGCGACCCGCTCCATGTTGGCGATCACGCGCCGACCCTCGGCGACGACACCCGGCAGCGTCGAGAACGAGCCGTCGAGCAGCACGAGCCGCGCGACGGCCTTCGTCGCCGACGCGCCGTTGCCCATGGCGATGCCGAGATCGGCGTCCTTGAGCGCGAGCGCGTCGTTGACGCCGTCGCCGGTCATGGCGGCGGTGCGGCCGTCGTCCTGGAGCGCGTGCACGAACGCGCGCTTCTGCTCGGGCGTCACCCGTCCGAACACCTGCCCCTGCGCCACCGGCTCGCGCAGCTCGCCCCGCTCGGTGGGGAGGGTGCGGGCGTCGACACCGACGACACCGTCCGGCCCGCCCAGTCCCACCGCGGAGGCGATCGAGGCGACGGTGGCGGGGTTGTCGCCCGAGATGACCTTGACCTCCACACCCTGCTCGGCGAAGTACTCGAGAGTCTGCGCGGCGTCGGGCCGGATGTTCTCGCGCAGCACGGCCAGCACCGCCGGCCGCAGGTCGGCCGGAAGGTCCTGGCCGGTGAGGTCGGACTCGGCACGAGCCAGGAGCAGAACCCGGGCGCCGCTGGCAGCCAGCTCGCCGACCTTCGTCAGCACGGGGTCGCCGTCACCGGCCCCCGCCAGCAGGACCTCCGGGGCTCCGAAGACCCACGTGCCGGCGTCGGTCCGGTGGCCGCTCCACTTGCGCGCGGAGCTGAAGGGGACGACGACCTCCATGGCGGCCGACTCGACGCCGTCCATCCCCGTGGCGATCGCGGCCGCCGTGGGGTTGGCACCGGGATCGCGTGCGATCGCGGCGAGCACCTCGCGCGCGCCCGGCACGTCGTCGAGATCCTCGAGCTCGTCCAGCGCGACGGTGCCGTCGGTGATCGTGCCGGTCTTGTCCAGGCAGAGCACGTCCACCCTCGCCAGCACCTCCACCGCGGGCAGCTCCTGCACCAACACCTGCCGCCGCGCCAGGATCACCGCGGCGAGGGCGAAGTTGATCGACGTCAGCAGCACCAGACCCTCGGGCACCATGCCGACGATCCCGGCGATCGCCTGGACCACCGCCTCGCGCCAGCCGCCCGTCGAGAAGGCCACGTCCCAGCCGCCCTCGTTGCGGATCTGGCTCCAGAACAGCAGGAAGGCGATCGGGACGATCACCCACGAGATCACGACGAGCACCTTGTTGATGCCTGCCCGCAGCTCGGACCCGACGAGCGAGAACTGCTTCGCCTGCGCCGTGATCTTCGCGGCGTAGGAGTCCGCGCCGACCCTGGTCGCACGCACCACCGCCGATCCGGCCACGACGGCGGACCCCGAGAGCACCGACGCCCCCGGGTCCTTGTCGACGGGCTCGCTCTCGCCCGTGAGCATCGACTCGTCGACCTCGAAGCCGGTCGAGGCGAGCACCTCGCCGTCGGCCGGGACCTGGTCGCCGAGCGTCAGCCGCATGACGTCGTCGAGCACCACCTCGCTGGTGGGCACCCGGTGCCCGGAGCCGTCGCGGACCACGGTGACCTCGGCGGCGTTGAGGATCGCGAGCCGGTCGAGCGTCCGCTTGGCGCGGTACTCGGTGACCCCGCCGATGAGGGCGTTGAACAGCAGCACGAACCCGAAGACGGCGTCCTTCCACGCCCCCACGCTGAGCACCACGACGAGCGCGACGCCGAGGATGGCGTTGAAGAGCGTGAACAGGTTGCCGCGGATGATCTCCCAGAGCGAGCGCGAGGAGGTGTCGCTGGTGACGTTCACCTTCCCGTCAGCCACGCGCGAGGCGACCTCCGCCGAGCTGAGACCGGTCGCGGCCGCGACGTCGATCGGAGCGGGCGTCGGCGCGGCGGCGTCGGTGGACGTCATGGGGGTCAGTATGACGAACGCGGGCCGGCCATCGTTCTCGTCACTGGGCCGAGGTGAGGCGGCGACGGGAGCGGATCGTCACCATGGCCGCTCCGGTCGACATCAGGGCCGCCGCCATCAGCAGCAGCGGGAGCACGTCAGCGGCACCGGTCTCGGGGAGCTGACCGCCCGCGCCGTCGCCCGGGACCGTGCCATCAAGGACCCGGAACGGGAACCGCGCGACCTCGGCACCCGTGGCATCGAGCACGCTGACGGTGTGGTCGCCGCGCTCGACGCCCGCCGGGACCGCGAACGCGTTCGCGTCGTTGCCGCCGTTGTCGGTGCTGAGCGAGGACACCCTGACACCGTCGAACGTCACCGTGTAGTCCGCGAGCGAGTCCAGGTGCTGCGCCGTCATCTCGACGACGTCACCGATCCGCCCGAGGTTCCGGGAGATCTCGACGCCGCTCGGTCGATAGGAGTCGAGCCGGCAACGGTTCGTCAGCTCGATGGTGCTGCCGTCCGGCATCAACGCGGTGTCCGGGCTCCCGAGACGCGGACCGAACGGGCCTTCCTCGGGCAGCACCCCGTCGACCATGAAGTCGGTCACCGTGCTGTCGACGCACGCGATCCCGGACCCGGAGGCGCCGTGCGAAGCCCCCGACACCGACAGCAGCGTGCCGTCGACCACCCGCGCCAGCTTCACACCGGAGGCGTACGGCGTGGCGGAGTCGTGGGAGGTGGAGATCACGAGGATGTTCGGCACCGAGGTCAGGTACTCGCCCGGGGGCTGCGTCCCGGTGAACCGCCAGAACTGGCAGTAGTCCGGCGAGCCCACGACCACCGGGCCGGCCTGGAACGGTGCGGCCGCGTCGTAGGCCGCGGCGAACTCCCGGGCGGCCTCGACGTCGAACGACGTCCCCGAGGGGTTGGAGTCGGTGCAGCGGATCGTCGTGAACGCGGCATCGGCGTTGCCGTAGCTGCCGTCCTCGAAGCGCCCGTTGTACAGGTCCGCCATGGCGAGCAGCCCGGTGCCCTCCTCGCGGTCGACGAGCTCCCAGAGCCCGTAGGCGAGCAGGCCCCAGTAGTCCTGGGCGTACAGCGACTGGATCACACCGGTGCGCGCCGTCGCGGCGACCAGCGTCCGGCCGTCGGGGTCGAGGGTCGTGTACCCGGTGCCGCCGTTGGCCTCGTCGGCCGACTGGATCAGCGCCGCGCTCGCCGCGCTCAGCGCATCGACATCCGCGACACCGTTGCCCAGCGGGCAGCTGAACGGCTGGTCGGCCATCTCCTCGCCGTAGGTCGCGTAGGGCGCGCCGATCAGCGACGGCGGCAGATACCCGTCCTCGAGGCCGTACGCCTCGTCCCACGTGATGAGCTGCTCACCCTTGGCGGAGCAGTCGCGTGCGAACTGCTCGAACGCGTCCTGGAACCCGGCGATCTGGTCGACGGTCGCCTGCTCGTCCGCCGACAGCTCCAGTCGCTGCGGGACGACGACCTGCTCGCCCGGCATGGGGTCGACGGCCGCGTCGAGCACCATGCGGCCCACGTTGTCGGGGAACTTCTGGGCGTACACGTACCCGAGCTGCGTGCCGTAGGAGTAGCCGAGATAGTTCAGCTGCGGGTCGCCGAGCACGGACCGAATGATGTCGACGTCGCCCACGGCGTCCCAGGTGCCCAGGTGCGAGACCAGGTCCACCTTCTCGGTGGAGCTGAGCCCGAGCACGGCACCGGTGTTGGCGAAGCAGTCGTCCGCGTACGCCTTCGCGTCGTCGTAGTAGAGCGCCTCGATCTCCTCCTGGGTGCGCCCGTAGTTCGAGCGCCCGAAGAGCTCGTCACGGTCGGCGTCGTCGATGCAGCGGGCGAACGGCACCGACGACCCCACACCGCGCGGGTCGAACCCGATGAAGTCGAAGCTGTCGGCGAGCTCGGGGAAGGCATCCCCCATCGTCGCCATCCACATGCCGTCGCCACCGGGTCCCCCGGGGTTGAGCAGCATCGAGCCCTGCGCGGAGCCGGTGGCGAGCCCGCGCGCGACACCGAGTGCGAGGTTGCCGGCGGCGGGGTCCTCGGCGTCCATCGGCACGATCACGTAGCCGCACTCGACATAGCCCACGAAGGCGAGCTCCTCCTGACCCATCGCCTCGCAGTTGTCGATGCTCAGGTCGACGTCCTGCGTGTAGTACGCCTCCAGGCCCGCCGGGATCGCACCCGCGCCGTTCGACCCACGCGCCGGGGTCGGGACCTCGAAGACACCGTCGCCGTCAGGGTCGAAGAGCTCGCGTGCGTAGTCGGAGTACAGCGCCGCCTGCTCCTGCGGCGTGTCCACCGACGGGTCGGGCAAGGCTGCGGCCTGCTGGTCCGGGCGACGGTCGGCGTCCTGCTGCGAGGTGGTCCGATCCTCCGGCGTGGCCGGGTCCTCCGGCGCGGTCGGGTCCTCCGACGTGGTCGGATCCTCCGACGACGCCGGCTCCTCGGCTGCCGGCTGTTCCTCGCCCGCGTCCTCCGCCGGGACCACGACGACATCGGGCGCGTCGGAGTCCTGCGTGCGCACGACGACGCCGTCCTGCACCAGCCCGATCACGTACTCACCCGGCAGCAGCGTGCCGGCGGCGACGGCCGCGCTCGCCGCGCCGTCGACGTCGGCGTCGACCTCGGTGAGGGTGGCCTCGATCGGGTTCGTGCCCGCGAACGGGGCGACGGCCAGCTCGAGAGTGGCGAACGCCTCGGCGCCGGTCACCTCGACCGCGAGAGCCAGCTCAGCGTCCGTCGCCACCTCGCGCTCTCCGGTGTACCGCACCTCGATCGTCTCGGGTGCGACCTCCGTCGTCGCGGCCTCGTCGGCCTCGCCCTCGACGGCCGAGGCCGTCACCGCGGTCGCGAGCGGCAGCGCGAGCGCCGCCACCACCAGGACCGCCCCTCGCCGCACCCAGCTGCGTGCACGTGTCGTCGTCACCGATCGTCCCCCTGTCATGCCACGTCGTGATGTGTCGATCCATGGCCCAGGGCGCATGACGGGCCGCGCGACGGTGCGCGGACCGGATCGGTGAGCGACAAGGTACACGCTCGTGGGCGCGCCCGCCCCGGGCGCCAGGACGCGGTGCGTCAGGACGCGCGCGTCAGCGCTCGAGCACCGCGACGCACTCGACGTGGTGCGTGTGCGGGAACAGGTCGAACCCGTCCAGCGACGTCATCTCGTAGCCGAGCTCGGAGGCCGCCGCGACGTCGCGGGCCAGTGCCGCGGGATCGCACGCGACGTAGACGACCCGGGGCACGCCGAGGTCGGCGATGCGGCGGACGACGTCCGTCCCGGCCCCCGCGCGCGGCGGGTCGAGCACGACGACGTCGGGGCGGCCCTCGATCTCGGAGAGCGCGGCGGCGACGTCGGCGGTCTGCAGCCGCAGGTGCGGCAGCCCGTGGGCGTTGCGGCGGGCGTCCTTGCCCGCCTGGGCATCACCCTCGATCGCGTGCACGTGCCCGGACTCCCCCACCGCCACGGCGAGCGGCACGCTGAGCAGGCCGGCGCCGGAGTAGGCGTCGACGACATGCTGACCCGGCTCGGGTCGCGCACGCTCGAGCACGGTTCGCGCGAGCAGCTCCGGCGCCCCACGGTGCACCTGCCAGAACCCCGAGGCGGCGAGCCGGTACCGGTGGTCCCGCCCGGCGACGGCGACATGCTCGCGCACGTGGGTGCGTCCACCCCGTGCCGGGGCGCCGTCGACGAGGACGACCGGGTCACCGTCGGACGGCGCGACGGCGTCCAGGCGCGAGCCGGCCGGCCATCGCCGCGACCACAGGTCCAGGTCGGCGATCCGCGGGTCGGCCAGCGGCATCGTCGTCAGCGGCACGACCTCGTGCGAGCGGTGCCGGTGCATGCCGGCGCGGCCCCGGTCGTCGACCGCGAGCTCGATCCGCGTGCGGGTGCCGAGACCGTCGACGTCGCCCGGCACCGGCTCGACGGTCAGCGCCGTCAGGAGCGGGTCCTCGGCATCCCTGCGCCCGTGGGGGACGAGCGACTCGACCACGACGTCGCGCTTCCAGCGGCGCTGCGCCGGGAGCGCGACGTGCGCGAGCTCGCCGCCGCCGACGCCCCCAGGACCGGCCTCGGGCCACACGCTCTCGACGCGGTCCGGTGAGGCGTCGACGATCTCGACGGCGTCCGCTCGCCAGTAGCCCTTGCGTCGTTGCTCGGTCAGCCGCGCATGGACCCGTTCGCCGGGCAGCGCGTGCCGCACGAAGACGACACGCCCCTCGTGGCGGGCCAGGCAGTGCCCACCGTGCACCGCGGGTCCGATCTCGAGATCGAGGACGTCAGCGGCCACGCCGCACCGCCCCGGGACCGGGCAGATCGCCGGGCTTCTGGTCCGGTTCGCCGACCGCGAGCGACCGGGAGACGTCCTGGGAGGAGTTCAGCTGCCACGGCACGGACGCCACCACGACGCCGGGTGTGAACAGCAGCCTGCCCTTGAGGCGCAGCGCGCTCTGGTTGTGCAGCAGCTGCTCCCACCAGTGGCCGACGACGTACTCGGGGATGTAGACGACCACCAGGTCGCGCGGCGAGGACCGCCGGATCGACTTCACGTAGTCC
>JBMDXU010000259.1:0-2907 GCA_048594485.1 Pseudactinotalea sp. | reverse complement strand
CCCGGGGGCCTGGTGGACGCTCCCTCACCGCTGCGCTGGTCGGGGGTGCGGGACCACTAGGCTGACGGCTCACAGGTCGAGCCCGAGGAGCGCGGTGGGGATCGTCGGCAGCGCGTTGGACGGCGTGATGAAGCTGCGCGCCGCACGCGTCGCCGGCCGGGCCGCCTGGCGTGCGCATCTGTGGGTGCCCACCCGGGCCGAGGTGCTCGTCGACACCAGCCGGCAGGTCGCGAAGGCCTACGCCGACCGTGGGCACCACCAGGACGCCGCCGCCGTGCTGCGCTCCGCCGAGGCGCAGGCCGGCACGCACGAGGCCACGGTCGAGCTGGCCGCCGCCCGTGCCCACGCCGAGCTCGACGGCGGGGAGCTGCCGGACGACCTGGACGCCGTCATCGACGACGTCCTCACCGAGGCCGACCGCCACCTCGACGCCGGGGACGTCGCGCCGTGCGCCGCGCGCCTCGCCGATGCCCTCGCCCTCGCCTATCACCCGGCGCGGCACTTCGCGGCCGACCCCTCGCCGCTGCTCACCGACCACCGGCGTTTCGCCGAGCCGTTCGACCGTTCCTCGGCGGCGCGTGTGCTGCTCGAGGACCCACGGCCGCGGGTGGTGCCGGCGCGCTCCGACCGGATCCGCCGGCTGCTCGTGCTCGCCTACGACAACCGCAGCTTTATCGACCCGATCGTGGCGGAGCAGCAGGCGGCGGGTGTCGAGGTGCGTGTGCTGGACCTCGCCGCCGACGGCGGGGTGCGGCCCCGGCTGTCGCTGTCGGCGCTGGTCGAGGCACGGCTGCGGTACGGGCTCGACGGCACCCGTCCCGCGATCCCCGAGCACCTCGCCGATGACCTCGCCTGGGCGCAGGCGGTGTTCGTCGAGTGGGGCCACCGCGCCCTGGTCTGGGCGTCGTTGTTGCGCGGTGTCGAGGCACCGGTCGTGACGCGGCTGCATCGCTACGAGGCGATGACGCCCATGCCGCTTCTCACGGTGTGGAGCTCGATCGAGCGGGCGATCTTCGTCGCCGAGCCGATCCGCGCCGTCGTCGAGGCGACCGCGCCGGCCATCACGCGCGCGGGCACCACGGTCACCGTCGTCCCGAACCGGCTCGAGCTCGCCCGATGCGTGGCCGAGAAGCTCCCCGAGGCCGACCACACGCTCGCCCTCGTCGGGTGGAACAAGATCGTCAAGGACCCGGCGTGGGCCTTGGACGTGCTCGCTGCTCTGCGCCAGACCGACAGCCGCTGGCGACTGCTCCTCATCGGCGAGGAGCGTCCCGCCGACAGCCTCGAGACGCTGTTCGACTACCACGAGGAGCTCACGCGCCGCATCGTCAAGCTCACGGACGCCGTCGAGGTCACCGGCTTCACGCACGACGTCCCCGCGGTGCTGCGTCGTGTCGGCGCGATCCTGTCGACGAGCCGGATCGAGGGCACGCACGAGGCGCTGCTGCAGGGCGCGGCGAGCGGGGCTCTCCCGGTCGTCCGCAACTGGCCCGAGCTCCGGGCGTGGGGCGGACCGGCAGCGATCTACCCCGCCGAGTGGGTCGTCGACAGCCCCCAGGCCGCGGCGGCACGGATCCTCGCGGCGACCCCGGCGCCGCCCCGTAGCCCCGGTGCCGCGGCCGCGCAGCACTGGGCGCTCGAGCACATGGACTGGGATGTCGTGCGCCCGGCGTTCGACGCCGCCGTCCTCGACGTCTGAGCCGTCGATCCGCGGCACCACCCCAGCGGCTCCGGACGCGGGTGGCAGCACCCACGGCCGGACACGTCAGACTGAGGCCGTGACGATCGATCTGCGCAGCGACAACACCGCCGGGGCCGAGCCGTACGTGCTGGAGGCGCTCGCCGCCGTCGCCGACGGCACCTCGTCGAGCTACGGCGAGGACGAGGTCACGAGCCGCCTGCGCGACCGTGTCAGCGAGGTCTTCGAGCGCGAGGCGTTCGTGTTCGGCGTCGTCTCGGGGACCGCGGCCAACGCCCTCGGGATCTCGGCACTCTGCCCGCCCTGGGGTGCGGTGGTGTGCCACACCGAGGCGCACATCCGCGTCAACGAGGCGGCCGCGACGTCGATGTTCAGCGGCGGCGCCGCGATCATCGGGCTGCCGGACGACGGGCCGCTGCTCACGCCCGACGCCGTCCGTGCGCACCTCGAGGCCACCGGCTGGGGTGATCCGCACCGGTCGCAGCCCGCGGTCCTCAGCGTCACGCAGGCGACCGAGCTCGGCGCGGTCTACCCGGTGGCGCAGGTCGCCGAGCTCGCCAAGATCGCGCACGCCCGCGGGATGCGCGTCCACATGGACGGCGCCCGGTTCGCCAACGCCGTCGTCGCCCTCGGGTGCACACCGGCGCAGACGACCTGGCGGGCCGGCGTCGACCTCCTCACGCTCGGCGCCACGAAGAACGGCACCATGACGGCGGACGCGATCGTGACGTTCGATCCCGCCGTGGCCGCCGAGCTCACGTTCCGCCTCAAGCGCGCCGGGCACGTGGCGTCCAAGGGACGATTCGTGGCCGCTCAGCTCGACGCCTATCTCACCGACGACCGGTGGCTCGCGTCGGCCCGGCGGGCGAACGCGGCGATGGCGCGGCTGGTCGCCGGGCTCGCCGACCGCGGGTACCACCCGCGGCCGGCGGCGGAGGCGAACATCGCGTTCGTCGCGATGCCGCCGGAGCGCTCCCGTGCCTGGGCGGCGGCCGGCGTCGAGTTCTACGAGATCGAGCCCGGTCTCATCCGGCTCGTGACGTCGTGGGCGACCACCGCCGAGGACGTCGACACCGCCCTCGCCCGGCTGCCCTCCGACTCCATGTGAATGGAACCTGACGCCAGGCTGCCTCTGACGCCGTCGATGCGGCGACTGAGGTCAGCTGGCGTCAGATTCCTTCCATCACGTGCTCCTCAGCCGGTCACGA
>JBMDXU010000258.1:0-5866 GCA_048594485.1 Pseudactinotalea sp. | reverse complement strand
TCGAGATCGGCGTCGCTCGCCAGCTGGAGCGCGGTCTCGACCTTGACGATGCCGACCTGTTCGCCGTTCGGGCCGACCAGGCGCACCTCAGGTACGCGGATGCGCTCGTTGATGCGTGGCTCGCTGATAGGGACTCCTTGTGATCGTCTGCTGCTGCCGCCGCACACGAGGAAGGCCCCCGGTGCGCTGCACGCGGGGGCCTCATGACGATCCGGGTCGTCGCAGCGCACGGGCGCGCGAACGACCTCGAACCGATCGAACCATGACCCTGTCGTCTCGCTCTCGCGGGGCTGTCGGGCCGAGGTGGGAGGGATCTCCGCTTGCACCTGATCCGTCATGGCCGCACATCACCAGCAGCACGCCACCAGCAGCAGCACGTCACGACAGACCAGTCGGTCGACGTCCATGCTAGCAGAGGTCACATGAGGAACGTGAACAGCGGCGACCCGGGCGGGACACGCTCGATGGTGAGCGGGCTGCGCTCCATCCGGTCCAGCAGGTTCGCGAGCCCGGTGGCGGCGTCGAGCTCGATGCCGACCAGCGCCGGCCCCGTCTCACGATTGTTCTTCTTCACGTAGTCGAACACCACGATGTCCTCGGTGTCGCCGAGCACCTCGTCGAGGAAGTGACGCAGCGCTCCCGGCTCCTGCGGGAACGAGACCATGAAGTAGTGCCGCAGCCCCTGGTGGATCAGGGACCGTTCGAGGATCTCGCCGTAGCGACTGACGTCGTTGTTGCCACCGGAGACGATGCCGACGACGGCGGCGCCGTCCGGGAACGTCCCGGCCATCGCGCGGATCGCCGCGCTCGCGAGCGCACCCGCGGGCTCGGCCACGATCCCCTCGACCTGGTAGAGGTCGAGCATCTCGGTGCACACGGCACCGGGCTCGATCGTGACGATCTCGTCGACGAGGTCGCGGACGACGTCGAAGGTGATCTCACCCACCCGGCCCACCGCGGCACCGTCGACGAACGTGTCGACCTCCGGCAGCGGCACCGGCCCTCCCGCGGCGAGCGCCGCCGTCATGCTCGCCGCTCCGCTCGGTTCGACGCCGATGAGCCGCACCTGCGGGTGACGCTCGCGGAACCACAGCGCCAGCCCGGCCAGCAGACCGCCGCCTCCGACCGGGACGACGACGGTGTGCAGCCCGCCACCGGCCTGCTCGACCTGCTCGGCGACCTCGGGCGCGATGGTGCCCTGCCCGACGACGACGCGTGCGTCGTCGAACGGCGGCACGAACACCGCACCGGTGCGCTCGGCGTCGGTCCGTGCCGCTGACCCCGCCGCGTCGTAGCTGCTGCCGGCGATCACCAGCTCGACGTGGCCCTCGCCGAGGGCGAGGATCCTCTGCCGCTTCTGGCGGGGTGTCGTCGCCGGCACGAAGACGCGGCCGCGGACGCCGAGCCTGGCGCAGCTCCACGCCAGCCCCTGGCCGTGGTTGCCGGCGCTCGCGCACACGACTCCCCGCGCGCGCTCGGTCTCGGTGAGCCCGCTGATCAGGTGGAAGGCGCCGCGCACCTTGTAGGACCGGGTGATCTGCCGGTTCTCACGCTTGAGCAGCACACGCGCGCCGACGAGGTCGCTCAGCCGTTCGCTGTGCTCGAGCTCGGTGCGCCGCACGACCGGGCGCAGGACGTCGGCGGCGGCCTCGACGGCCGCGGCATCCAGGCGGGTCACGAGCCGACCGTAGGCCACGCCCGGGTGAGCGCGCTCGCCGCGGTCAGTGGGTGATCGCCGCGCGGACGGCGATCGAGTCGACGAGGTCGACGATCGTGCTCGACGTGGCGAGGGCCGCACGGCACCGGCCGAGAGCGGCGACCGTCTCGGGATCGGGGGTGCCGGTGGGGTGACGCACGAGATGGGCGATCACCTGGATCTCCGTGCTCCGACCGGGCTCGATCGCCGTCGCCCTGACCTCCGGCAACCGGGTGAGCACGTCCCAGACCTCCTGCCGCACACGCTCGTTCCGCACCGCCGGCACCCAGGCCTCGGCGAGCGCGATCGCACGCACCGCCGGTCGCGGCACCTGCACGGCGACCGGTCCCGCCGCGTCGAGCACGAGGACGCCGTCGGCGTCGCTCCCCGCGGCGAGCGCGGCACGCCGGCCGTCCACGGGGACCGGGCGCGCGTCGGGACGCCATGCCTGCATCGACGCGATCGAGGAGAACACGGGTATCGCGGCCCGACCGTCGGGGATCGCGACCGTGACCATCGCGGCGTGCGCGCTCTTCTCCCCCGCAACCCCGTGCACGCCCGGCTCGGCCCGCTCGTCGAGCCGTGCGACCACGGGCACGAGCACGCGCACCGACGGCAGCGCCGCGACCACCGCCTCCAAGCGGGACAGCGGGTCGTCAGCGGCGAGCGCTGCTCGCAGGGCGGCCGGGGCCGAGCCGTCGTCGCCCGCGAAGGACGACGTCGGTGGCAGAGCCCTGCCCTGACCGCTCATCGGGTCACGGCCGCCCGGCGACGTCGAGCGCCTCCGGGAGCGTGAACGCGCCCTCGTAGAGCGCGGTCCCGATGATCGCCCCCTCGACGCCGTCGCCGACGAGCCCCGTGAGCGCACGGATGTCGTCGAGCGTCGAGATGCCACCGGAGGCGACCACGGGCGCCGTCGTCGCCGCGCACACCTGCCGCAGCAGATCGAGGTTCGGGCCCTTCATCATGCCGTCCTTCGCGACGTCGGTGACGACGTAGCGGGCGCAGCCGTCGGCGTCGAGGCGGCGGAGCGTCTCGAACAGGTCGCCGCCCTCCTTCGTCCAGCCGCGCGCCGCCAGCGTCGTGCCGCGCACGTCGAGACCGACGGCGATGCGAGCGCCGTGCCGGGCGATCGCCGACGCCGTCCAGGCCGGGTCCTCCAGCGCCGCGGTGCCCATGTTCACGCGGCGGCACCCGGTGGCCAGCGCACGCTCGAGCGAGGCGTCGTCGCGGATCCCGCCGGACATCTCGACGGCGATGTCGAGCCTGCCGACCACCTCGGCGAGCAGCTCGGCGTTGGAGCCGCGACCGAACGCGGCGTCGAGATCGACGAGGTGCACCCACTCGGCGCCGTCGCGCTGCCACGCCAGCGCCGCCTCGACCGGGTCGCCGTAGACCCGCTCGGACCCGGCGACACCCTGGACGAGCTGCACCGCCCTCCCCTCGGAGACGTCGACGGCAGGCAGCAGCTCGAGGCGGGTCACGGTGGTCCTTCGGTGTCGTCGCGGATCAGAGGGTCTGGAGCCAGTTGCGCAACAGCTGCGCACCGGCGTCGCCCGACTTCTCGGGGTGGAACTGCGTGGCCGAGAGCGGCCCGTTCTCGACGGCGGCGACGAACCGGGTGTCGCCGTGCGTCGCCCACGTGGTGCGCACGTAGTCCGGCGCGGTGCGTGCCGCGTAGGAGTGGACGAAGTAGAAGCGCTCGCCCGCCAGGCCGTCGAAGAGCGCCGAGTCGACCGGCGGCTCGACCTCCGACCAGCCCATGTGCGGCACCACCGCGGCATCGAGCCGTTCGACGACCCCCGGCCACTGGTGCAGACCCGTGGTGCGAACGCCGTGCTCGACACCCTCGGCGAACATCACCTGCTGGCCCACGCAGATCCCGAGCACCGGGCGGCCGCCGGCGAGGCGGCGCTCGATCAACCGGGGCGCACCGACGGCGCGCAAGGCGCCCATCACGTGCGCGTACGCCCCGACACCCGGGACGAGCAGCCCGTCGGCGGAGGCGACGGCGTCCGGGTCGGCGGTCAGCTGGACCGCGGCGCCGACCCGTTCGAGCGCGCGGACGGCCGACCGCACGTTGCCGGAGCCGTAGTCGAGGACGACGACGGACGGCGCGGTCACGGCCGCGGCCCGCGCTGCGTCTTGCGGAACAGCCGGCGCGCCTGCCAGGGCGGGAGCTTGCCGGGCGCGACGACGCCGGGCGCGTCCTCGGGGGCGACCTGGCCGAGGAGCAGCTGCTCGACGACGTCGTCGGACTGCGCGAGCACCAGCCCGGCCGCGACCTTCTCGTCGGTGCGTGCGCCCGCGCGCCACTGGCTCGCGGCGATCGTGCCCACCAGGCCCTCGTCCCCCTCGCCCAGCCGCGACACGAGCAGGACCGCGCCGTGACGGCTCGTGCGCGAGCAGGTGGCCGCGATGCCGGCCGCGACCTCGGGGGCGTCGTCCAGCAGCTCGGCCAGCGCGTGCGCGGGGTCGTCCTCCGTCGCCCGCTCGATCACCGTCGCCGCCAGCGCGCCGCGCGAGGTCGGCACCACCTGCGCGTCGACGCCCGCCATCGCGAGCAGCCCGGCGAGCGCCGGGGCCGAGGCGACCGGGGTGAGCACGACGGCGACGATCGCCCTCGGACGTGTCGCGGTCGACGGCGCCGTGCCGCCGTCGGCGACCTCACCCCCGAACGCCTTCGCGAACTCGGCGTCGAAGTCGAAGTCGTCGCCGAGACCGCTGTCGGGGAGCTCGTCGCGCTCGTCGGAACCGTCGGGAGGGAGCGTCACAGCGCGCCCTTGGTCGAGGGCACGCCGATCACGCGCGGGTCGCGCTCGACCGCCGCGCGCAACGCCCGGGCGACCGCCTTGAACTGGGCCTCGACGATGTGGTGCGGGTCGCGGCCGGCGAGCACGGTGACGTGCAGGCAGATCGCGGCGTGGTGGGCGATCGACTCGAGCACGTGTCGCGTGAGCGACCCCGTGAAGTGGCCGCCGATGAGGTGGTACTCCTGGCCCGCCGGCTCACCCGAGTGCACGAGATAGGGGCGTCCGGAGACGTCGACGACCGCCTGCGCCAGCGCCTCGTCCAGCGGTACCAGGGCATCGCCGAAGCGCGAGATCCCGCTCTTGTCCCCGAGCGCCTGGCGCAGCGCCTCCCCGAGACAGATGGCGACGTCCTCGACCGTGTGGTGGGCGTCGATGTCGGTGTCGCCGCTGGCGCGCACGGTGAGGTCGATGAGGGAGTGCTTGCCCAGCGCGGTGAGCATGTGGTCGTAGAAGGGCACCGTCGTGGAGATCTCGGTCCGGCCCGTGCCGTCGAGGTCGAGCTCGACCAGCACGGTCGACTCGCTCGTGGTGCGCTCGACGCGCCCGGTCCTGGACCGCCCGTCGCTGTGCTGCTCGCTCACCTGGTCACCTCCGTCAGCGCGTCTCGGAACGCGGCCATCTCCTCGGGCGTGCCGATGCTCACCCGCAGGTACTCCTCGGGTCCAGTCTCCCGTATCAGCACGCCGCGATCGAGCAGACCCTGCCAGATCGCGTGCCGGTCCTCGAAGAGCCCGAACAGCACGAAGTTCGCGTCCGAGTCGACGGCGACGAACCCCGCCTCGCGCAGCCACGTCACGCACGCGTCGCGATCGGCCCGGATGCGTGCCACCTGCTGCTGCAGCAGGTCGGCGTGCGCCAGCGCGGCACGCGCCACCGCCTGCGTCACCGCCGACAGGTGATAGGGCAGCCGGACCACACGCAGCGCGTCGACGAGCGCCGGCGCGGCCGCCAGGTAGCCCACCCGCGCGCCGGCGTAGGCAAACGCCTTCGACATCGTGCGCGCGACCGCGAGGTGCTCGAACTCGCCGAGCATCGTCACCGCGCTGGGGACACCGGCCCGCCGGAACTCGGCGTACGCCTCGTCGATCACGAGAACGCTCGGGCCGCCGTCGGGCCCGGTCGTCCGGCTCGCCTCGGCGAGCCGACGCGACGTCTCGATCGGCAGTGCCGTCCCGGTGGGGTTGTTGGGGCTGGCGACGAGGACGACGGCGGGACGTCGCGCCGTCATCTCGGCGATCGCGGTGTCGACGTCGACCGTGAAGTCCGCGGCGCGCGGGACGACCTGCCAGTCGGTGAGGGTGTCGCGCGCGTACTCGGGATACATCGAGTACGTCGGCGCGAAGCTCATCGCGACGCG
>JBMDXU010000257.1:0-9051 GCA_048594485.1 Pseudactinotalea sp. | reverse complement strand
CGCGGGGTGGCAGCGTCCTCCCCGACAGGATGCGACGGACGTCGTGGAGCGGGTGGCTGCCGCGGTCGAGCGCGGGCTCGACGTCGGCTGGCCGGCGCTGCGCGAGCGCGCCGTGGCCGACCACAGCGCGCTCGCCCACCGTGTCGAGCTGCGTCTGGCGCCGTCCGACCAGCCACGCGGTCCGGTCGACGAACGGCTCGCCCGGGTGCGCGCCGGCGGACAGGACGACACCCTCGTCGAGCTCCTCGTGGACATGGGTCGGCACCTGCTCATCAGCAGCTCGCGGCCGGGGACCGAGGCGACGAACCTGCAGGGGATCTGGAACGAGGACGTGCGGCCGGCCTGGTGCTCGGACTGGACCGTCAACATCAACACCCAGATGAACTACTGGCCGGCCGAGGTCGCCGCGCTCCCCGAGTGCCACGAGCCCTTTCTCGATCTCGTCCGATCGCTGCCCGGCCCGGGAGCGGTGACGGCGCGGGAGATCTACGACGCCGACGGCTGGGTCACCCACCACAACGTCGACCTGTGGCGCACGACCTGGGCGGTCGGTGGCGGTACCGGGGCGCCGTCGTTCGCGATCTGGCCGATGGGCGGCGTGTGGCTGGCGGCACAGATGCTCGAGCGCGACCGGTTCGCTCCGGACGACGCCCGGCTCGCCGACGACTTCTGGCCGGTGATCCGAGGTGCCGCAGCGTTCGTGCTCGATCTGCTGGTCACCGATCCGCGGCCCGGGCCCACCCAGGGGCGGCTGGTGACCGTGCCGTCGACCTCGCCCGAGAACGGGTTCCTCGACGCGCAGGGGCGCCCGGCCGCCGTCGATGCGATGGTGACGATGGACCTGTGGCTCGTCCGAGAGCTGTTCGCGAGCGTCCTCGACGCCGCGGATCGCCTCGACCTGGACGGTGACGAGGTGGTCGCGCGTGTGCGAGACGCGATCCCGCGGCTGCCCGACGTCCCGATCGGCTCCGACGGCCGGCTGCTGGAGTGGACCACCGAGCGCGGTGAGAGCGAGCCCGGTCACCGGCACATGTCCCATGTCTACGGGCTGCACCCGGGAGCCGAGATCGATCCGGCTAGCACGCCCGACTGGGCGGCGGCGGTCCGACGGTCGCTGGAGGCGAGGCTCGCCGCGGGCGGCGGCCACACCGGGTGGAGCCGGTCCTGGCTCGTCTCGATGTGGGCGCGGCTCGGCGACGGTGAGGCTGCGCTCGCCAGTGTCGACACCATGCTCGCCGAGCAGATCGCGGACAACATGTTCTGCCTGCACCCGCCGGGGATCTTCCAGATCGACGGCAACTTCGGGATCGTCGCGGGCATCCTGGAGATGCTGCTGCAGTCGCACACCGACGTGCTGCGTCTGCTGCCGGCGCTCCCGGCCCGCTGGCACACGGGCTCGGTCTGCGGCCTGCGGGCGCGGGGAGGCATCGCGTGCGACATGGCGTGGGCGGATGGTCGGCTGACATCGGCGACCCTGACTGCGACGAGCGACCGCGACGTGAGGGTCGGCTGGCCAGGCTCCGCCCCGACCACCGTGACGCTCCGCGCCGGCGAGCCGCTGGCACTGGCCTCGCGGACGCACATGGAAGGAACCTGACGCCGCAGACGTGCGGAGACGGTGACCGGCCCGTCCCGTCGCGCTCGGGCGTCAGATTCCTTCCAGGTCAGTCCCGCAGGCGATAGGTGAGGACGGCGTTGCCCGCGGGGGTGATCTCGGAGTCGATCAACGTCAGTCGGGTGAGCGGGACGCTCTCGTCGAACAGGCGCTCGCCGTCCGGGGTGACCGCCGGGTGCGTGGTGAGCGTGAGGGCGTCGATGACCCCCGCCAGGAACAGCGAGCGGACCGTGTGGATCCCGCCGGTCACGGTGACACGACCCTGCGCCGACGACGCGAGATCGCGTACGTAGGCGACGGGGTCGCCGTCGATCACGGTGCTGTTCCACTCCTGCGTCGGGCCGGCCAGCGTGCTCGAGACCACGTGCTTGCGCACCGGGTTGATGAAGCTCGCGAACGGGTCATCGGCGGCGGCGGACGGCCAGTAGTCCTTCCACTCCTGCCAGAGCGTGCGACCGATGACGACATCCGTGACGCCGTCGAGCGCTCGGCCCATCAGCGCGCCCTCGGCTGCACCGAACGCGTCGAACTGGAACAGGTGCGGGTCCGTGACCACCCCGTTGAGGGAGTGGAAGAGGTGGGCGGTGACCTTCGGCATCTCGGCCATGGTGAGCATCCTTCGTGTCTCGTGGAGGGCCGTCCGCCCTCCTACGATTGTTGACGAGGCGGCGTCCCGGAACTGGTCGGTCGCTCGTCGACGATCTCCGCGGGCATCCCGAGCTGGGCGAACACAGTGGGATCGAGGTAGTGGGTGATGTCCGTGATCCCGGCGGCCCCGATCTCGAGGACGTGGATCGCGAACGGCTCCCATCGCCCCGGCCCGGCCACGTGGTAGCAGCCGACCGCGGGGCGGCCGTTCAGGCGACCGAGCAGGATCCGGGAGCCCCGGCAGACGTCGCCGGGTCCGCGCCACCAGCGCTCGATCTGCTCGCGACCCTGGAGCCAGAAGGTGAGCGGCGGCATGGAGAAGCTGGCGTGCTCGGCGAGCAGGGCGACCAGCCGGTCGACGTCGTACGCCTCGAACGCCGTCACGTACGCCTCGACGGTCTCCCGCTCGACCGCGTCGCCGGGGTAGGCGGGTGGCTCGTCCGCGGTTCGGCGCAGCGTCGCGCGTGCCCGAGCGAGCGCCGAGGTGGTGGCGTCGACCGAGATCTCCAGCACCTGTGCGGTCTCGGCCGCCGAGAACGCCAGCACGTCGCGCAGGATCAGCACGGCGCGCTGGCGTGCGGGCAGGTGCTGGAGCGCGGCCACGAACGCCAGCCGGACGGAGTCGCGGTGCGCCGCGACCTCGGCCGGGTCGGCGCTCTCGCGCAGCAGCGACGCGTCGGGCGCCGGCCAGACCCAGGCCTCCCTGGCGAGGGGTGCGCCGAGGTCGGGCGGGTCCTCGCCGACGGTCCCGGGGGCGCTCAGGTCCATGGGCAGGGCGCGCCGCTGCGGTGCCCGCACCATGTCGGTGCACACGCGCACCGCGACCGTGTGCAGCCAGGTCCGCAGCGACGACTCGCCGCGAAAGCTGTCGGCCTTGCGCCAGGCGCGGGTCAACGTCTCCTGGACGGCGTCCTCCGCGTCGGCGAACGAGCCGAGGTAGCGGTAGCAGAAGCCGAGCAATGCACCGCGGTGCTCGGCCGCCAGCTCCAGCAGATCGGTCGCTGCTGCAGTGCTCACATGCTCACGCTAGGTCATCGCCCCGACGGCGGCGGAGGCGCCGGCTGGTAGGAGTAGGTCGGCGGCGCTGGTGTGCCGTAGGGCGGCACCGCGTCGACGGCGCCCGAGGGCTGCGAGCCGTACGGCTGCTGGGCATGCGGCTGCTGGGCGAACGGCTGCTGGGCGAACGGCTGCTGGGCAAACGGCTCTTGGGCGTACGGCGCCTGCTGTGCGGCATAGGGATCGCGATAGCCGAACTCTCCCGGGGCGGTCGCGCGGATGTCCGACAGCGGGACGCCGTACCCCGACGCGATCTGCGCGTAGCCGTACCCGCGGTCGTACTGCTGGCCCTGCGGCTTGCTCTCCTGGCACATCAGCACGATGAGGATGATGCCGCCCGCGTACGGGACGAGCGAGAGCAGGTACATCCAGCCGCTCATCCCGGCGTCGTGCAGCCGGCGCACCGACAACGACAGACCGACGGCGAAGCCGTACAGCGAGACGAGCATGGCGACGCCGTAGATCACGAAGAACCCGGTCGGCACCTCGTCGCCACGGAGGTCGCCGGGTTCGAGCGAGGTCGTCATGACCGCGACCGCCACGATGGCGAGCGCCAGTCCGAGGAGAGCGATGTAGAGCTGGAACCACCAGTACTCGCCCCGGCTCGCGCGGCCGTCGTACCGGAAGGCCTTGACGTGGGCGCGCTTGATCGCGTCGAGGAAGCCGATGCCGTACCACGGCAGGTCGAGGGTGGCGGGGTCACCGTGCTGCTGCTGCGCGTAGGCGATCCAGGCCGGCGGAACCCCCGGGGCCGAGGTGGACGGAGAGGCGGCGTACGGGGAGCCGCTGTACGGGGAGGCGGCGTCGGGCGCGTGGGCTGGCGGAGCAGTCCCCGGCGGGGGCGTGCTCTGCGGGGACGTCCACGCCCCGCCGGTCGCGGAGCTCGGCGCGGAGAAGGGCGCCTCGTACCCGCTCGGTGTGCTGAACACCTCCGGTGAGCTCGGCGAGCCTGCGTCCGGTCCCGGTGGCCACGGCTGCGACACGGTCATCCCCCTGGTGAGATCCCGGCGCGCGCACCCGCGCCGATCCGCGAAAGATAGCGCCTGGGGGGCGGTACCGGTACTGCAGCGCTCACCATCGGTGGGACGTCCGCGCAGGGTCGCTCACGCGTCGGGGAGCGGTTCGGCGACGCGCAGCACGGTCCAGATCCAGCGCGTCGCCGTCTCGACGTCGGGCCGAGACGTCAGGTCGAGCCACACCCGGATCGTCGCGAGCGCCGATCCCGCCAGCGCGGCGGCGGTGATCTCGGTGGGCAGGGCGCCGAGGTCCGGCAGCGGTGGCTTGTGGTCGCCCTCGAAGGCCTCCGACAGCAGCGCGCGGAGTCGGTTGCTCATCCTGACCTGGATCGTCGCCGAGCCGGACTCGCCGAGAAGCACGCGATACAGGTCGGCGTGCTCCTCGACGTGCGCGAGATAGCTGCGCAGCACCCCGGCGCCGCTCACGATGTCGAGGTGGCCGGTGCCGAGACCGCCGAGCGCGTCGTCGATGACGGCGTCCAGCGCGTCGGCGAGCAGTGTGTCCTTGTCGGAGTAGTGCTGGTAGTAGGTGCTGCGGTTCACGCCGGCACGCTCCGCGATGTCGGACACCGAGATCGACTCCAGAGGCCGCTCCCTCGCGAGCGAGAACAGCGCGTCGCGCAGGCTGCGCCGCGTCCTCGCGATCCGGGGGTCCATAGGCACCGATCGTGCCACAACGCGGGTGATCTATTCGACACTTGTCGTTTTTCCGACAGACGTGGTGTACTGAGCGCGCTCGTGCGAGGTCTCAGACCTCGCCGCCGCTCCGATGTCGTTGACGTTCTGCCATGCCAGAACGTCAACGAAAGCGTGGGACGGCGATTCGTCAACGACTTCGAGAGGCTCACCGTGGCCCACCTGCTCTACCGGATCGGCGCCGGCGCGGCGCGGCGTGCCTGGCTGGTCGTCGGCGCCTGGGTCGTGATCCTCGGGATCGCCGCCGGTGCGTTCCTCACGCTCGGCGGCACGCTGGCCAGCTCGTTCTCGATCCCCGGCACCGAGACCGACCGTGTGAGCCAGCTGCTCCAGGACGAGCTCGGCACCTCCGGGTCCAGCGCGACCGTGGTGTTCGTCTCCGACGACGGCGAGCCGCTCGACCAGACCCAGCAGGACGGCATCGCGCAGGCTCTCGTCGAGGCGGGCGAGATCGAGGGCGTCGCCGCCGCCGTCGACCCGTTCGCGACCGAGGCGCAGCGCGAGCAGCAGGCCGCCGATCTCGCGGGGCAGCTGGAGGAGAACGCGACCAACACCAGCGCCGCCACCGAGGGGCTGACCCAGCTCGAGGCCGGTCTGGAGCAGGCGCAGGCAGCGGGCGCGCCGCAGGCCCAGATCGACGACCTGACCGCTCAGATCACCGAGCTGCAGACCCAGCTGGCCGGCCTCGCGGTCCAGAAGGAGCAGCTCGAGCTCGGACAGCAGCTGCTGGGCTTCGCCGACGGCATCCGCGTCGTGTCCGACGACGGCACGACGGCGATCGGGACCATCGCGTTCGACGGTGACAGCCTCGGCGTCGACCAGGACGTCAAGGACGCGGTGATGGACACGCTCAGGGCGCAGGTGCCCGACGGCGTCGACGTCGAGTTCTCGAGCCAGATCGCGACATCGGTCGAGGGGCTGGTGGGTCCCGGTGAGGTCGTGGGTCTGCTCGTCGCGGCGTTGGTCCTGATCCTCATGTTCCGCGCAGCACGACCGGCGGTGACGCCCGTGCTCTCGTCACTCATCGGCGTCGGCGTGGGTGTCGCCGGGGCGATGGCGTTCTCGGGTGTCGTCGAGATGTCGTCGGTCACCCCGGTGCTCGGTCTGATGCTCGGGCTCGCGGTCGGCATCGACTACTCGCTGTTCATCGTCAACCGGCACCGCAGCCAGGTGCGGGCGGGGATGGACGTGATCGAGTCGGTCGGGCTCGCCAACGGCACGGCGGGCAACGCGGTCGTGTTCGCCGGCGCGACGGTGATCGTCGCGCTGCTGGCGCTCAACGTCTCCGGGATCGGGTTCCTGGCGCTGATGGGCACCGTGGCAGCGGCGTGCGTCCTGGTGGCGGTGCTGGTGGCGATCACGTTCACCCCCGCCCTCCTCGGGCTGGCCGGTCGGGCGGTGCTGCGACGGCGGGAGCGGGACGCGACGGCGGCCTCGCACGCGGCAGCACCCGCGCCCATGCGGACCTCTCAGGCGATCGGGTCGATCGTGCTGGGCGTCGTCGTGCTCGGCGTGATCGCCGTCCCGGCGCTGTCGATGCGCCTCGGGCTGCCCGACGGTTCGACCGAGAGCCAGAGCAGCACGCAGTACCAGGCGTACGCCATCACCGCCGAGGAGTTCGGCGCCGGCATGGACGGACCGCTGCTGGTCACCGCGTCGCTCGAGCAACCGATGGAGGAGCTCGACGAGCTGCCCACACAGGTCGAGATCGCCGGCGCGATCATGGACATGGACGGCGTCGTCGCCGTCGCGCCGATCGGGGTCTCCGACGACAAGGACTTCATCGCCTTCCAGGTGATCCCCACAGACGGCGCCTCCAGCGTCTCCACGGAGGAGCTCGTGCACGCGCTGCGTGAGTCCTCACCCGCCGGCGCGAGCATCGGTGTCGCCGGGTTCGCCTCGGGGAACATCGACGTCTCCGAGCGGCTCGCCGACGCGCTGCCGTTCTATCTCCTCGTCGTGGTGGGGCTGTCGCTGATCATCCTCGTGATCGTGTTCCGGTCGCTCGTGCTGCCGGTTCTCGCCACGGTCGGGTTCGTGCTCTCGCTGCTCGCGGCGCTCGGCGCGACGACAGCCGTGTTCCAGTGGGGGTGGCTCGGCGTCGTGTTCGGGGTCAACAACCCCGGCCCGGTGCTCAGCTTCGCCCCGCTGCTCATCACCGGTGTCCTCTTCGGGCTCGCGATGGACTACCAGATCTTCCTGGGGTCGTCGATGCGCGAGGCCTACGCGCACGGTGTGCCGGCGCGGGCCGCGGTGACGGCCGGTCGTGCGCAGACGCGGGCGGTCGTGATCGCGGCGGCGACGATCATGATCTCGGTCTTCGGCGGCTTCACGTTCTCGCACCTGGCGATGGTCCGACCCCTCGGGTTCGGGCTCGCGGTCGGCGTGCTGTTCGACGCCTTCGTGATCAGGCTGCTGCTGGTGCCGGCGGCCATGCACCTGATCGGCCGCGGCGTCTGGTGGCTGCCGCGGTGGCTGGACCGCATCCTGCCGGATGTCGACGTCGAGGGGTCCGCGCTCGAGCGCAGTCACCCGGTCCCCGGTACGACCCCGGCCGATCCGGCGGGCGTGGACGACCCGGCCGAGGACGGCGCGATGTCGAAGGCCTGACGGCCGGGTCAGCGTCCGCTCGCCACCGGCTTGCCGGCGGGCGGCCGCAGCACGAGAACGACGACGATCACCACGACGATCGCGGCCGTGAGCGTGACCGGGATCGGGAGAACCGGGTCCAGGAGCACCAGCACCGCGCCCGTCGGGACCGCGACGTTCACGGTGCGGTCGGCGCAGGCCCGGATGACGATCCACCAGATGCCGAGGATGAAGACGGCGATCGGTACCGTCACCGTGAAGCTCGTGGCCACCTCCGACAGATGGCTCCCGCCGGTGATCTGTGCGACCTCGAGCTCGATCCCTGCCGAGAACGCCCCGGCGGCGGCGAAGACGAAGTAGTGCACGTAGCCGTATCGCAGCGACTGCGCCAAGGAGCCGATCGTGTCGTGGTGCGGTGGCCAGAAGTAGATCCACCACAGGCCCGCGGTGACGACGACGGTCAGCACCGCCAGCGCGATCAGCTCGCCGAGGGCGTGGTCGTCCTGCAGGGCGTGGATGATCGCGTTGGACGACGCCAGCAGGCTCTCGCCCAGCAGGATCAGGGTGAACAGGCCATATCGCTCGGTGATGTGGTGCGGGTGCCAGGGCGTGGTCTGCTCGCCCCGCGTCTCGGCGATGACCGGGATCGAGATCTCGGCGAGGACGAGCACCAGCGCGACGGGGAGCTGTGCCTGCGCGGGCAGCACCAACATGCCCAGCCAGAGCACCTGCACCACGCTGATGCCGCCCGCGTAGATCAGCGCCACGCGTCGGGTGGGACCGGGTGCGCGGGAGGCCCGCAGCCACTGCGCGACCATGGCCACCCGCATCACCACGTAGGCGATGACGAGGATGGTGAAGTCGCGCCGTTCGAACAGCGGCGCGATCCCCGCCGCCAGGACCAGCACTCCGGTCATCTGCACGATGGTGAGGACGCGGTACAGCCAGTCGTCGGTGTCGAACGAGGTCGCGAACCAGGTGAAGTTCATCCACGCCCACCAGATGGCGAAGAACACGATCCCGTAGGCGATCAGCCCATCGGCGACGTGCCCCGCCTCGAGCTCGTGCGCCAGCTGGACCGCCGCGATGCTGACGGCGACCACGAACACCAGGTCGAAGAACAGCTCCAGCGTGCTGGCGGTGCGTCCGGACTCGTGCGGGTCGCGCGGCCGCATCGGCAGCAGCCTGGCGGTGGATCCCAGTGCAGGCATCGGTCGTCCTCCGATCGTGCGCGCGCGGGTGGTAGCCCGCTGCGCACGGCAGCGTAGACCTGTCGACGACGGCCGTCTCGACGTCAGGCGGGCACGAGCGACGGCGTCCATCCGAGTGCTGGAGCCACGGTCGTGGCGACGTCGTGGAGGATCTGCTCGTAGTCGCCTCGACGCAATCCGGAGGGCAGCTCCAGCCGCAGATCGTCGACCCCCGCCACCC
>JBMDXU010000256.1:0-21290 GCA_048594485.1 Pseudactinotalea sp. | reverse complement strand
CGACGCGAGCGTGGTGAACGCGAAGTCGCCGAGCAGCACCCGGATGTGCCGTGCGCCGATGTGCACTCCCGCCGCGACGCCTGTCTGCGGCGACAGCGTCACCATCTGGGCACGACGCCCGCTCCGTGACGTCGGGCGGGTGTCGACGACGCCCGAGGAGGTGAGCTCCTTGACGATCGTCGAGACCGTCGCCGCCGAGAGCCCGGTGGCGTCGATGAGCTCGACCTGCGTGAGACCGCCGAACTGCTTGACGGTGTCCACGACGAGGGTCCGATTGGCCTCCCGGAGGGAGGACTGGGACCCGGTCGTCCGGCTCATCGTGGAGCTCACCCGTGCCTCACGTCCGTGATGTTAGTTGGTGCCTCTCACACCACGGCTGAGCCGCGCCGCTTGCTGTAGACGTCGAACCCGACGGCGAGCAGGAGCACCAGACCCTTGACGACCTGCTGCGTCGAGGTCGGCACACCCATGAGCTGCATGCCGTTGCTCATCACGGCCATGGTCAGACCGCCGATGATCGCGCCGGTGATCCGTCCGACGCCGCCGCTGACTGCCGCGCCGCCGATGAAGCAGGCCGCGATCGCGTCGAGCTCGAACATGTTCCCGGCGCTCGGCTGGGCGTTGTTGGAGCGCGAGGAGAAGATCACGCCCGCGACGCCGGAGAGCAGTCCCATGTTGACGAAGATCCAGAAGTTGACCAGCCGGACGCGCACGCCCGAGAGCTTCGCCGCGTTGAGGTTGCCGCCGATCGCGTAGACGTGGCGGCCGAACACGGTGTTCTGCGTGAGCACGGCGTAGGCGAGCACCAGCACGGCGAGGATGATCAGCACGATCGGCAGGCCGCGGCTGTGCGCGAGCTGCCACCCGAACGCCATGACGACGATGGCGACCAGGGTGATCTTGACGACGAACAGCGCCGGCGACTCGACCACCTGGTTGTAGGCGATGCGGCCCTGGCGGCGACGCCACTGCGAGACCGCGTAGCCAGCAACACCGATGCCGAAGACCACCAGCGTGAAGACGTCGTAGCCGTTGCCGCCGAGCAGACCGTTGAGGAACCCGTTGGCGATGTCCCGGTAGGTGCCGCCGAACGGCGACAACGACACGTTGTTGAGGACCTGGTACGTCAGCCCGCGGAACATCAGCATGCCCGCCAGGGTGACGATGAACGCCGGGATGCCGACGACGGCCACCCAGAACCCCTGCCACGCCCCGACCACCAGGCCGACGGCGAGGGCCGCGACGACGCCCATCCACCACGGCTGACCCTCGCGGATGACGACGACGGCGGCGACCGCACCGGTCAGACCGACGAGAGAGCCCACCGACAGGTCGATGTGGCCGCCGATGATGACGATCATCATGCCGATCGCGAGGATCAGGATGTAGGAGTCCTGCAGCACCAGGTTGGTGAGGTTGCCGGGGCTGAGGAACACCGGCTTGAGGATCGCGAACAGACCGCAGATCAGCACGAAGGCGACGACGATGCCGCTCTGGCGGATGTTGCGCTGGGCGATCTGGAAGATCGGGGCGGCGACGGTGCTCACAGGTGGTTCTCCGCTCCGACGGGCGCGTCCACGAGGTCCGTGGCTGTCGCGCCGACTTGGCGATCCATGGTCATGAGGTGCATGAGGTTCTCCTGGGTCGCCTCGGCGACCGGCACCTCGCCGGTCACACGTCCGAAGGCGACGGTGTAGATGCGGTCACAGGTGCCGAGCAGCTCTTGGAGCTCGGAGGAGATGACGACGACGGCCTTGCCCGCCGCGACCATCCTGTTGATCAGGCCGTAGATCTCGTACTTCGCGCCGACGTCGATGCCCCGGGTGGGCTCGTCGAGGATGAGCACCTCGGGCTCGGTGTGCAACCACTTGCCGAGGACGACCTTCTGCTGGTTGCCCCCGGAGAGCTGGCCGACGACGGACATCACGGTCGGTGCCTTGATCCCGAGGCTGCTGCGGTACTCCTCGGCGACCGAGATCTCCGCGTTCCCGTCGACGAAGCCGTTGCGCGACAGCCGTCCGAGGCTCGCGGAGGAGATGTTGTGGCGGATGTCGTCGATGAGGTTGAGCCCGTAACCCTTGCGGTCCTCGGTGACGTAGGCGATGCCGTGCTTGATCGCCGCGGCGACGGTGCCGGTGTCGACCGGGACGCCGTGGACGTAGACCTGGCCCGAGACGACCCGGCCGTAGGAGTGTCCGAAGATGCTCATCGCGAGCTCGGTCCGCCCCGCGCCCATGAGCCCGGCGATGCCGACGACCTCGCCGGCGCGCACGACGAACTGCGCGTCCTCGACCACCAGCCGACCGGGCTGGGTGGGGTGCATGACCGACCAGCCCTCGACCCGGAACACCTCCTCGCCGATCGTGGTGTCCCGATCGGGGTAGAAGTTCTCGAGGTCGCGCCCGACCATGCCGCGGATGATCCGTTCCTGGATCCCCGGCGTGCCGTCCATGTCGATGGTCTCGACCGTCCGACCGTCGCGGATGATCGTCGTCCGGTCGGCGATGCTGGCGACCTCGTTGAGCTTGTGGGAGATGATGATCGAGGTGATGCCCTCGGCCTGCAGCCGGCGCAGCAGCTCGAGCAGGTGCTCGGAGTCGTTGTCGTTGAGAGCGGCCGTCGGCTCGTCGAGGATGAGCAGCCGCACGTTCTTGGACAGCGCCTTGGCGATCTCGACCAGCTGCTGCTTGCCGACGCCGAGCTGACCGACCGGGGTGGTCGGGTTCTCGCGCAGACCCACCTGCTCGAGCAGCTCGGCCGCCTCGTGGTTGGCGCGGTTCCAGTCGATGAGGCCGCCGGTGCCGCGGCGATCGTTGCCGAGGAAGATGTTCTCGGCGACCGAGAGGTACCGGATGAGCGCGAGCTCCTGGTGGATGATGACGATGCCGAGCCGCTCGCTGTCGTTGATCGAGCCGAAGCCCACGGGCGCGCCGTCGTAGACGATGTCGCCGTCGAAGCTGCTGCTCGGGTAGACCCCGGAGAGCACCTTCATGAGCGTGGACTTGCCGGCGCCGTTCTCGCCGCAGATCGCGTGGATCTCGCCGCGGCGCACGGAGAGGTTGACGTCCTCCAGGGCCTTGACGCCGGGGAATGTCTTGGTGAGGCCCACCATCTCGAGGATGGTGTCGCCGGCGGGCGGTGCCACCGGCGCGTCACTGATCGTCGTGTCGACCATCGCTGTCTTTCGTGTGGACGGGTGGGGTCGGTCGGCGCAGCCGACCGGGTGGGGGCGCCCCGACCGGCGCCCCCCCCCCGTTGCTCGGGTGGGGCCGCCGGACCGCCGCCGGCCTGGGCGGCGTCGCCCTCTTCCTGGGTCCAGTAGCCGGTGTCGATGAGCGCCGAGGTGACGTTGTCGGCCACGACGATCTCGGACTCCAGCAGGTACGACGGGACGACCTTGACGCCGTTGTCGTACGTCTCGGTGTCGTTCGCCTCGGGCTCGCTGCCCCCGACGTACGCCTCCGTCGCCGTCACGGCCTGCTCGGCGAGCAGCCGCGTGTCCTTGAAGATGGTGGCGAACTGGACGCCGTCGACGATGAGCTTGACCGACGCGATCTCGGCGTCCTGGCCGCTGACGACGGGCAGGCCGTCGGCGAGCGTCGGGCCCATGCCCGCACCCTGCAGCGCCGTGATAATGCCGCGCGAGAGGCCGTCGTACGGGGAGAGCACGCCGTGCAGCTCGGTGCCGTCGCTGTAGGTCGAGGTCAGCAGGTCCTCCATGCGCTTCTGCGCCGTCTCCTGCTGCCACCGCAGGATCGCCGCCTGCTCGAAGTCGGTCTGGCCGCTCGGCACGCTGAGGACGCCGGAGTCCATGTAGGGCTGCAGCGTGTCCATGGCGCCGTTCCAGAAGAACGTGGCGTTGTTGTCGTCGGGCGAACCGGCGAAGAGCTCGATGTTGAACGGGCCCTCCTCGCCGGTCTCGGCGCCATCGGCGTCGAGGACCCCGAGGCCCTGCAGCAGCGAGGTGGCCTGCTGGACACCCACGTTGTAGTTGTCGAACGTGACGTAGAAGTCGACGTTCTCGCTGTCGCGGATCAGCCGGTCGTAGGAGATCACCGGGATGCCCTCGGCGGCCGCGTTGTCGAGCTGCGAGCTCAGCGCGGTGCCGTCGATGGCGGCGATGATCAGCACGTCGGCGCCGTTGGTGATCATCTGGTCGATCTGCTGCGACTGCGTCGGGATGTCGTCGTTGGCGAACTGGAGGTCGACCGTGTATCCGAGGTCCTCCAGGCCCGCCTGCACGGCGTCACCATCCGCGATCCAGCGCTCCGACGTCTGCGTCGGCATCGAGACGCCGACCGTGACGTCCTCGGGCGCCTGGGTCTCGCCGTCGGTGGCGCCGCCGCCACCGCCGCCAGCACCCTCGCCCGAGCAGGCACCGAGTGCCAGCAGGGCGGCCGCGCCGAACGCGACCACTGCGAACTTCCGCATGCTCAACTCCTTTGTCTGGGGACGGCACGGTCGTTGCGGGTGAGCCGTGCCGCGTGCGAGGAGCGATCGACAGTCGCTGTCCGCTCTCGTACGGCGGCAACAATGCTGGGTTCGACTTCCGAAGTCAAGCGCCGGATGGCGATCCGAGGTCACGGTTGCATAACACCCGGCACGCGCCACGATTCTCGCTGAAAACACGGCCCGTATCGACCAAAGCGGAGGCATCGGCCTTTCGTTCGCGTACCGAACCCACGGTGCGGTGACAGCATGAGGCGACCCACCAGGAGGCCACGTTGAACAACGATCGCGCACATGTCGTCCCGCACGGCCCCGCCGTCGACGTCGGCGACGAGACGCTCACCATCCTCAAGCTCAGCGTCTCCGACCAGGACAACAACGCGTACCTGCTCACCGACCCGGACACCGGTGCCCAGCTCCTGGTCGACGCGGCCGACGACGCCGACACGCTCCTCGACCTGGTGCGGCGATCCGGCGACGGCGGGCTCGCCGCGGTGCTCACCACGCACCGGCACTGGGACCACCACCGTGCGCTCGCTGCCGTCGTCGACGCGACCGGAGCCCAGGTGCTCGCCGGCTCGGAGGACGCCGACGAGCTCCCCGCCCCGGTGGGACGTCGGCTCCGGCACGGTGACGAGATCCGGCTCGGTCCGCACGTGCTCACCGTGATCGCACTCCGTGGCCACACGCCGGGCTCGGTCGCGCTGGCCGTTCCGCTGACGGACGCCGTCGCCCTCCTCACCGGCGACTCGCTGTTCCCGGGCGGGGTCGGCAAGACCGGCTCTCCCGCGGACTTCACCTCGCTGATCGACGACGTCGAGGCGCGGCTGTTCGCGCCCTACCCCGACGACACCGCCGTCCACCCGGGGCACGGCGACAGCACGACCCTCGGCGCCGAGCGTGCGCACCTCCCGGCGTGGCGCGCACGCGGCTGGTGAGCCGCGAACCCGTCACCGGGGCTGATCGGGCGAATCGTCCTCCACACGCTGCTCGCGGGTAGCAGGGTCGTACGGGTTCTCGACAGGCGTGGTGCCGTAGGGACGGTAGCCGTCGCCGTTGGCGTACGCCCCGACGGAGGACGGCAGCGTCGACGGGGTGGGCACGTCCAGGGCGTCCGCGGCCGCAGCCTGCCGCCGTGCCCCGATGGTGAGCGAGGTGACCGCGGTGACCGCCAGGATCGCGACGATCACGATCAGCGACACCTCGGTGGGGATCTCGGGGACGACGTCGATCTCGTGCCCGCTGTTGATCCAGCCGAGCTCGTTCTCGTGCATGGCGTGGATGATCAGCTTGGCGCCGATGAAGGCGAGGATCGCGGCGAGCCCGTACTTGAGGTACACGAGCCGGTCGAGCAGGCCGTCGATGAGGAAGAAGAGCTGCCGCAGACCGACAAGGGAGAACGCGTTCGCGGCGAAGATCAGGAACACGTGCTCAGTGACGCCGAAGATGGCGGGTATCGAGTCCACCGCGAACAGCAGATCAGCGGATCCGATCGCGACCATCACGATGAGCATCGGCGTCAGGTGCAGCCGCCCGCCCTCACGGGTGACCATCTTGTCGCCCACATAGCCGTCCGTGGTCGGGAACAGCCGCCGCACCAGCCGCAGCACGAGGTTCTCCTTGAACTCCTCGTCGTCGTCACCGCCGTCGCGCAGCTGGCCGATCGCCGTCCAGATCAGGAAGGCGCCGAAGATCCAGAACACCCAGGAGAACTGCTCGACGAGGGCGGCACCCGCGAAGATGAAGATCGCCCGCAGGCCGAGCGCGATCACGATCCCGATCAGCAGCACCTTCTGCTGGTACTCGCGCGGCACCCGGAAGCTGGCCATGATCAGCACGAACACGAAGAGGTTGTCGACGCTCAGCGACGTCTCGACCACCCAGCCCGACCAGTACTCGATCGCGAGCTGGTGGTCCAGCAGGAACCAGACGAAGACCCCGAAGAGCGCCGCGATGCCGTAGTAGACGCCGGTCCAGGTGGCGGCCTCCTTGACGCTCGGCCGGTGCGGCGTGCGCACGTGCCCGACGAAGTCCACGGTCAGCATCGTGGCGATGATGGCCAGGGTGACGATCCAGGCCCAGACGGGCACCGTGTCGAGCATGAACAACCTTCCGTCAGTGTGAGACTGCGTCGTCCTCGGTCGAGGCAGCAGCCTCCGCAGTGCGGCGCTCGGCACGGGCACCCACGGTCAAGGAGAGCACGGTGGTGATCGCGAGCACCACGACGATCACGGCCAGCGAGAGCCAGGACGGCGGCTCCGGGATGAGCGTGATGTGCTCACCGCCGTTGATCCAGGACAGCTCGTTCGTGTGCATCGCGTGGATGACCAGCTTGACGCCGATGAACCCGAGGATCGCCGCCAGGCCGTAGTTGAGGTAGACCAGACGGTCCAGCAACCCGTCCACAAGGAAGAACAGCTGCCGCAGCCCCAGCAGCGAGAACGCGTTGGCCGCGAAGATGATGTAGACCTGCGAGGCGCCGGCAAGCTGGTCCGTGACACCGAAGATCGCGGGGATCGAATCGACGGCGAACAGCAGATCGGCGGACCCGATCGCGACCATCACGACGAGCATGGGCGTCACGTGCAAGCGTCCGCGCTCCCGCACCAGCATGCGGTCGCCGACGTAGCCCTCCGTCGTCGGGAACATCCGGCGGATCGCCCGCAGAGCGACGTTCTCCTTGAACTCCGTCTCCTCGGTGTGCCGCAGCTGCGCCCACGCCGTGTAGAGCAGGAACGCACCGAAGATCCAGAACACCCAGGAGAAGTTCTCGACGATGGCGACGCCGAGCACGATGAACACCGTGCGCATGAGGAGCGCGATCGTGATCCCGATCAGCAGCACCTTCTGCTGGTACTCGCGCGGCACCCGGAAGCTCGCCATGATCAGCACGAACACAAACAAGTTGTCGATGCTCAGCGACTTCTCGAGCAGGTAGCCGGAGAAGTAGGCGACGCCGTGCTCGCCGTCCCACAGCAGCCAGACGAGGCCACCGAAGACCACCGCGATCGCGACGTAGACGGCCGACCAGATGCCGGCCTCCTTGAGCGAGGGGGCGTGCGGCGTGCGCACGTGACCGACGAAGTCGACCGCGAGCATCACGACGACCAGTCCGACGGTGACGAACCACAACCACAGGGGGACATCCACGAGCACAACCTCCGGTGAGCCGAACGACGACGACCGGAGGTCTCCCCCACCGTGAGATCACGGCCGGTGGCACCGAGCCTGAGCTGTCAGGACCGTGATGACGACGCCACCGCTTGTGGGGTACTCCCCTCCAACTCGACCAAGGGTACGGCACCGGACGACTCCGTCCGGTCATCCGTGACCGAACTCACCCGTCGTCGTGCCTGCGGGTGAGCGCCTACTTGTTCGTGCTCTGCGAGACCGAGCCCTGCAGCTGGCGCTGGAAGATCACGTACGCGATGAGCACGGGGACGATCGTGATCACCGCCCCGGCGAACAGCCGGCCGTAGTCGGTGCGGTACTGGGCCTGAGACGCGAAGCTCGCGACCGCCTGCGACAGCACGTAGTTGCGCGGCGTGGTGTTGAGGGCCACGGGCAGCAGGTACTGGTTCCACAGACCCAGGAAGTTGAAGATCGCCACCGAGGCCATGCCGGGCACGGCCATCGGGAGCATCACCTGGAAGAACGTCCGCCACTGGCCCGCGCCGTCGATCGCCGCAGCCTCGCCGATCTCTTCGGGAAGGCCCTCGAAGAAGGCGAACAGGAAGAACACCGTGAACGGCAGCGCGAACGCCACGTACACCACGACCAGCCCCTGCAACGTGCCGAGCAGACCCAGCTGTTGCAGGACGAAGAACAGCGGCACGATCGCCAGGAACACCGGGAACGTCAGGCCCGCGAGCATCAAGTAGTAGATCGCTCGCCGACCGAAGAACTGGAAACGTGCGAGCACGTACGAGCACATCGCGCCGAGGATCATGACGAGCACCAGCGCGGCGCCGACCACCACCACGGTGTTGAACATGGCGCGACCGAGCCCGCCGTCGACCCAGGCGCTCTCGAAGTTCGCGAACTGCCACGTCGCCGGCAGCGAGGTGGGTGATCCGCTGATGATCTCGCGGCTGGTCTTGAACGAGGAGATGAACAGCCACAGCAGGGGCGCCACGACCAACAACGTCCAGAAGCCCAGGAGCACGTGCGAGAGAACCGTGACGCCGTCGAGGCCGCCGCCTCCGCGCCGAGAGGGACCGGTGCGTGCCACGCGGACGTCGTCACGCGCCGGAGCCGCCACGATGTCTTGCGTCGTCATCAGCTGTCCTTCCCACGGACGATCCGCATCACGCCGAACACGAGCGCCGCGTAGGCCAGCGTGACGACCGCCATGGCGACGCCGAGTGCGCTCGCGTAGCCGTACTGGCCCTTCTTGAAGTTCTCGAAGAGGTACTGCGACATCACGAGCGTGCTGTTGTTGGGGCCGCCCTGGGCGTTGAGGATCGCCATGGTCACGAACGCGTCGAGCGAGGCGATGCCCAGGTAGATCCACGCCGTCTGCAGGTTGCCGATGATCATCGGGATCGTGATCGAGAACGCGGTGCGGACGCGGCTGGCGCCGTCGAGACGCACGGCCTCCAGGACCTCGGCGGGGATGTCCTTGATCGCCGCGATGAACAGCAGCATGTAGAAGCCGATGTAGCCCCAGATGATGACGAAGATCGACGCCGGCATCGCCGTGCTGACCTGACCGAGCCAGTTCTGCTGCCACGCCTGCGGGAGCACCGCGTTGAGCAGACCACTCGAGGGGTCGAAGACGCGCGCGAAGATGACGCCGATGACGACGGCCGGGATCACGTACGGGAAGAACGAGACCACCCGGTAGAAGCCGGCGCCGCGGACGCCGGCGGTCTGCCCGATGCCCCGGCCGCCGATCGTCACCAGCGTCGCGAAGGCGAGCGCGATGGCGATCGTCAGCAGCGGGACGGTCAGGGACAGCTTGATGTTGTTCCCGAGCGCGGTCAGGAACCTCTGGTCGCCCGCCAGCCGCGTGAAGTTGTCCAGGCCGATGATGTTGAAGTCACGACTGAACCCGCCCCAGTCGGTGAGCGAGTAGAAACCGGCCTGGATGAACGGCCAGATCACGAACACGATGAACAGCGCGAGGGGGACCCCCAGGAACACCGCCATGAAGCTGACGGAGTCGAAGGTCAGCCGCGCGCGGCGGCGCGCCCGGGTGGGCGCGCCGCCGTTCGGGACGGGTGCGGTCATGCAGTGGTTCCTTACTCCGTCACCGGGATGACCTCTTGGGTCTCCCGAGCGTTGTCGGCGATCCCCTGCAGACCGCTGGTGAGGTCGGCGACCGACAGGTCGCCCTCGAGGAAGCTGTTCCACACGACCAGCTGCTCGGTGTTCAGGCCGTAGAGGCCGTTGAACTTGTAGTCGAACGTGTCCGCGCCGGCAGCGGCCAGCATCGCGCTCTGCGAGAGCAGCGCGGTGGAGCCGAAGCCGTCCTCGGGGACGGTGTCCGCGATGACGGTCGGTGCCAGCTTGGTCTTGGCGAAGTTCTCCGCCGCCTCCTTGCTCAGCATGATCCGCAGGATCTCCTTGCCACCGGCGGCGTTCGCGGCCTGGCTCGGCACGATGAAGGGCTCACCGGCGACGGCGTGCAGCGCCGCTGCCGGCAGCACCGGGCTGGCGTCCACGGTCGGGGTGTTGATTCCCGTCATCTGGAAGTCGTCGGCGGTGTTGTCCTTCATCTCGTTCTCGATCCACGAGCCCGAGGGGTACAGCAGGGCCTCCTGGTCCAGGCTCCACTGCGCCTGCGCCTGGGTGAACTGCGTGCCAGAGCCGCCCGGCTTCATGTAGCCGGCGTCGATGATGCGCTTGAGCTGTCCGAATACCTCCTGGAGCACGTCGTTGGAGTACGCGTCGGGCTCGAGGTTCTCCAGCGGCAGCCGGACGTCGTCGCCGCCCTGCTTGATCGCCGAGTCCAGCGCGAGCGTCTGGTAGTACGTCGCCGCCTCCTTGCCGAAGAGCATCACGTACTTGCCCTGCTCCTGCGCGGACGCGCCGAGCTCGAAGATCTCGTCCCAGGTCGTGGGAGGGGTCCAGCCGTTCGACTCGAACAGGCTGGCCGAGTACCAGAGACCGAAGACGCTCAGCACGTAGTTGATGGCCTTGAGCGAGCCGTCGTACCGACCCGAGTCCAGGATGTTCGGGCTCACGAGGGTGTCCCGGATCGTGACGCCCTCCAGGTTCGGGGAGTCGAGGATGTCGTCGAGGTCCTCGAGCTGGTCGAGGATCGAGTTCATGCCGATGGACTGGGCACCCGAGTTGTCGATGAGGTCCGGCGGGTTGCCGCCGACGAAGCGCGGCTGCAGCTCGGAGGAGATCTCGGTCGACGGCGACACGGTGGCGGCGCCGCCGTAGAGCTCGTCGAACTTGGACGCCGCGAACTCGACGTAGTCGACGCCGTAACCACCGTTGAAGATGACGGCGTCGACGGTGGCGCCCTCGGTGATGCCGAACGGGTTGTCGGCGGTGCCGCCGGAGGTCTCCTCACCGCCGGAGGTCTCCTCACCGCCGCCACCACCGGTGGCGCAGGAGGCGAGGGTGAGCCCGAACGGAACTGCGGCCGCCGTGAAGAGCGCGCCACGCAGCACGTTCCGGCGGGTGTAGGACGTGGAGTCCGTCATGAGGTGGTGCTTCCTTTCAGGTGGGTCGGCGGGTGCTGGCTGCTCCCGCCGTCGACAGGGTGGTCAGAGGGACTGGATGCGGTCGCCGTAGCGGTCGGCCAGGGCGTTGTTGTGCTCGTCCCCGCCCGGCACGTTCGCCGAGATGTAGACGGGAGGCACCTCGCCGTCGGCGACCAGGCGCTCGACGACACCGATCGTCAGGGCCTGCGCGATGTAGGCCGCGGTGATCGAGGAGACGGCGCCGACGACGACGCCGTCGGCGACCGTGGTGGTGGCGTCGCCGAAGGGGGCGAGGGTGTCGATGACGACGTCGGCCACCTCGGCCAGCCGCTTGCCGCTCGGGTGCTTGGGCTGGACGGCGTTGGTGTGCTGCAGGCTCGTGACCGCGATGAGCTTGTGGCCGCGCTCCTTCGCCGCCAGCGCCATCCCGACGATCGAGGAGTTGACGCCGGAGTTGCTCGCGATGACGAACACGTCCGCCGGGTCCAGCTTCGTGAGCTCCATCAGCTCGGGCACGACGGTGCCGTCGCGCTCGAGGTCGGCGCCGACGAGGTCGTCGACGACGCGGCTGCCGCGCAGCACGACGTTGCGGAGCGCGATGCGGTGCGCCGGGATCAGACCGCCGGCGCGCCCGGCGATCTCCATGGCGAACGCCTCCGAGTGCCCGGTGCCGAACGCCTGGATGACACCACCGGCCCGCACCGAGTCGACGAGCAGATCGATCGCGTCGTCGAGACCACCCTCGGCGACGAGCGACGTCAGCGCCTCCAGGCGTGCCCGGACCTCCTCGGCGAAGCTCGCCTGCGCGGTCGAGGTGGCGGTGCTGCTCATGCGATGGCCTCCTGAGGGGCGTTGTCGGGGGTGGTTCGGTGACCGGAGACCGCGGCCGCCGACACGTCGAGCTTGGCCACCGCCCCTGCGTAGTCCTCGTGGATGACGAGCATGTAAATGAGGTCCAGGACAAGCAGCTGCGCGTGCTTCGTCGACAGGTCGGCGGGGTGCAGGTACTGCTTGGGCACGGTGGCGATCAGGCACTCGTCGGCCACGTCCTCCAGCGACGTGCTGCGCCGGTTGGTGATCGCGACCGTGAGCGCACCGGCGCGCTTCGCCGTCGCGAGCATCTCGATCGTCTCGGCGGTCTCGCCGCTGTGCGAGATCCCCAGGGCGACGTCGGACGGGCCGAGCATCGCCGCGCTCGCCAGACCCTTGTGGACGTCCGCCCACGCGTGGGTGTTGACGCCGACGCGGTAGAACCGGTGCTCGATCTCGTCCGCGACCACGGCGCTGCCACCCGTACCGTAGAGGTCGACCTGCCGGCAGTGCGCGATCGCGTGAGCGACCCGCGCGCACGCGTCGAGGTCGACGTTCGCCGCCGTCGCCTGCAAGGAGCTCACGTGGCCGCTGACCAGGGTCCGGAGCAGGTCGCGGGGCCCGTCCGTGGGATGGAAGGCGGTGCCGATCTCGACCTTCATCGGCCCGCGGCCGACATCGGTGGCGACCTCGACACGGAACTGCACGTAGCCGTCGTAGCCGAGCACTCGGCAGAACCGCGTCACGGTGGCCGGCGACGTGCCTGCACGGCTCGCGAGCTCGGTGATCGACATCCGCAACGGTGCGGTCGGGTCGCTCAGCAGCAGCCGGCCGATCTTGCGCATCGTCTCGCTCATGGAGGGCAGCGCGGCGTCGATCTGCTGGGGCACCTGGAAGCGGGTGTCCACGTCTGTCGAGCCGAGCATCTGCTGAAAATGCCTCTCACGTCACTGGGGGTTGGCCTGAAAGATATTCTCATACGATGCTCGTTGTCGAGCATCTAGGACAGAGAAAGATCACAATGCTGCATCAATTGGCGATCGACGCGGGCGGCACCTCGACGCGCGCCATGGTTCTCACCAGCGACGGCACCTGCCTGGGGATCGGCCGCGGAGGTCGTGGCAACCCTGTCTCCGACGGCGCCGAGAACGCCGCAGCGGCGATCGCGACAGCCGTCGCCGGGGCGATCGCGGCTGCGGCCGTGGACGCCGCCACGATCGGTGCGCTCACGCTCGCGATGGCGGGTGGGTTGGCCTTCGCCTCGTCGGACTGGCTCGACGGCCCGCTCGGCGCGCTCGGCCTCACGCCCCGCGCGACGGTGGAGCCCGACCTCCTGGCGATGTTCTGCTCCGGCTCCCCGAGCCTGCAGGGGTACGGACTCGTCGCCGGCACCGGCGCGACCGCCGTCCGGGTCGAGGACGGGGCGATGGCTGCGATGGCCGACGGGCTCGGCTGGTTGCTCGGCGACAGCGGATCCGGGTTCTGGATCGGGCACCAGGTCGTGCGCGCCGTCGCGGCCGATCTCGACGGTCGAGGTCCGGCCACCTCGCTGACGCCGCGGCTGCTCGCGCAGCTGGAGATCGCCCGCGACGGCGCCCGGATCGAGAACCGACCGTCCGAGCTGACCGGGCTCATCCGCGCCGTCTACGGCGCCTCGCCGCTCCGGCTGGCCACGTTCGCGCCGCTGGTGTTCCACGACCCCGACGACGACGTCTCCAGCAACATCGTCGACACCGCGGTCGAGCATCTCGCACGCGCCGTCCTGGATGTCGCCGACCCGGCCCTCCCCGGCCCGCTGGTCATCGGTGGCGGTGTCGGGGCGCAGCCGCGGATCCGGGACGGTCTCGTCGCACGTGTGAGCGTCGCCGGGGTCAACGGCCCGGTGATCGCCGTCGAGGACGGTCTCGTGGGTGCTGCCGTGCTCGGGCTCCGGTCGGCGGGGTCCGAGGTGGACCCCCACGTCTTCACGCGGCTCCAGGAGTCCACGCGGCGCGCCCGCGCCTGAGGGAGCCGGGCGGCCGCGGGCTCACGCCGTCGCGCTGGACATCTCCCGCAGCTCGCGCTTGAGATCACGGATCTCGTCACGGAGCCTCGCCGCCACCTCGAACTGGAGCTCCTCCGCGGCGGCGTGCATCTGCCCGGACAGCTCCTGGATGAGATCGGCGAGGTCACTGGCCGCGGCGCCGGCGCGGGATCCCTTGTCGGGTACCGCGGCGGACGACGCCGGCACGGGCGCCTTGCGACCCTTGCCCTGCTGCCGGTAGCCACCTGCCAGCAGCTCCTTGGTGTCGACGTCCTCACGCGCGAGCATGTCGGTGATGTCACCGATCCGCTTGCGCAACGGGCTCGGGTCGATCCCGTGCTCGGTGTTGTAAGCCACCTGGATCTCGCGGCGTCGGTTGGTCTCCTCGATCGCGGCCGCCATCGACGGTGTGATCGTGTCGGCGTACATGTGCACCTGGCCGGACACGTTGCGGGCCGCACGACCGATGGTCTGGATGAGCGAGGTGCCCGACCGCAGGAAGCCCTCCTTGTCGGCATCGAGGATCGCGACCAACGACACCTCCGGGAGGTCGAGGCCCTCGCGGAGCAGGTTGATGCCGACCAGCACGTCGAACACACCAGAACGCAGCTCGCGGAGCAGCTCGACCCGCCTCAGCGTGTCGACCTCGGAGTGCAGGTAGCGGACGCGCACATCGCGCTCGAGCAGGTAGTCGGTGAGATCCTCGGCCATCTTCTTGGTCAGCGTCGTCACGAGCACACGCTCGTCGCGCTCGACCCGGTCGCGGATCTCGGCGAGCAGGTCGTCGATCTGGCCCTTGGTCGGCTTGACCACGACCTCGGGGTCGACCAGGCCGGTGGGCCGGATGATCTGCTCCACCACGCCGTCGGACACGGACATCTCGTAACTGCCGGGTGTCGCGGACAGGTAGACCGTCTGACCGATGCGGTCGAGGAACTCCTCCCACTTCAGCGGCCGGTTGTCGACCGCGGACGGCAGCCGGAACCCGTGCTCGACCAGCACCCGCTTGCGCGAGTAGTCGCCCTCGAACATCGCCCCGATCTGCGGCACCGTGACGTGCGACTCGTCGATCACCAGCAGGAAGTCCTCGGGGAAGTAGTCGAGGAGGGTGTGGGGCGCCGACCCGGGCTCGCGACCATCGATGTGCATCGAGTAGTTCTCGATCCCCGAGCACGTGCCGATCTGCCGCATCATCTCGATGTCGTAGGTGGTGCGCATCCGCAGCCGCTGCGCCTCCAGCAGCTTCCCCTGCTTCTCGAACGTCGCCAGCTGCTCCGCGAGCTCCGCCTCGATGCCCGTGATCGCGCGCTCCATGCGTTCGGGCCCGGCGACGTAGTGGGTGGCCGGGAACAGGAACATCTCCTCCTCGGTGCGGATGACGTCACCGGTGAGGGGGTGCAGCGTGGCGATCGTCTCGATCTCGTCGCCGAACATCTCGATGCGGATCGCGAGCTCCTCGTACACGGGGATGATCTCGATCGTGTCACCGCGCACACGGAAGGTGCCGCGCGTGAACGCCATGTCGTTGCGGGTGTACTGCATCTGGACGAACCGGCGGAGCAGCTGGTCGCGGTCGATCTGCTGGCCGACGTGCAGCCGCACCATCCGGTCGACGTACTCCTGCGGGGTGCCCAGGCCGTAGATGCAGGACACGGACGCGACCACGATGACATCGCGCCGGGTGAGCAGCGAGTTCGTGGCGGAGTGCCGCAGCCGTTCGACCTCGTCGTTGATCGAGGAGTCCTTCTCGATGTAGGTGTCGGTCGAGGGGACGTACGCCTCGGGCTGGTAGTAGTCGTAGTAGGAGACGAAGTACTCGACGGCGTTGTTGGGCAGCAGCTCGCGGAACTCGGTCGCGAGCTGGGCGGCGAGCGTCTTGTTGGGAGCCATCACGAGCGTGGGCCGCTGCACCTGCTCGATCAGCCAGGCCGTGGTGGCGGACTTGCCGGTACCGGTGGCGCCGAGCAGCACGACATCCTTCTCCCCTGCGTTCAGGCGCTGGGTGAGATCGGCGATCGCGCTCGGCTGATCGCCGGACGGGGTGTACTCGGAGACGACCTCGAACGGGGCAACCGTGCGCTGCAGGTCGGTGATCGGACGCATGGCGTCAACGCTACGACCAGGCACCGACATCGCGCGGGTCGGCGTCCTTGTTTCACCCACGGGAGAATGGCGGGGTGACTCCGCCGACGCCGCCGACTCCCCCGCGCCCGCCGCACGAGCTCCCGATCGACGACGCCGCGACATGGTGGTCGGTCCCGACGGCGGACGTCGAGCCGGCTCTCGCCGACCGCCCCCTCGTCGTCCTCCTGCACGGCCTCGGTGCCGACGAGCGCGACCTGGCGGGTCTCGTCCCTGCCCTGCCGGCCGAGCTCCTCTACGCCAGCGTGCGTGCCCCGCTCCCGATCTCCGGCATGCCCGGGTACGCCTGGTTCCCTCCGCTTCTCGGCGACGGCATCACCGCCGACCCCGCCTACGTCGACGCGTCGGCCCGAGGTCTGCTCACCTGGCTCGAGCGGGTCCACGCGCGTGTGCGCACACCCGGGCCGGTCGCGCTGGTCGGCTTCTCGCAGGGTGGCGCCATGGCGGTCCAGATGCTCCGTCACGCCCCCGAGATGTTCGCCGGCGCCGGTGTGCTGTCCGGCTTCGTGGCACCCGGCCTCGTCGCCGGCGACGAGGCGATGGCGCAGATCCGCCCGCGGGTGCTGTGGGGTCACGACGTCGCGGACCCGGTCGTGACGAGCCCAGCCACCGACCGGCTGCGGGCCTTCCTCACCAGCCACGCCGACGCCGTCGAGCGACGCTACCCCGGCGCCGGGCACGGGATCACCGCGCAGGAGGCCGCCGACGTCGCCGCATTCCTGCGCGAGGTGCTGACGCGCGACTGAGACGACCGGCAGGATGGGGTGATCATCCCCGACCAGAAGGAGACCCTCATGCCCGCGGTGTCACAGGCCACGACCACCTGGAACGGCGATCTCGCCTCCGGCGCAGGAACCACCGCGCTGGAGACCTCGAAGCTCGGTAGCTACGAGGTGTCGTGGAAGGCCCGCACCGAGCCCGGTGGCGGGACCACCACGCCGGAAGAGCTGCTCGCCGCCGCCCACGCCTCCTGCTTCTCGATGGCGCTCGCCCACGGACTCACCGAGAACGGCACGCCGCCGACGTCGGTGACCACGACGGCCGCGGTGACGTTCGTCCCGGGGACCGGCATCACCGGGATCGCGCTGACGACGTCGGCGAGCGTGGAGGGCATCGACGACGCCACGTTCCAGACGGTCGCGGAGGCGACCAAGACCGGCTGCCCGGTCTCGGCGGCGCTCGCCGCCACCCCGATCACGCTGACGGCGTCGCTCACCTGAGCGTCGGCGTCACCGACCCGGGGCGTCCAGGCTGAGCACGGCGGGACGACCCGGGTCGGCGTTGGCGTACACACCCTCGCGGACGAGCACGAAGCCCGCGTCGCGCAGCATCCCCGGCGGCTCGGAGTCGTCGTCTCGTCGGGCCTGCGCCCGCAGCTCGATGACGTCGAGCGTGGGCTCGTCCGCCGGTGGCACGTAGCTGACACTCCCGATGTCGGAGGACCCGACACGCTCCAGACGTGCGATCAGGCGGTCGGCCTGCTCCGGCCAGCCCTTGTGCGCCTCCGGCGACTCCCCGATCTCCCCCGGCTCCGCCCACCGGCCCTCGCACAGGTTCTGCGCGAACGGCGCGATCCTCGCGCGCCACAGCAGGTCGACGACCTCCTGCAGGTTGTCGGCCGTGCCCTCGTTGTCGACCCAGACGTCCGCCGCGACGCGTCGAGAACGATCGTCGGCCTGCGCGGCGATCCGTGCCACCGCCTGCGACTCGGTCAGCCCGCGCGCGACGGCTCGTTCGGTGCGGACGGCCACCGACGCCCCGACGACGACCACGAGCTGGTACTGGGCGCCCATCCCGTTCTCCACCAGGAGCGGGACGTCGTGGACGACGATCCGGTCGGGCGCGATCCGGGCGACACGCGCCGCGGTCGCCTCGCGCACCAGCGGGTGCACGATCGCGTTCAGACGGCGCAGCTCGGCGTCGTCGTCGAAGACGATCTGTGCGAGTGCGTCCCGGTCGAGGGCACCATCCGGTCCACGCACCTCGGGGCCGAACGCGTCGAGCACGGCGTCGAGCCCGGGCGTGCCGATGGCCACCACCTCGCGCGCGACCTTGTCCGCGTCGATGACGGCAGCGCCGAGCTCTGCGAAGAGGGCAGCCACGGTCGACTTCCCCGATGCCAGACCGCCTGTCAGTCCGACATGCAGCATGGGCGCCATCGTACGGATGCGGAGCCGATTTCCGTAATCGGATCGTGACCTTCGGCCGGGCTGGTCCCGACGGCCGTCAGACCAGGTGCAGGGCGCTCCGTGCCGCCTCGCGTGCGGCCGCCGGGTCAGAGGCGCGCACGGCCGCCTTCGCCGCCCGGCCGCAGTCGTCGAAGGTCACCGACGCCAGCCGCGCACCCACGGGCGGCAGGGCCGCCGCGGCGGCCGACAACGAGGTGACGCCGAGGCCCACGAGCACGGCGCCGAGCAGCGGGTCCGCGGCGGCCTCTCCGCACACTCCGACCGGTTTGCCAAGGTCCGCGCCCGCACGGGCGGTCATCTCGACCAGCTTGAGGACCGCTGGCTGCCACGGGTCGCTCAGGGTCGCCAGCGAGGGCGACAGCCGGTCCGCGGCCATCGTGTACTGCGTGAGGTCGTTGGTGCCGAGCGAGACGAAGTCGACCACCTCGAGGATCTCGTGGGCGAGCAGCGCCGCGGCGGGCACCTCCACCATGACCCCGGCCACGAGCCCGCGCGCACGGACACGGTCGGCGACGAACGCCGCCTCCTCGACGGTCGCGACCATCGGCGCCATCACCCAGACGGTGCTGCTCGTGCGATCGGCGGCCAGCGCGATGGCATCGAGCTGCCGGTCGAGGATGCCCGGGTCGTCGAGGGCGATCCGCAGCCCACGCACGCCGAGCGCCGGGTTCGCCTCCTCGGGCAGCCCCGCGTAGACGAGCGGCTTGTCGGAGCCCGCGTCGAGGGTGCGGATCACCACCTTGCGGCCCGGGAACGCCGAGAAGACGTCGGCGTAGATGTCCGCCTGCTGCTCCACGGTGGGCTCCGTCGCCGCGGAGAGGAAGCAGAGCTCGGTGCGGAACAGCCCCACACCCTGGGCGACGCCGCGAGCCGACTCGCGCGCCGCGTCGCCGTCGGCGACGTTGGCCAGCAGCTCGACGGCGTGGCCGTCGGAGGTCGCACCGCTGCCTCGCCATCGCGCGGCCTCACGTGCCCGCTCCCCCGCGGCCCCGACCTGCGCCTGCGCCTCGGACTCCTCGGGCTCGACCGTGACCAGCCCCTGGTCGCCGTCGACCAGCACCGGGGTGCCGGTCTCGACGTCGTCCAGCCCGGCGACGGCGACGACGCACGGGATGCCCAGCTGACGGGCGATGATCGCGGTGTGGCTCGTCGGACCGCCCAGGCGTGTGGCGAGCGCGACGACGAGCGCGACGTCGAGCAGAGCGGCGTCGGCGGGGGCGAGGTCGTCGGCGACGAGCACCGACGGCTCCTTGGGGCGGGGCACCCCCGGCTCGGGCAGCCCCATCAGCTCGGCGACGACACGGTCACGGATGTCCTCGAGATCGGTCACCCGCTCGGCCATGAGGCCGCCGGCGGCCGAGAACATCGCCGTGAACTCCGCGGTGGCGCCGGCGACCGCCTGGACGGCAGGGGTGCCGGCGTCGATCGCCTTCTCGACGGCGCCGGCGAGCGTGGGGTCGCTCGCCATCGCCGCGGTGGTCGACAGCACCTGCGCCGCCTGTCCGGGCGCGCGGCCCGCGCGCCGCTCCAACCTCGCCGCGACGGCCGCGACGGCGGCACGGAAGGCCGCCTTCTCGGCCTCGCGCGACGAGGGCGAGGTCGCGGTGGCGATCGCTGAGATCGACGGCCGCGGCGCCGGTCGCACCGCGGGCCCGTAGCCGATCCCGGGCACCACCGGGGTCCCGTGCAGCGTCGTTGCCGTGCTCATCGCCGTCCCCTACCTGCGCCGTTCCTGGTCCTGTTCACCCTAGGGACCGCGACCGCGGCGCAGGCCGGAACGGTGCTGGGGCGGCTGTGATCCCACGCACAGAGCGATCCCGGTCAGTGCGTGCTGCCCACCGGGGTGTCGTCGTCGACCTCGATGTCGAGCGCGGCGTCGACGGTGGCGGACACCGCGGCCACGCTCGCGTCGATGCTCCCGGGCGGGACGTGCACGAACCCGGCGCGCCGCCCGGCCCGACCGGTCGACCAGGCGAGCCCCCGGTAGAAGACCGCGTTGCACACGAACGTGCCCGCCGAGGTCGACAGGTCCACGACGACCCCGCGACCGGCGAGCACGCGAGCCGCGGCCTTGACCGGGAGCGAGGTCGGCAGCGCCAACGGCCCACCGGCAACCACCTCCCGGTCCGCGGGCTGGTCGCCGTCGTTGTCGGGGATGCGCGCGTCGCAGAGGTTGAGCGCCACCCGCTCCAGCCCCACCCGGGTGCGACCGCCCGCCAGGCCGACCGAGACCAGCACGTCGGGGTCGTGCTCCACCAGCAGCCGCTCGAGCGCGTCAGCCGCTGCGACGAAGGAGACCGGCAGCACCGCGGTGACCAGTCTCTCGGCACGGCGCCAGGTGCGCGCGACACCGTCGACGACGGTCATCGAGGGGTTGACGCGCTCGCCCCCGAACGGCTCGAACGACGTCAGCAGCACGCGGCGGTCGGTCGGGATCACGGCCGTGAGCCTAGTCGCGGCCGAGACGCGAACAGCCCGCCGCCCCGAAGGGCGACGGGCTGCCGTCGTGCTCGACCGGGGCCGAGCGGCGGATCAGTTACCGGTGAGCTTCTCGCGCAGCGCGGCCAGCGCCTCGTCCGACGCGAGCGTGCCGGTCGACTCCGGAGCGGCCGAGGTGTAGCTGGCCGACTCGGCGGTCGTGCTGCTCGTGGTCGCCGCCTCGGTGTCCGCCTCGGCGGCCTCCGAGACCTGCTTCTTGTGGGCCTCCCAGCGAGCGTGGGCGGCGGCGTACTGCGCCTCCCAGGCCTCGCGCTGGGCGTCGAAGCCCTCGAGCCACTCGTTCGTCTCCGGGTCGAAGCCCTCGGGGTACTTGTAGTTGCCCTGCTCGTCGTACTCCGCGGCCATGCCGTACAGCGACGGGTCGAAGTCGTCCGAGCCCGGGTCGACGCCCTCGTTCGCCTGCTTGAGCGACAGCGAGATCCGGCGACGCTCGAGGTCGATGTCGATGACCTTGACGAACACCTCGTCGTCGACCTTCGCGACCTGCTCCGGCACCTCGACGTGGCGCTGGGCCAGCTC
>JBMDXU010000255.1:0-7695 GCA_048594485.1 Pseudactinotalea sp. | reverse complement strand
TTGTCGACGACGTACCAGTCGAGATCCTCGAGCACGGCCGCCGTCCGGCTGCGTCCGGCCCCCGACATCCCGGTGACGATGATGACCTCGGGACGGTCGTCGGGAGCGGCGTTGGACAGCTGCTCGAGGAGCGGGATGCCGGTCGGCACCGTGAGCGTGGATTCGTCGTCGACGGGCGGGTCGGAGTCACTGCTCATGAGTCGAGCATGTCACGAACCGACGGTGTCGCGCGTGGCGGCCGACCCCTCTCCCGGCGGTGCCGGGGACAACGTCTGCACCACCGTGTCGGCGAGCCGCGGTCCGATCCCCGGCACTGACGCGATCTCCTCGGTGGTCGCCGCGCGCAGCTTGCGGACGGACCCGAACGTGCGGAGCAGCGCGGCCTGTCGGGCCGGTCCCAGACCGGGGATCGACTCGAGCTCGGAGCGGGTCATGGTCTTCGCACGGCGCTTGCGGTGGTGCGTGATCGCGAACCGGTGCGCCTCGTCGCGCACACGCTGGAGCAGGTACAGCCCCTCCGACGTCCGTGGCAGCACCAGCGGGAAGTCCTCACCCGGCAGCCACACCTCCTCGAGGCGTTTCGCGAGCCCGACGATCGCGACATCGACGATCCCGAGGTCGGACAGCGCCCGCTGCGCCGCGCCGACCTGGGGTGCTCCGCCGTCGACCACCACGAGGTTCGGGGGGTACGCGAACCGCTTGGCCCGCCCGGGCACCGCCTCCTCGGCGCTGACCTCTCCCCCGGGCGTCCGGTCCGGATCGTCGAGATCGGCGGCGTCCGGGGAACCGGCGGCGTCGACGAGGTAACGGCGGAACCGGCGGGTGAGCACCTCGTACATGGCCTCGGTGTCGTCTCGCGCGCCCTGCCCCTCGTCACCGCGGACGATGAAGTGCCGGTACTCGCCCTTGCGCGGCAGGCCGTCCTCGAACACGACCATCGACGCCACCTGCTCGGTGCCGCCGGTGTGCGAGATGTCGTAGCACTCGATGCGCAGGGGCGACTCGGCGAGCCCGAGCTGGTCCTGCAGCTCGGCGAGCGCGCGCGATCGTGCCGTGAGGTCACCCGCCCGCCGGGTCTTGTGGAGGGCGAGCGCCTGCTCGGCGTTGCGGTGCACGGTCTCGGCGAGGGCGCGCTTGTCGCCGCGCTGGGCCACGCGGATGCGCACCTTGGACCCGCGCACGCTCCCGAGAAGCGACTCCAGGTCGTCGACGTCGTCGGGGATCACCGGCACGATCACCTCGCGCGGGATCGCATCGGCATCCGCGTCGGCATCGCCGTAGACCTGCAGCAGCAGCCGGCCGACCATCTCGGCGTCCGACAGCTCCTCCACACGCTCGGTCACCCAGCCGCGCTGCCCGCGCACCCGGCCACCGCGCACGTGGAACACCTGCACGGACGCCTCCAGCTCGTCGGAGGCCATGGCGAACACGTCGGCATCGGTGCTCTCCGCGAGCACCACGGCGTTGCGGTCGAGGACCTTGCGCAGCGCACCGATGTCATCGCGGAGGCGGGCCGCGCGCTCGTACTCCTGCTCGTCGGCGGCCTGCTTCATGTCCGACTCGAGACGGCGCAGGTAGGTGCTGCTGTCGCCGGCCATGAAGGAGCAGAAGTCCTCGGCGAGCTCGCGGTGCGCCTGCTCGTCGATGCGACCGACGCACGGTGCCGAGCACTTGTCGATGTAGCCGAGCAGGCACGGACGGCCGGTCTGCGCGGCGCGCTTGAACACGCCGGCCGAGCACGACCGGATCGGGAACACCCGCAGCAGCAGGTCGACGGTCTCCCGGATCGCCCACGCGTGCGAGTACGGCCCGAAGTAACGGGTGCCCTTGCGCTTCTTGCCCCGCATCACCTGGACGCGCGGGAACTCCTCACCCATCGTGACCGCGAGGAACGGGTAGGACTTGTCGTCGCGGTACTTGACGTTGAACCGCGGGTCGAACTCCTTGATCCAGGCGTACTCGAGCTGGAGCGCCTCCACCTCGGTGCCGACGACGGTCCACTCGACGCTGGCCGCCGTCGTCACCATCTGCCGGGTACGGGTGTGCAGGGTGCGCAGGTCGGCGAAGTAGTTGGACAGCCGTTGCCGCAGCGAGACGGCCTTGCCGACGTAGATGACCCGACCGTTCGCGTCACGGAACCGGTACACCCCGGGCTGGGTGGGGATCTCGCCCGGCTTGGGCCGATAGCTCCGCGGATCCGCCATGCTCGACACCCTAGTTCGCCCCGCCGACACTCGGCCTCGCTGCTCGGCGCAGCACCAGGTCGTCGGCGAATCCCGGCCCGTGGGAGCCGGTCGGGCGCTAGCGTCGGTCCATGGGCGGCCTGCACAACTTCGCGGTGAACGTGACCTGGACCGGTGCCGGGAGCGAGGGGACGGCCAGCTACACCTCCTACAGCCGCGACCACGAGATCGCCATCGAGGGCAAGCCGACACTGCTCGGATCGTCCGAACCCGGCTTCCGTGGGGATCCCTCGCGCTACTCGCCCGAGGACCTGTTCGTCGCCGCGCTGAGCCAGTGCCACATGCTCTGGGCGCTCCACATGGCCGCGCGCGCCGGCGTCGTCGTCGTCGGCTACACCGACCGCGCCACCGGGACGATGCGCGTCGAGTCCGCCGGCGCCGGACAGTTCGTCGAGGTCACCCTGCACCCCAGGCTCACCGTCGCCGACGAGGTCTCCGACGAGGTCGTCGCGACGATCCACGCCGACGCCCACGCCCACTGCTTCATCGCCCGGTCGGTCAACTTCCCCGTCCGCCACGCCCCGCTCGCGACAGAGGTTCTCGCCGCCACGTGACGTCGGACGGCGCCTGGCGTGGCGTCGTGGGACGAGGCCGATTCGTCAACGAGATCGGTTGTTATGCCGTCTTCTTCTTGGCACGGCTGGCACGGCGGGCGGAGCGGGCCTTTGGGCGGGACAGGGCGGCGACCTGGGTGACGCTCTTGGTCGGGGCGACCGAGCCGGGCTCGAGGATCTCCGCGATGAAGCGGCCGGTGTGGCTCTCCGCGACCGAGGCGACGTGCTCCGGGGTGCCCTCGGCGACCACCGTGCCGCCGCCGTCACCGCCCTCGGGGCCCATGTCGATCAACCAGTCGGCGTTCTTGATCACGTCGAGGTTGTGCTCGATGACGATCACCGTGTTGCCCTTGTCGACGAGGCCCTGCAGCACGCCCATCAGCTTGCGGATGTCCTCGAAGTGCAGACCGGTCGTGGGCTCGTCGAGCACGTAGACGGTGCGGCCCGTGGAGCGCTTCTGCAGCTCGCTCGCCAGCTTGACCCGCTGCGCCTCGCCGCCCGACAGCGTCGGGGCCGGCTGGCCCAGCCGGACGTACCCGAGACCGACGTCCACCAGCGTCGACAGGTGACGCGAGATCGCGGGGACCGCGGCGAAGAAGTCCGCCGCCTCCGAGATCGGCATGTCGAGGACGTCGGCGACGGTCTTGCCCTTGAAGTGCACCTCGAGCGTCTCGCGGTTGTAGCGCGCGCCGTGGCAGACCTCGCACGGCACGTACACATCCGGGAGGAAGTTCATCTCGATCTTGATCGTGCCGTCGCCGGAGCAGGCCTCGCAGCGGCCGCCCTTGACGTTGAAGGAGAACCGGCCGGGACCGTAGCCGCGGACCTTCGCCTCCTCGGTCTCGGCGAACAGCTTGCGCATGTGGTCCCAGACGCCGGTGTACGTCGCGGGGTTCGAGCGCGGCGTCCGACCGATCGGGCTCTGGTCGACGTGCACCACCTTGTCGAGCTGGTCCAGCCCGTGCACACGCTTGTGCCGGCCGGGCACGTGCCGTGCTCCGTTCAGCTCGTTGGCGAGCACGTTGTAGAGGATCGTGTTGACGAGCGTCGACTTGCCCGATCCCGACACCCCTGTCACGGCGACGAACGTGCCGAGCGGGAACGAGACGGTGACGTCCTTGAGGTTGTGCTCGCGCGCACCCTCGACCGTGATCCACCGATCCGGCTCCGGGGCACGCCGCGCCGCGGGCACCGGGATCGAGCGTCGCCCGGCGAGATAGTCGCCGGTCAGCGACCCCTTCTGCTTCAACAGCCCGCGGTAGTCGCCGGAGTGGACGATGTGCCCACCCAGCTCGCCCGCACCCGGACCGATGTCGACGATCCAGTCGGCGACCCGGATGGTGTCCTCGTCGTGCTCGACGACGATCAGCGTGTTGCCGAGGTCGCGCAGCCTCGTGAGGGTGTCGATCAGACGCCGGTTGTCGCGCTGGTGCAGCCCGATGCTCGGCTCGTCGAGCACGTAGAGCACACCGACCAGCCCCGACCCGATCTGGGTCGCCAGCCGGATCCGCTGCGCCTCACCACCGGACAGCGTACCCGCCGCGCGCGACAACGACAGGTAGTCCAGCCCGACATCGAGCAGGAACCCCAGCCGCGCGTCGATCTCCTTGAGGACCATGCCGGCGATCGCGGCCTCGCGCTCGCCGAGCACCAGGGAGCTGAGCGCCTCGTGGGCGCGGGCGATGGAGAGCGAGCAGACCTCGGCGATCGACATCCCGCCGACCGTGACCGCGAGCACCTCCGGCTTCAGACGCGCGCCGCGGCAGACCGGGCACGGCACCTCCCGCATGTACCCCTCGTACTTCTCGCGGGACCACTCGGAGTCGGTCTCGGAGTGACGACGCTCCAGGAACGAGATGACACCCTCGAAGCCCGTGCTGTAGGCGCGCTCGCGACCCCACCGGTTCTTGTAGCGGACGTGGACCTTGTGGTCCTTGCCCCGCAGGATCGCCTCCTTGGCCCGTTCGGGCAGCGATCGCCACGGCGCGTCGACGGAGAAGTTCAGCTCCTCCCCCAGCGCGACCAGGATGCGGTCGAAGTACTGGTTGCTGCTCTGCCCCTGCGCCCACGGCGCGATCGCGCCCTCGGCGATCGACAGCTCGTCATCGGGGATCACCAGCTCCGGGTCGACCTCGAGCCGGGTGCCGATCCCGGTGCACTCCGGGCACGCGCCGTAGGGCGCGTTGAACGAGAACGTGCGCGGCTCGATCTCCTCGAGCGTGAGCGGGTGGTCGTTCGGGCAGGCGCGCTTCTCCGAGAACCGTCGCTCACGCTCCGGGTCGCCGGGCTCGACGTCGACCCGCTCGATGATCACCAGACCCTCGGCCAGCCCGAGCGCCGTCTCGACCGAGTCCGTGAGCCGCTGCTTGATGTTGTCCCGGACGACGAGCCGGTCGACGACAACCTCGATGTCGTGCTTGAGCTTCTTCTCCAGCGTCGGCGGCTCGTTGAGCTGGATCACCTCGCCATCGACGCGTGCCCGGGCGAAGCCGCGGCCCTGCAGCTCCCGGAACATCTCGGAGTACTCGCCCTTGCGGCCCCGGACCACCGGTGCGAGCACCTGGAAGCGCGTGCCCTCGGGGAGCTCGCGGATGCGATCCACGATCTGCTGGGGCGTCTGCGCGGTGACCCGTTCGCCGCAGACCGGGCAGTGCTGCGTGCCGGCGCGTGCGAACAGCAGCCGGAGGTAGTCGTAGACCTCGGTGATGGTGCCGACTGTCGAGCGCGGGTTCCGGTTCGTCGACTTCTGGTCGATCGAGACCGCGGGTGAGAGGCCCTCGATGAAGTCGACGTCGGGCTTGTCCATCTGCCCGAGAAACTGCCGTGCGTACGAGGACAGCGACTCGACGTAGCGGCGCTGGCCCTCGGCGAAGATCGTGTCGAACGCGAGCGACGACTTCCCGGAGCCGGACAGTCCCGTGAAGACGATCAGCCGGTCCCGAGGGAGCTCGATGCTGACGTCCTGAAGATTGTGCTCGCGCGCACCTCTGACCACCAGGGAATCGGACACGCGCTCCATGGTAGGTCGGCGGACCGACATCGCACATCCGTTCGACGGCGTGTCGGGCCCCGCGTTCGCTCAGAGCGTGGACGGCGACGGCCGCCTACTGCCGCCAGGCCCCCGTGATCGCCCCGATGATCTCGTCGTTGCGCGAGGTGGGTCCGTCGAAGCTGCCGTTGTTGCGGCCGTGGCGCAGCACCTCGATGCGGTCCGCCACCGCGCGCAGGTCGTTGAGGTTGTGCCCGATGACGACGACGGCGAGGCCGAGATCGCGGAGCCGGTCCAGATGGGTGAGCACCTCCGCGGTCTGGACGACGCCGAGGGACGCCGTCGGCTCGTCGAGGACGACGATCCGCGGCGAGCCGAGCATCGTGCGGGCGATGGCGACACCCTGGCGCTGACCGCCCGAGAGCTGCCCGACGGGCGTCCGCAGCGACGGCACGTTCGCACCGATCGTCCGCAGCACCTCGCGGACCACCTGCTCCATCCGGTACTGGTCGAGCAGTCCGTGGCGGGACCGCTCCTGCCCGAGGAACACGTTAGCGGTGACGTCGAGGTTGTCGCAGACACCGAGATCCTGGAACACCGACGCCACACCGTGCGCCCGTGCGGTCGCCGGGCTGGTCAGCTGGACCGGGTTGCCGTCGATCTCGACGTATCCGCCGTCGGGTTGCAGCACGCCCGCGATGATCTTCGCCAGCGTCGACTTGCCGGCGGCGTTGTCGCCTACGAGCGCGACGATCTCGCCTCCGTACACCTCGAGCGAGCACTCGGTCAGCGCCTCGACGGCGCCGAACCGTTTGGTCACCCCGAGGACACTCAGGACCGGGCCGACCGGCGTCGACGGCGCGTCGAACGGCACCGCGTCGCCGGCAGGCAAGCCCAGCGCCGACGGCGGCACCTCCCGGGACGACATCGTGTCCGTCATGTCTCGCTCCTGTGCGTGACGTCGGTCTGCTGAACCGCGTGGACCAGAGCTCCGGTCGCTTCCGCGGTCGAGCCTAGCTGACTGGCGACCACGTCGACCGGCCCCATGAGCGTGCGCATCGTGTGCTGGGACAGTGCGGCACGCAGCGGGGCCAGGAACAGGTCGCCCGTCTCGGCGAGCTCTCCCCCGACGACCACGATCGGTGGGTTGACGGCCTGGCAGAGCGTGGCCGTCACACGACCGATCGTCGTGGCCGCGTCGGCGATCACACGACCGCAGCCGACGTCGCCCGCGAGTGCGCGGTCCACGAGGGTGCGCAGCGTCATGTGGCCGTAGTGCGCGCGCAGCGGGGCCAGCAGGGCATCGGTCCCGACCACCGTCTCCAGGCACCCCCTGTTGCCGCACCGGCAGATGGATCCACCCGGGTCCACCTGGACGTGACCGATCTCGCCCGCCGCTCCCGCGTACCCCCGGTGCACCCGACGGTCGATGACGAGACCTGCGCCGACGCCGTCGGAGATCTTCAGCCACAGGCTGTCCGCGACCTCCCGCGACGCCCCCAGGGTCATCTCGGCGAGGGCCCCGAGGTTGGCGCCGTTGTCGAGATGGACGGGGCATCCCAGTCGTTTGGCGATGACGTCGCCGAGCTGGTCGCCCTCCCACCCGGGCATGAGCCCGCGCACGGAGATCATGCCCGTGCTGTCCACCGGCGCCGGCACGGCGATGCCGACGCCGAGCAGGTCGGGCATCGACCGTCCGACACCCTCGACCATCTCGGCCAGCAGCAGCGCGATCCGGTCCAGCCCGGTGTCCGAGGGCTCGTCGAACGGGATCGGCATCGACGTCGACGCGAGCGTGGTGAACGCGAAGTCACCGAGGAGCACGCGGATGTGCCGTGCGCCGATGTGCACCCCCGCGGCGACACCCGTCTGCGGCGACAGCGTGACCATCTGGGCGCGCCGCCCGCTC
>JBMDXU010000254.1:0-6613 GCA_048594485.1 Pseudactinotalea sp. | reverse complement strand
CCGCGCGCGCCCCCCGCGGCGCCCCCTGCCGCGGGGGGGGGGGCGCCCCCGGGCCCGGGGGCCCCGGGGCCCCCCGGCCCGCCGATTTGCCCTCGTCAGAACGGCGTCGTACAGTAGACGGGCCGACGCGGGGTGGAGCAGCTCGGTAGCTCGCCGGGCTCATAACCCGGAGGTCGAGGGTTCAAATCCCTCCCCCGCCACCACAGAACAGCCCCTGACCAGCGGAAACGCCGGTCAGGGGCTGTTCGCATGTCCACCGGCTCCGCGATCGACACCGCGGGAAAGCGCAGTCGTGCGACTCGGGGTCACGGGGTGGACCGTGATCGCACGACATCGGCGGTGCCGTCGGTCGGGCAGCGGCGGCACCGTCGGATCGAGCCTCGCCAGCCGCGCCCGCGAAGGACCTCGGCGAGCAAGAACGCCGTGCGACAGGGGCGGTGGAAGACGAGACCGTACGTGAGACGGATCGTCGAGGTGGCGGTGACCGCGAGCTCGGCAAGGTCGCGAAACGCGTCCTCGTCGGCGCGTTCGCCGAGGTGGAAGCCGCGACCGTCCAGCTCGACGATCAGGCCGCGATAGCGCACGTCCTTGAGGGTGAGGCGCCCGGTGGCGAGACTCGCGTGCTGGCGCTCGGCTCGCGGCAGGCCATGGGCCCGTTCGACGGCACGCAGGTACTCGCGCTCGAGCACCGAGCACGCGCCGACAGCGAGATCACCGAGCATGTCTCGGATCAGTCGGCGGCCGGCGACCCGTGGCCGGTCGTCCAGCGCACGCAGGACCCGATCGACCGTGGTGCGGCGCGCGGAGACACCCTCGGCCAGGACGGCGAACGCGCCCGGGACATCGGTCGCCCCGATCCGCTCGGAGGCCGCGTCGATCAGGGCGTGCTCGATGCTGACCCGCGGTGGAGCCCGGTGCCACTGCACCTCCGCATCGAGATGGTCCGAGCGGCGCACTCTGGTGCCGGGCGGCAGCCGGGGCTGACGACCCGGCCCGACGACGAGCCGTGTCGGGCCGTGGTGAAGCCCCGGGAGCGCCGACACCCCGGTCAACGCGGCCGGCCACGCCGAGAGCACCGCGACCCACTGGCGTTGCCGCGGCGTCAGCGGCCCCGTGTGCGCGACGAGGATCCCCGGCCAGGCGGAGGCGAGCTCCCGACGGCGGAGCAACCGCTTGACGTCGTGCGCCACGGCTCCCCGCGCCAGCAGCTGCGCTCGCGCGACGACGCCGTCCTGTGCGCGCAGCAGGTCCGCGACCTGCGACAGCTCGAAACGACCCATCGCACCACCGTGACCGATGTGCCGTGCCGACGTCGGCCGGCGACGAGCCTGCTGTGGACGACGCCGCATCGGGCCGCACCTGTGGACGACGGACGCGCGACTCGTGCTTTCTAGGTCCACCACGCGACCTCGAATCGCACGACTGCGCTTTCCCGCCGCGGGTGGGGGAGGGGGCTGGCTGGTCAGAGGATGAGGCGGTCGAGGTAGGCGTTGCGGAAGGTGCCGTCGGGGTCGAGGCGGCCCGCGAGGTCGCGGAAGTCGTCCAGGCGGGGGTACAGGCCGGCGAGCCCGTCCCGTCGGAGGGTGAACCACTTGCCCCAGTGCGGGCGGGCGTCGAAGGGCGCGAGGGCGCGCTCGATCTCCGGCAGCAGCGCCCGCACGGAGGGGTCGCGCACGAAGGTGAAGTGGAAGGCGACGGTGTCCCGCTCGAACGCCGTCGACAACCACAGGTCGTCAGCGGCGACGGTGCGGATCTCGGTCACCTGCAGCAGCGGCGTGATCAGGTGGCCGATGCCGCGCAGCGCCTCGATCGCGTCGACCGCGTGCGTGCGCGCGACCAGGTACTCGCTCTGGATCTCGGTGCCGTTGCTGGGCGTGAACCCCATCCGGAAGTGCGGCAGCCGGTCGTACCAAGGCCCCGGCCGGCCGAGCTGCGCGGTGGCGTTGACGGCGTCGATGCCGAGGATCGGGTGCTGGTCCTCGCGGGCGAGCGTGCCGCCGAACAGGCCGGTGGGGCCTTGGGCTTCGCGGCTCTTGAACCACACCTGGTCGACGGCGTCGGGCCCCCATCGGGTGAAGATGCTCACGCTGTGAGCGGCGGAGGTGATCGAGTCGAACGACTCGAGCACCCGCGTCCAGGACACACCGTTGACCACGTCCTGACGCACGTCGAACGTCGGCTCGACCGCCATCTCCATCCGGGTGACGACGCCGAGGGCGCCGAGCGAGACCACCGCTCCCGGGAAGTCGGGTTCGCCCCGACGCAGGGTGCGCAGCTCGCCGTCGGCCCCGATGAGCTCGATCCCGACCACCGCGGCGGCGAGGCACGGCGTGCCGTCACCGGACCCGTGGGTCGCCGTGGCGACGGCGCCGGCGATCGAGATGTGGGGGAGCGAGGCCATGGCCGGCAGCGCGAAACCGGCGCGGTGCAGGTCCTCGGCCACGGCCCCGTACGTCTGGGACCCGTTGACGACGGCGGTGCCCGCGGCGGCGTCGATGGTCGTCGGCATCGGCACCTCGCGCAGCGTGATGAGGTCGCCCGGGGAGTCGGCCAGGTCGTGGAAGGAGTGTCGCGATCCGAGCGCGCGGATGCGGGTGGCGTCGGCCACCTGCTGCTGCGCCTCCTCGATCGACCGGGGCGTCAGCAGCCGCTCTGCTCCGAACTCGTACGTCCCTGCCCAGGTGCTACCCACGTCGGCCATGGGGCTATCCAGTCAGATGGGCCGCGACGCTCGCAACTGCGCTCAGATGGCGGCCTCGGCGTGCTCCGCACGGCGCTGCAGGAGCGTCCGCTCGCGCTCGTTCGTGGCGAGATCGGCAGCACGCCGGAACTCGGCCGCCGCCTCGGCATGACGCCCGAGCTGGCCCAGCAGGTCGCCGCGGACGCTCGGCAGCAGGTGGTAGCCGGCGAGCGAGGGCGCGCGGAGGAGGTCGTCGGCGACGGCGAGCCCGGCCGCCGGCCCGCGCGCCCGCCCCAGCGCAACGGCACGGTTGAGCTCGACGACCACCGAGTCGGTGGCCCGAGCCAGCCGTGCGTACAGCGTGGCGATCCGATCCCAGTCCGTGCCGTCGACGTCGCAGGCGCGCGCGTGCTCGGCCGCGATCGCCGCCTGCAGCAGATAGGGGCCGTCGCCACCGAGGCCCACCGCGATCTGCAACGCCGCGACCCCACGGGAGATCGCGTCGCGGTCCCAGCGGCTGCGGTCCTGGGCGTCGAGCAGGATGGGCTCGCCCGTCTCGTCGAGGCGGGCGTCCAGGCGAGAGGCCTGCAGCGCGAGCAGCGCGAGCAGCGCGTGCGACTCCGCCTCACGGGGGGCGACCGACGCCAGGATGGCGGCCAGCCGCACCGCCTCCCGGCAGAGCTCGGGCCGTGTCCAGTCGGCTCCCGCCGATGCCGCGTACCCCTCGTTGAACATCAGGTAGATCGAGGAACGCACGGCGCTCAACCGTGCCTCGCGCTCGGTGCCGGCCGGTTGCTCCAGTGCGGTCGGGCCCAGCTCGGCGAGGGCGCGCTTGGCGCGGGAGATGCGGGTGGCGACGGTGGCCTCGGAGGAGAGGTACGCGCGGGCGATCTCGCGGGTCGTGAGCCCGGCGACCAGCCGGAGCGTCAGCACGGTCCGGGTGTCCTCGCTCAGCGCCGGGTGCGCGCAGGTGACCATGAGCCGCAGCACGTCGTCGGCGATGTGCTCCGACGTCAGCGCCTCGTCGAACTCCGCCTGGTAGGCCTCCTCGGTCCCCGCCGCCACGGCGGCGTACGCCCGGAGCTGCCGCTCGCCCGCGCGGAACTGGTCGACGGCGCGTCGTTTGGCCGTGCTCATCAGCCAGGCGGCGGGGTTGTCGGGGATGCCGGTGCGGGGCCAGGACTCCAGCGCCTGCGCCAGCGCCTCCTGGGCGAGGTCCTCGGCGCGCGTGACGCTCCGGGTGATCCGCAGCAACGCGCCGAGCAGGCGCGGCGACTCGCGTCGCCACGCCTGCTCGACCGCCTGGGAGACATCGGTCTCCTCCTCGGGCACCATCAGCCGATCGGCACCTCGATCAGCGCACGGATCTCGCTCCAGCCCTCCCAGCCCGGCCAGGCCTGCTGGTGGGCCTGCAGGAACTTCTCGGAGGCGGCGACCGCCGCGGCCACGTCGGGCAGGTCGTAGACCGCGTAGCCCCCGACGAGCTCCTTCGCCTCGACGAAGGGGCCGTCGGTGGTCGTGGTGGTGCCTCCGGCGAGCGTCACGATCGCCCCGCCGTGCTCGATCGGCATCAGCCCGCCGGCCTGGACCAGGGTTCCGTCGGCGACCGCCTCGGCCTGCAGCGCGCCGATCGCGGCGAACAGCTCCGGCGGCGGCTCGGCGCTGGGGCGGTGGGTCTCGTGGAGCATGGTCATGAACTTCATGGGGGTCATCCTTCTCTCGTGGTGGGGTCGGGCCGAACGGCGCCACCGGTCTCCTGCAGGAGGGGATCGGTCGCGCTCACCCCACACGTCGTCCCGGCGTCGACCTTCTCGACATCGCACCGGAAGAATTTCCGACGAGGTTCGCGGCCACCCGGCCTGTCCTCAGTCGGTGGAGCGCCGCACCCACGAGATCCCCGCCGCCACAGCGCCGCACACCGCGAGCATCCCCGCCACCCCCACCCAGGGCATCGGGGGCAGCCCGGTGAGGGCCGCGAACGCCAGACCGCCGAGCGCCTGCGCGATCACCTGGATGACGGCGAACGCGGCCCCGACCCGGATCAGCAACCGTGTCTCGATCGCACCCGTGAGCGACAGCGGTCCGGTCAGGCGTGCCGTCACGGCAGCGACGTGGACGACCAGTGTCAGGACGGCGCACCGGACCGGGTCGGGCTCCTGCTGCAGCATCCAGAAGGCCCCGAGCACCAGGAGGCCGGTCGCCACCGCGGAGTGCCGGATCGCCGCGACCGCGGCGCCCACCAGCGCCCCGACGACCCACTCGTCCACCAGCACGGTCACGCCCAGGGCCGTCACGAGCCCACCGGCCACGGCCACCACCCACGCCGGGACCATCGCCGCGCCCTCGATCGAGATGCGCGGGCGAGGATGCTCCGGACGGCTTCCGGCGAGGCGGTCCAGCACGCTCATCGTCGACCTCCCTGCGTCCGGGATCGTGCGGCGGCGTGGAGCTCGGCGGCGCTGGTGTCGTTCCACCCGACCACCTCGACGCCCGTGCGGCGCAGCTCGCGGATCCGCTGTGCCCGATCCAGCATGATCAGCCGGAAGGCGGTGTCCTGCAGCGGCGTGAGGTAGCGGGTGCTCAGCCGGGGCACGGTGTCGACCGCGATCACCCGGTGCCCGTGCGAGCGCCACTGACGACCCATGCGCGCGGCCTCGTCGTCGAGGAACGTCGAGCACAGCACCACCAGCGCCCCGCTCGGGAGCTGGGGTGCCCGCTCACGCTTGTCCGGCCAGCCCTCGGGCGCGACGCGCAGCAACCGCTGGGCGAGCCGCTCGGCGTGCCCGCGGCCGACGCCCGGGGGCACCGGCCGTCGTCGTCGCCCGAGGTCGTCGAGCCCGACACGGTCGCCCATGTCGAGGTACGCGCGAGCGATCGCCGTCGCCGCCTCGCGCGCGATGTCGAGCGAGGTGGCGGCGTCCATGCGGGCGTCAGTGCCGCCCGCCCAGGTCTCGACGTCGGGTCCGACGTCGTCACGGGAGTCGATGACGATCATGACCGTGGCATCCGCCGTCGCGAAGGTGCGCCGTGCGTAGAGCGTGCCCAGCCGTCCGGTCCGGGGGTCGTACGCCCGTCGCGCGCTGACACGCCAGTCGATCCGCTTCAGCCGGTCGCCGGGTGCGAACTCGTGCACGTCGTGGACCTCGTACCCCTCGCCGACGCGCCGCGAGGTGTGGTTGCCCGTCAGCCCCGCCAGCCGGAACGGCAGCGGCATCTGCGCCAACGGCCGGGGCAGCGGGTGGACGGCGACGGGGATCGGGCCGACGGTCGCCGGGTCGGACGTCAGCACCGCGCCGAACCCGTGCGAGATCGTGTCGACCCGGAAGAGCTCGTGCACGCCCGTCCTGGCGGTCTGCAGCGAGGCGCCGACGACGCGCGCCCGGTCGGCCGCCAGGAGCGCTTCCGCCGAGCGGTACCCCTGCGCCGCGACCCGGACGAGGACCGACTCGACCCCGGCGTCGCTGTCGAGCGTCAGGTCGGCCCGGATCTCCCCCGACTCCACGCGCCCCGGGGCGCTCCGCAGCCGCAGGCCGGTCATGCGGGCCGGTCGACGCAGCCCCGCCCAGAAGGAGGTGAGCAGGACGGGGACGGCGACCACCGCGACGTCGGGTCGGCCGGCGGCGACGCCGAGGGCGAGCACCAGCGCCGCGGCGAGCGCCGCGCCGACCGCCGTCGCCGACGCGATGACCAGCGGCGCCGCTCGGGTCCGCCGGGCGGGGACGCTCACCGCTCAGCGCCCGACCGTGGCGGGCCCGGCGACCTCGTCGAGAACCTTGCGCACGATCGCCTCCGGCTGCGTGCCCGAGGCCCACGCGGCCGGGGTCAGTGTGAGTCGGTGGGCCAGGGCGGCGACCGCGATCTCCTTGACGTCCTCGGGCGTGACGTACGCGCGGCCGTCGAGGACGGCGATGCCGCGGGCGACCAGCAGCAGCG
>JBMDXU010000253.1:0-13166 GCA_048594485.1 Pseudactinotalea sp. | reverse complement strand
CAGCGACCTGACCGCGCGGGCCACGAGTGCGAGGGTCTCCGACGTGACCTTGCTGGCGAACACGTCGTCGAGGAGCGCGACACGGCGGGCCGGGGTGGCGTCGCGGTCGCCGAGGGAGAACCGCAGGTCGCGGTTCTCGGCGAGCACGCGTGTCAGCCGGAACGTGTCCTCCTCGAGCTGCGTGAGCTGGTCCTGGGACTCCGCCGCAGCGAGGTAGGAGATGGTGCCCAGCTGCTCGAGCGAGTCGGCCAGGTCGCCCTCGGCCGACCAGCGGCCGCGCACCAGGCCGGAGACGAGGTCGACGACGGCGTCGTCCACCTTGCCACCGAGGATCTGGGTGACGACGGCGGCCTTGTCGTCGCCGTCACGGGTGGGCTCGGTGAGCGCGCGTCGCAGCCCGGCAGAGCTGTCGAGGGCGTCGACGACGGCGAAGATCTGCTCGCCGTACGTCGCGGCCTTCTCCCCTGCCTGCCGCAGCACGGGCTCCCAGGCCTGTGTCGCGGTCTGCAGACTCGCCTGGCTGGTCGCGCGCATCAGGCCGTGCCCGCCTCGGTCGTGGCGTCCTCGGTCGCAGCCGGGGCTGCGTCGAGGTCGCGGTCGAGGTCCTCGAGGAACCGGTCGATCACACGCGACTGGCGGGCGTCGTCGGCGAGGGACTCCCCGACGATCCGCGAGGCGAGCTCGGTGGCCAGGCCGCCGATCTCCTCACGGAGCGAGACGACCGCGGACGCACGCTCGGCCTCGATCTGACGGTGCGCGGCCTCGACGATGCGCGCTGCCTCGGCCTGAGCCTTGGCGCGTGCCTCGGCGACGATGGCCGCGCCGTCCTCGGACGCCTCGGCCTTCATGTCCGACGCCGCCCGGCGGGCCTCGTCGAGCTCGGCCTCGGTCTGCGCCTTGGCGTCGGCGGCCTCCTTCTGGACCTTCTCCGCGAGGGCGATGCCACCCTCGATCTTCGCGGCCCGCTCGTCGAGGATCGCGTTGAGCTTGGGCAGCAGATAGCGGAAGAAGAAGAAGCCGATCACGACCGTGACGAGGAGCGACCAGACCCAGTCGTAGACCGGCGGGATGAACAGCTCGATACCCTCGGGCGCGTCGCCTTCAGCGGTGATCGTTCCTGCTGCTGTGATCATGAGGACTCCGTCGTGGTGTGGCCCGTCGGCGGGATCAGAAGAGGAAGCCGGCGACCAGGCCGAGCAGCGCGAGCACCTCGATGAGGCCGGCGCCGATGAGCATGTTGGTGAACAGTCGGCCCTGGAGCTCGGGCTGACGGGCGATGGCCTCCTGCGTGTGGCCGATCATGATGCCCATGCCGATGCCGGGGCCGATGGCCGCGAGGCCGTAGCCGAGGACTGCGAGGTTACCTTCCACGGTGTTTCCTTCCTGGGTGGCGCTCGGGGTGAGCGTCAAGCGGGTCTTGCGGTTTGGTGAGTACGTGGTGCGGCGAGAGCGGGTGCCCTCGTGGGTGTCAGTGCTCGTCCTCGAGCGAGAAGTTGATGTAGATCGAGGAGAGCAGCGTGAAGATGAACGCCTGGAGTGCGGCGACGAAGATCTCGAAGAGCGTGATCGCGATGCCGGCACCGAAGGTGAGCACCCCGAGCGGCTTCATGGCGGTCTGCGCGTAGAGGAAGAGCGTGTGGGTGCCGACGAAGCACAGCACCAGCATGATGTGGCCGGCCATCATGTTGGCCACGAGCCGCAGCGCGAGGGTGACCGGTCGGATCACGAAGACCGTCAGCGCCTCGATGAGGATGATGAGCGGCAGCATCACCCCGGGCACACCCGACGGGACGAGCTGGCTCTTGAGGTAGCGCCCGACGCCGTGCTTGCGGACACCGACCACGAGGTAGGTGATGAAGACGAACAGTGCGAGCAGCGCGGGCAGACCCATCCGCGAGGTGCCGGCGAGGTTGAGGAACGGCACCACCCCCGCGAGGTTCATCGTCAGGATCGTGAAGAAGATGACGGTGAGCATGCCGACGTAGGGCTTGGCGCGCTCCTTGCCGAGCGTCTGCTCGGCGATCTGCACGCGGACGAAGTCCAGACCCATCTCGACGATGCTCTGACCGCGGCCCGGGATCAGCGACGCCTTGCGCGTGGCGAGCCACAGGAACAGGATCAGCAGCCCCGCGACGAGGAGCCGGATGAACATCACCCGGTCGATCGACCACCACTGGCTGCCGTCGCCGAGGATGAAGGCCGGGAAGAAGTCGTCCACCGACGGGAGCGAAGGCGCGCCGCTGTGCGACTCCTCGGCGAGGACGGGTGCTGAGCTGAGGGCAGTGGACAGCGTGCACTCCTGCGGGTCGTGGGCACGATCGCCGGCTGCGTTCTCACGCGGACGGCACCATCGAGGGACGTCGCTCCCGGTCACATCGGTCGTGTTCGCGAGCTCATCCCCCGCCACCGTGCTCCGGCGGGCGGGATCTGGCTCAAACCCTACCGGATCAGCGGGCTTGCTCGGGACCCGCCGGATCGCTCGCCCGGTCGCCGTCCCGCTCCCCGTCGGCGGCGTCGAGAGGCCCGTCAGGCGCGGCATCGTGCGGATCCGCGACCCGATCACGGCCAGGCATCCCGCCGTCGCCCTCGCCTGTGAGACTGCTCACGTCCTCGGCCGTCGTCGGCATCGGGGTGTCGACGTACGGGATCCGCGAGGTCGCGACCGTCCCGATCTCGACGACGACGGCACCGAGCACGACGACGACCAGCGTCCCGAAGAAGACACCACGGTGATAGAAGTCCAGCTCGCGCAGCCACAGCATGACGAGGACGACGAGCACCATCTTGACGATCCAGCCGCCGATGAGCACGAGCTGGAGGATCTCCGGCCCACGGCCGGCGACGAAGCGCAGCAGCGCCACCGTCGTCAGGGTGAACGCGAGCCCGAGCGCTGCGGCGAGCAACGCTCCCCACACACCCGGCACGCCGGCGACCAGCGCACCGACCCCGGCACCGAGCACCGCGGTGGCCGCTGTGAGCAGGAGCAGTCGGCGCTGCACCGTGCGGAACAGCGCGAGCATCACCTCGGTCCGCACCGGGGCGTCGTTGAACATGGCGGGGCCGGTCATGGGAACCAGCCTGCCACGGGTCAACCGGCTCCCAGTGTCGGGACCTTCTGCTTCGGCAGCCGCAGCGTCGCCACCAGAGCGCCGACGACCCCGACGCCGATCAAGGAGATCAGCAGAGGCAGCGGGATCTGCTCGATCGCGAACCCGACGGCGCTGAAGGCGATGACGCCGGTCCAGATGTAGAGGATCAGTGCCGCACGGCGCTGACTGTGCCCGAAGTCGAGGAGCCGGTGGTGCAGGTGCAGCCGGTCGGCCTGCATCGGGGACTTGCCCGCCAGCACCCGGCGCACCACCGCCAGACCCATGTCGAGCAGCGGCAGGATCAGCACGGCCACCGGCAGCAGCAGCGGCACGAAGGCCGTGAACGCCGTCCCGATCGGCGTCGTGACGAGGTCGACCTGCCCGGTGACGAGGATCGACGCCGTCGCCATCGTCAGACCGAGGAACATGGCTCCGGAGTCACCCATGAAGATGCGCGCGGGGAAGAAGTTGTGCGGCAGGAAGCCCAGGCACACGCCCACGACGCACGCCATCACCATCGTCGCGATGTTCGAGTAGTCGAGGTTGTCGTTGGCCCGCGTGAGGATGTAGGTGTAGACGAAGAAGGCGGCGCCGCCGATGGCGATGACGCCGGCGGCCAGCCCGTCGAGACCGTCGACGAAGTTGACGGCGTTGATCGCCACCACGACCGCCAGCACGGTCACGACCAGCGACAGCCGCGGCGACCCGATGACCAGGCCGAACACCGGGAGCTGGTAGAGCACGACCCCCTGCCAGGCCAGCACACCGGCCGCGAGCACCTGTCCCACCAGCTTCGTCAGCCAGTCCAGGTCCCAGATGTCGTCGGCGACCCCCAGGACGCACACCACGGCGGCAGAGCTGAGGATCGCCCACGGCAGCGAGGAGTTCTCCTCGGTGAAGATCGGCTGCAGGAAGTCGATCTGCGAGGCGATGGCGAACGCAGCGGCGAACCCGAGCAGCATCGCGACACCACCGAGCCGCGGGGTCGGGGCCGTGTGCACGTCCCGCTCGCGGACGAGCGTGATCGCGTTCCACCGCTGGGCCAGCATCCGGGCGAACGGTGTCGCCAGGTAGGTGACGACGGCGGCGATCACCATCAGCAGCAGATAGATCCTCACGGGGCGGGCGCCTCCGGGGCAGCCGCCTCGTCGCCGCTCTCGTCCGCTGTGGTCGTCGGCTTCGCCGCGGGCTTGCGGGTCCTCCGCGGCTTCGGCGCCTCGGTCGCCGCCGGCGCGACGGCCTCCTCGGCGCCCTCGCCCGCCGCGGTCGTCGGCGTCGCCGCGCGCGTGCGGGTTCGCCGCGGCTTCGGCGCCTCGGTCGCCGTCGGCGCGACGGCCTCGTCCGTGTTCTCCCCCGCCGGTGCCGCCGGCTTCGCCGCAGGCTTACGGGTCCTCCGCGGCGTGGGCGTCTCGCTCTCCTCCGGTGCCGGCTCCTGGTCGCTGTCGGTCGCAGGTGCCGGGTCCGGCGTGCGGCGGACCCGACGCGGCGCGATGACGACGTCGTCGGCATCGGCGATCGCGACCTTGCCCGTCGTGCTGGCCGCCGCCTCCGGCGCCGGCGGCTCGTCGACGGCGATCCCGAGGTCGTCCGCGTTGAGGGCACCCTCGCGCACGATCCGCCGCGTGGGTCCGGTCGCGTCGACGATCGTCGACGCGGCACCCCCGGGCGAGGTGCCGCCGTCGAGGTACACACGCACCGACGTGCCGAGCATGTCCGAGGCGGCCCGGGCCGTCGTCGCCGCCGGCGAACCGGTGGTGTTGGCGGAGGAGACGGCGAGCGGGCCGGTGCGGCGCAGCACCGCGAGTGCGAGCTCGTGATCAGGCATCCGCAGCGCGACGGTCCCTCGCGTCTCGCCCAGATCCCACTGCAGCGACGGCTGCGCGCGCAGGATGATCGTCAACGGGCCGGGCCAGTGCTTCGCCACCAGCTCTCGGACGGTGTCGGGCACCTCGTCGGCGAGGCCGTCGAGGGTGCGCACGTCGCCGATGAGCACCGGCGGCGGCATCTGCCGACCGCGGCCCTTGGCGTCGAGCAGCGCCTGCACGGCCTCGGGCTTGAACGCGTCGGCGGCGATGCCGTAGACGGTGTCGGTCGGCAGAACCACCAGCCCGCCAGCGGCGAGCGTCCGGGTCGCCTCGTCGACGTGGGGCCACCAGGTCGCCGGATCGGAGCAGTCACGCAAGGTCACGGCGTCGATCCTGCCACGCACGGCCGCCGTGCATGGCCTACGCTCGCGGGCGATGACCGGCGACACGCGAACCCGCCGGCGCGGGCGCACCCTGTCGCTGGTGGCGTGGACGGCGTTCGCCCTCGCGTGCGCGATCAACCTCTACGGCCTCTACGCCCCGAGCCAGCCCGGGCCGGTGCTGTTCCCCGGCGTCGACAAGGTGTTCCACCTCGGGAGCTTCGCGCTCCTCATGGCCACCGGGATGCTCGCCGGGATCCGGGCGCGCTGGCTCGCCGTCGCGCTCGCCCTGCACGCGATCTCCTCGGAGGTGGTGCAGCACCTGCTGCTCGCGGGGCGTTCGGGCGATCCCGTCGACGCCGTCGCCGATCTGCTGGGTGTCGCCGCAGGGTGGGCGGCCGCCTCGGCGGCGACGCGACGCCGCCCGCGCGGCGAACGGGCGTAGGGTGCCGCGCGTGAGCGCGCCTGAGGAGCCCCGGTCGGCCGAGCGGATGGTGTTCTTCAGCGACGCCGTGGTGGCGATCGCGATGACGTTGCTGATCCTGCCGCTGATGGAGAGCGTCTCGGAGGCCGCGACCGAGGGCCTCGACGCCGCGCAGTGGTGGCACGAGCACACCGACCAGATCATGGCGTTCACCATCAGCTTCGTCCTGGTCGGGACGTTCTGGCGGGCGCACCACATCCTGTACGAGCACATCGAGCGATACACCCCGATGCTGATGACGCTCAACCTCGGGTGGTTGTTCACCGTGGTGTCGCTGCCCGTGGCGACCGCCATCTCCGGCCAGCTGGAGACCGATGCGGTCAACATGCTCGTCTACGTCGGCACGCTGCTGGCGACCGCACTGGTCTCGGTCGTGACGCAGGCGCACGTCCTGCGACACCCCGAGCTGTGGCGCGACGACAACCCCATGACGTCGCGCGGGATCGTCATCAACGCCGTCCTCGCGGGCTTGCTGGTGATCGCCCTCGTCGTGGGCACCACCGTCCCCGGCCTGGGCTACCAGGCGATGTTCGTGCTGCTGCTCATGTGGCCGCTGAGCGCGTTCTTGTCCCGGCGCCTGGGTGGCCCGTCGTCGACCGACGCGCGCTCAGGTAACGATCCCGCCCCGTGAGGTCGGCACCGGTCGCGATCTGCTCGAACGCGCCGACCGCCTCGGCGATCGCCCGGGTACCCGGACCCTGGACGTCGGCGTGCTCCATCACGAGCAGACCACCCGGTCGCAGCAGCCGTGCGGCGGCGCGCACGACGGCGGCCGGCACCGCCAGTCCGTCGGCGCCCCCGCCGTAGAGCGCCAGGTCGGGGTCGTGGTCGCGCACCTCCGGGTCGTTCGGGATCGCGTCGGGAGGGATGTAGGGCGGGTTGGCGACGACGACGTCGACCTGCCCGTCGAGGTCGGCGAGCAGGTCGTCGTCCCGGACGTCGCCCGCCAGCACCATCGAGCCCGGCTTCCCGACGGCGCCGAGGTTGGCGCGCGCGAGCGCGACGCCGTCGGGCGACTGCTCGACGGCGACCACCCGCGCCTGCGTCTCGGTGTCGAGCGCACAGGCGATCGCACCCGAGCCGGTGCAGAGGTCCACGGCGAGCACCTGCCCGCCGGGGCGCTCGCGCTCGAGCCGCTGGACCTCGTCGATCGCGACGCCGGCGACCACCTCGGTCTCGGGTCGCGGGACGAACACCCCGGGTGCCATCCGCAGCGTGACGTAACGGAACACCGTCGAGCCCAGGATCTGCTGCAACGGTTCCCGACGCCGTCGTCGCTCGACCAGCTCGGTCATCTCGGCGACGAGCTGGGGTGTCACCGGCGGTGCGAGCGCCAGCTCGAGCCGCGGCAGCCCGAGGCAGTGCGCCGCGAGCGCCAGCGCGTCGTGGCGAGGGGACGCCACACCGGCCTCCGCGAGCACCGCCGCCGCACCGTCGACGAGCTGCCGCATGGTCGGGAGCATCGCGCCGTCGTCGACGGGCGACCCGCTCACTCCGCCTGACCCTGCAGGCGCTCCGCCTCGTCCATCTCGACGGCGGACGCGATCACCGGGCCGAGGTCGCCGTCGAGCACGTGGTCGAGGTTGTACGCCTTGTAGCCGGTGCGGTGATCGGCGATGCGGTTCTCGGGGAAGTTGTAGGTCCGGATGCGCTCGGACCGGTCGACCGTGCGCACCTGGGAGCGGCGCTGCTCGGCCGCGGCGGCCTCGGCCTCCTCCTTGCGGGCGGCGAGCAGCCTCGCACGGAGCACGCGCATCGCGGCCTCCCGGTTCTGCAGCTGCGACTTCTCGTTCTGCATCGACACGACGATGCCGGTGGGCTCGTGCGTGATCCGGACGGCGGAGTCGGTCGTGTTGACGCTCTGGCCACCCGGTCCGGACGAGCGGAACACGTCGATCCGGAGGTCGTTCGGGTCGATCTCGATCTCGCCCTCGTCCTCGACCTCGGGAAGCACGAGCACCCCGGCCGCGGACGTGTGGATGCGGCCCTGCGACTCGGTCACCGGCACCCGCTGCACCCGGTGCACACCGCCTTCGTACTTGAGGTGCGCCCAGACCCCGTCGGCAGGATCGGTGAGGGACCCACGCACCTTGATCGCGACCGAGACGTCCTTGTAGCCGCCGAGGTCGGAGTCGGTGGCGTCGATGATCTGCGCCGACCAGCCCTGACGTTCGGCGTACCGCAGGTACATCCGCACCAGGTCGCCCGCGAACAGGGCCGACTCCTCGCCGCCCTCCCCCGCCTTCACCTGCAGGATGACGTCGCGGGCGTCGTCAGGGTCACGCGGGATCAGTCGTGTGCGCAGCGCGTCCGCCGCATCGGCAGCCGCCTGCTCCAGACCGGGCAGCTCGTCCGCGAAGGAGTCGTCCACCTCGGCCAGCTCGCGGGCCGCCGCCACGTCGTCGGACGCCGTGCGCCAGGCCCGGTACGCCCCGACCACCCCGCTGAGCTCCGCGTACCGGCGCCCGAGCGCCCGCGCCCGTGCCTGGTCCCCGTGCACCGCCGGGTCCGCGAGCGCGCGCTCGATGTCCGCGTGCTCGGCGAGCAGCGGCTCGACGGCGGCGAACTCGGTCATGCAGAGGCTCCCGGCTGGTGCGTGGGTCAGGCCTGGCGGCTGAGCGCGAGCAGCAGCTCGGCGTTGGACCCGCTCTGGCGGACCTTGGTCAGGAGCGCCTCGAGCGCGGCCCTCGGCTCGAGGTCCGCGTAGGTGCGGCGCAGCTTGCCGTGGACGGCGACCTCGTCCGGGGTGAGCAGCCGGTCGAGGTACTGGGTGCCGGAGGCGTTCGGGTCGACGGCCGGGAACAGCTCGACCTCGGCCAGCTCCCTGCGCAGGCGCAGCTGCGAGCTCGAGGTGCCCGCGAGCTCCTCGGCGATGACGGCGTCGGTCTCCGAGCCGGTGTCGGCGAGCTCGGTCGCCACGATCGTGAGCGAGCCACCGTTCTCGATGTTGCGGGCGGCGCCCACGAAACGCTTCGGCGGGAACAGGGCGGCGGCGTCGACGCCTCCCGGCAGCATCCGGCCCGACGGCGGGGCGGCCAGGTTGTAGGCCCGCCCGAGCCGGGTGAGCGAGTCGAGCACGATGACGACGTCCTGCCCGAGCTCGACCAGCCGCTTGGCGCGCTCGATCGCCAGCTCGGCGATGGTCGTGTGGTCGACGGCCGGACGGTCGAACGTCGAGGCGATCACCTCGCCGGCCGCGGTGCGCTGCCAGTCGGTGACCTCCTCCGGACGCGCGTCGACCAGCACGACCATGAGGTGGATCTCGGGGTGGTTGGTGGTCACGGCCGTCGCGACCTGCTGCAGCGTCGCGGTCGACCCGGCGCGGCGATCCGCGAGCACCACGCTGCGCTGGCCCTTGCCGATCGGCGCGACGAGGTCGATGACGCGTCCGGTCAGCGCGCGCGCTCCGGTCTCCAGGCGCAGTCGCTCGTCCGGGTGGATCGGCGTCAGGTCGGCGAAGTCGGGACGCGCGGACGCGTCCTCGACACCGGCGCCGTTGACGCTGTCGAGCCTGACGAGCGCGTTGAACTTCTGGCGCTGGCTCTCACCCTCGCGCGGCTGCCGGACGGCCCCCGTGATCGCGTCGCCGCGGCGCAGCCCGGCCTTCTTGACCTGGCCCAGCGAGACGTAGACGTCGCTCGGACCGGGCAGGTAGCCGCTCGTGCGGACGAAGGCGTAGTTCTCGAGCACGTCGAGGATGCCGGCCACCGGGATGAGGACGTCGTCCTCGAGGATCTCGACCTCGTCGTCCGAGCCACCCTCGCGTGTGGTCTGGCGACGCTTGCGGTCGCGGTACCGGTCGCGACCACGGCGGCGGCGGCCCTGGCGGTCGTCGTCGCCGTCGCCCTCGTCGTCGGGACCGGTGTCGCGGTTCTGCTCGGGGGCGGCCTGCGGACGCGTGGCGCGACGCCCGCCGCGTGTCGGCTCCTCCCGCGGCCCACGATCGGCCGGCTCGGGGAAGTGGATGATGTCGTCGAGCGAGGCCATCTTCTCCTCGCTCTGGTCGTCCTGACGCCCGCGGGCGCCGTCGCGCTGCTGCTCGGGCTCGGGACGCTGCGCCTCCGGCTGCTGGCGACCCGACTGCTGGCGGCCGCCCTGCTGCCGACCGCCCTGCCGACGGCCGCCCTGCTGGCGTCCGCTCTGCTGGTCGCCCTGCTGGCGGCTCTCGCCCGGCTGGTCCTCGCTGGGCTGGTCCTCGGCCTGCTCACGGCTCTCACCCTGCGTGCGCTGGCGCGAGCCTCCACGAGCCCGTCGACCGGAGCCGCGGTCCTCGGTGGGCTCGGCGGCCGGCGCGGCAGGCGTGGTCGTCTCAGCGGCGAGCGTCGGCTGGCTCACACCCTCGGTCCGGGGGCGCTGGCCGTTGGCGCGGCGCCTCTCCCGGATCGCCTCGACCAGCTCCGGCTTGCGCATCTTGGAGAGGCCGGAGATCCCCAGCCGGGTGGCGAGTGCCTGCAGCTCCGGCATGCGGAGGTCGGACAGCGACGCCTGTGCGGGCGCCGCGGACTCGGTGGTGTCGGACACGAGCATCCTTCGAGAGTCGGTGCGGACGCGGCTACGCGCCTCGCTGGGTCGTTCTGGGAGAGGGTCAGATCACGCCGATCGACCAGGGGCCTCGGCGCGGTTCGCGATCACCGGGTGGACCGCTGGAACACGCCTGCACGCCTCGCCGGTGACGAGGGTACCAGCGCCCTGCCGGGCCGCTGACTAGCCTGCTGCGGTGGAGATCGTGAGCAGGCACGTCGACGACCTGGAGGTCGACGCCGGCCCGGCGGACGGCGTCGACGTCGCCGTCGTGATCGACGTGATCCGCGCCTTCACGACGGCGCCGTGGTGCCTGGCACGCGGAGCGGCGCGGCTGCTGATGGCGCCGAGCCTCGAGGCGGCCGTGGAGGCGCGACGCTCCCGGTTCCCCGACGCCGTGCTGCTCAAGGACGGAGCGCCCGATCCCGCGTTCGAGCTGCCCAACTCGCCCGGGCGGATCGCCCGCGAGGACCTGACCGGCCGCGTGGTCGTCCAACGCACCGGGAACGGGACCCGGGGCGCGCACGCGGTCAGCCGCGTGCCGACCGTGCTCTGCGCCTCGTTCGTCACCGCGACCGCGACCGCGCGGGCCGTGGCGGCCAGCGGGGCGCGGCGCCTGCTGCTCGTCCCCACCGAGGGTGACGAGGACTGGGCGCTCGCGGACCTCCTCACGGCGACGCTGAACGACGGCGGCGCCGACCCCGGCCCGTACCTGCGTCGTGCCGACGCCTCGGCGGCCGCGCAGGAGTGCCGCGACCGCGGACCCGACGACGACGACGTCGGCTTCGACCCCGACGACCTTCGGCGGTGCCTCGAGATCGACGCGTTCGACCGTGCCGTGCGTGTCACCAGCGACGGCGAGCTGCTCTCCGCGGCCTGGCACCGGTAAGGGCGGCGGGCGGCGGGGCTCCGGCTCAGACGGTGCGCGCGCCCTCGCCGTCGACCGGGAGCGCGAGCGCCTTCCACCCCGAGCCGGCGAGCTGTCGTAGCTCCCGGGTCGCGCCACCCTCGTGGAGGACGAGCACGCTCGGGCCCGCACCCGAGACGACGGCGGCGAACCCCGCGGCCCGCAGCTCGTCGACGAGCGCGACGGTCTCCTGCATCACCGACGCCCGGTACCGCTGGTGCAGACGGTCCTCGGTCGCCGTCGGAAGCAGGTCGGGACGGGCGGTGAGCGCGAGCGTGAGCAACCCGGTCCGACCGGCGTTGACGGCCGCGTCGTGGTGCGGCACGGAGCTCGGCAGGCTGGCACGCGCCGTCACCGTGGACAGCCGCGACGCAGGGACGAGCACGGTCGTCGCGAGCGTCGGCGCGACGTCCAGACGAACGGCGCGCGGGCCGTCGTCGGTCAGCCAGGCGATCGTGGCGCCCCCGAGCAGCGCCGGGGCCGCGTTGTCGGGGTGGCCCTCGAACTCCGTCGCCAGACCGAGAACGGCGTCGTCGTCGAGCGCTTCGGGCTCGCTGACCAGCGCACGCGCGGCGACCAGCCCGGCCACCACCGCGGCCGCGCTCGACCCGAGTCCTCGCCCGTGCGGGATCGCGTTCCGGCAGCGCAGCGCGAGGCCCGCCTGGGGCGCACCCACGTACTCCAGCCCGGCACGGATCGCGCGCACCACGAGGTGGTCCTCGCCGTCGGGCACCTCGCCAGCGCCCTCGCCGCTGACCTCGACCGAGGTCGCTCCGGTCACGGCGCGGACCTCGACGACGTCGTGCAGCGCCATCGCGAGCCCGAAGGCGTCGAATCCCGGCCCGAGGTTGCCGCTGGTGGCAGGCACCTGCACCTGAGCGCGGTCGGCGACCAGACGCACCATCGCTACAGGCCCAGCGCGCGCGCGGTGTCGGCCGGGTCGACGCCCACGAGCTCCGGCTCCACCTCGCGGCTGCCCAACGCCGTCGCGGTGTCCTTGAGACCGTTGCCGGTGACCGTGCAGACGACCACGGCGCCCTCCGGCACCGCGCCGGCCTCCGCACGTGCCAGCAGCCCGGCGACGCTCGCGGCCGAGGCCGGCTCGACGAACACCCCCTGCTCGCGGGCGAGCAGCGCCTGCGCGTCGAGGATCTCGGCGTCGCTCACGGCGTCGATCCGCCCGCCGGAGTCGTCGCGTGCCGCCACCGCGAGATCCCACGACGCCGGGCTGCCGATCCGGATGGCCGTCGCCACGGTCTCGGGGAACTCGATCGGCTCGCCCTTGACGAACGGCGCCGCGCCGTCGGCCTGCACGCCCCACATCTGCGGGAGCCTGCTCGAGACCTTGTCGGCGGCGTACTCGCGGTAGCCCATCCAGTACGCGGAGATGTTGCCGGCGTTGCCGACCGGGAGCACGTGGATGTCCGGTGCGTCGCCGAGCGTGTCGACCACCTCGAACGCCGCGGTCTTCTGCCCCTGCAGCCGGTAGGGGTTGACCGAGTTGACCAGGGCCACGGGGTAGGAGTCCGCGAGCGAGCGCACGATCCGCAGGCAGTCGTCGAAGTTGCCGTCGACGGCGATCAGGTGCGCACCGTGCACCACAGCCTGAGCGAGCTTGCCGGCAGCGATCGGCCCCGCCGGCAGCTCGACGGCGCCGGTCAGGCCGGCGCGCGCGGCGTAGGCCGCGGCCGAGGCCGAGGTGTTGCCCGTCGAGGCGCAGACCACCACCTCGGTGCCGTCGGCGACGACCTTGCTGATCGCGGTCGTCATGCCGCGGTCCTTGAACGACCCGGTCGGGTTCATGCCCTCGACCTTGACGTGCACACGCGCACCGGTGCTGGCGCTCAGCGCGGGCGACTCGAGCAGCGGGGTCCCGCCCTCGCCCAACGTGACGACCGGGTCACCCGCGGCGATCGGCAACCGGTCGGCGTACTCGGCGATGACGCCGCGCCACGGAGTGGGCATCAGGTTCCTTCCACA
>JBMDXU010000252.1:0-59163 GCA_048594485.1 Pseudactinotalea sp. | reverse complement strand
GCACCGCCCACGGTGCGATCTCGAGCCAGAAGTGCGATCTCGGCCCGGAAGTGCGATCTCGACCGGGGCGGGTGGCGTGGGAGGGTCGAGGGCAGACTTCCCGGGAGATGCGGCTCAGCGCAGCAGGGCCCCGCGGGCGGCTCAGCGCAGCAGTGCCCCGCGGGCGGCTCAGCGCAGCAGGGCCCCGCGGGCGGCTCAGCGCAGCCGTGCCCGCGGGCGGGTCAGCGCAGCAGGGCGCGGAGGGTGTCGATGGTGTCGGCCTGATCCGGCGGCTTCGCGTCGTCGTCGGTGCGGTAGCGCTTGACCCGTGCGAACCGGAGCGCCACCCCTCCGGGATACCGGCTGGATCGCTGCACGCCGTCGATCGCGATCTCCACCACGGTCGTCGGCTCCACCCAGACCACCCCGGTGCTCTCGCGGACGGCGATGCTCGGGTAGTACTCGGTCTGCCAGCGCAGCAGGGCGTCAGTGAGCCCCTTGAACGTCTTGCCGACCATGACGAAACCGCCGGCGGGGCCATGCTCGCCCTCCGGGTCCCGTGCGCCGAGATGCAGGTTGGACAGCAAGCCCTGGCGTCGCCCGTAGCCCCACTCGGCGGCGAGGACGACGAGATCGTAGGTGTGGACCGGCTTGACCTTGAGCCAGCGCTTGCCCCGGCGCCCCGCCTCGTAGGGCGACTCGATCCCCTTGACCACCACACCCTCGTGGCCGGCGTCGATCGCCTCGTCGAGGACCCGCTGCGCGACCGCGGGGTCAGCGGTCACCTCTCCCGGGACCAGGTGCGGCCCGACACGCTCGGCGAGCAGCTGCCGACGACGCCGGAGAGGCTCCTCCAGCAGGTCCTCACCATCGGCGTGCAGCAGGTCGAAGAAGAACGTCGACAGGCTGCCCGCCTCCGCCCCGCCACCCGACTGGCGGCCGAAACGGCTCATCGTGTCCTGGAACGGCTTGGCCTTGCCATCCTCGCCGAGACGCAACGTCTCGCCGTCGAGAATGAGATCGCCTCCCGGGAGCGACTCCACCAGCGCGACCACCTCCGGGACTCGGGGCGTGATGTCGGCGAGGCTGCGGGTGTACGCCGTGACCACCCCGTCGACGCGGTGCACCTGGAGCCGCGCTCCATCCAGCTTCGCCTCGACCGAGGACTCCCCCGCGACCGCGACCGCCTCTCCGGCGCTCGCCGCCGTGCCCGCGAGCATCGGCAGCACCGGGACACCGGGCGTGAGCCCGATCGCGTCGAGGTCGCCCCCGGCGAGCGCCAGCCGTGCCGTCTCGCCGGCATCGCCGGTGAGCATCGCGGCGCGTCGGACGGCGGCCACCGGCACCCCGGTGGCGGCGGCGACGGCGTCGAGCACCACGGCGTCGAGAGCACCCGTGCGCATGTCGCCGAGCAGCACACGCCCGAGGAAGTCCTGCTCGGCCGCCGTCGCGCGCCCGAAGAGCTCGGCGAGCGTGGCGGCCCTGGACGCGGACGACCCCGCCCCGGTCGCTCCGGCCAACCGCTCGAGGGCGGCATCCACGTCGAGCACCGTGAGCGTCGGGCTCGTGGCCGGCTCCGGCCGCGACGAGGCGAGCGTGCGCCATCCCACCCCGGTGCGCCCCTGCCGCGGGCTCCCCACGAGCATCCCCACGGCCGGCACCACCTCGTCGGGGTCGAGCTCGCCCAGCAGGGCCGCCAGCGTCTCGACCTTGGCGCGGCGACCGGGCGTCTGGGCCACCTGCTGCGCCGCCGTCACCACGTCTGCGAGCTCCGTCATGACGTCACCCTGCCACCGACCGCCGACACGACCTCGTCAGCGTTCCGGGACGGGCTGTATCAGCCGCCTCCGTCGAGGCTCCTCATCCGCGTCGGTGGTCGACCAGGAGGGTGAGAGATGACCGAGCCACAGCACTGGGGCGAGGGTGAGACGGGTACGGGCATCGGGCTCGCGGCATGGAACGAGACCTCCTTGGTCACCGACTGGTCCGGCGGTCGGCTGCTCGCCTTCACCCGCGGCGCCCTCGAGCCGTGGGGCGACGGGTACGACGAGCCCGAGGGGGTCGTCGTCATCGGTGATCACGAGGCTCTCCTCGTCGAGCGGACCGGGACGCTGCTGCGGCAGAACCTGCTCTCCCCCGGCCGACCGGGCGCCGTCGTCGTGGCCACCGGTCTCGGCAGCCCGCACGGCGTCGCCGTCACCGACGGCGGCTCGACCGCCGTCGTCACCGACTACGCCGGCGGCAGGATCCTCGCCGTCGACCTCGCCGACGGTTCGGTCACGGTCCTCGCCACGGGCGTCGCGCAGCCGATCGGTGTCGTCGAGGGTCCCGACGGCGAGCTCTACGTGACCGAGCAGGGTGCGTCGGCGGTGACCCGTTTCGACGCCGACGGGACCCGCACGGTGGTCGCGGACGGTGTGACCTCACCGTTCCTGCTCTCCTGGGCCGACGACACAAGGACACGGCTCCTCGTGACCGAGCGTGCCCCCGCGAACCGCGTGGGTGTGCTCGACCTCGCGACCGGAGAGCTCGTCCACCTCGTGCGCTGGGGTGTGCGGCAGCCGTCGCAGGCGCTCGTGGTCGCCGACCGCCTCGTCGTGACCGGGGAAGGACGGGTGCTGGCGCTCGACGTCTCGCGGGGGCTCGTCCCGGGTGCCGTGATCGAGGTGACGGACGAACCGATGTGGCCCGGGTCGTGGGTCGACGCCCCCGTCGATCTCGGCCTCACCGGCCTGTCCGCCACGCAGGTCGACGTCGTCAGCGAGTCGCCCGAGATCGTGCAGGTCAGCCGCCACCCCGCGGAGGACGGCGACCCCGCCCGACCCATGATCCGCGTCCTCGCCGGCGCCCAGTCCGGCAGCGCACGCCTCGTCGTCCGCGAGACGAGCAGCGGCGAGGAGATCGGCGCCGCCGTCGTCGGCGTCGACATGTCGACCGAGCCGACAGGCGACGGACCTCCGCTGTGGATCGAGCACGCGACGTCGACACCGGTGGTCCGGACGCTGTCGGGTGGTGTGGGCGACGCCGGGACGATTGCGCCACGCGACCGCAACGGCAACCCGCTCCCGGCCTGGCGTGTCCTCGCCGTCCTCGTCGACACCGGCGACGAGGTGTGGCCGGCGACGGTGACCAACCCCGCCGACGGACCCACCATCGCTGCCGCGCAGGCCGCCTGGGGCGCCGTCATCACCGGAGCGCAGGGTGTCGACGCCTTCTACCGGGAGATGTCGAGCGCCGCCGGCGCCGGGTTCGGGATCACGCTGGCGACCGGCGGTGTGCTCGGTCCGATCCACCTCGGCGGGACGTGGGCCGACTGGTTCGACATGAGCGGCGGGCAGTGGATCGCCAAGGCCGCCGTGCTGGAACGTGTCGCCTGGGATCTCGGCACCGGCGTGAACTGGGATCTCGTCGACTCCGTGCTCATGATCGTGCGATCGGCGGGGACCAGCTTCGTGTGGGCGCGGGCCACGATCGGGCGCGGACGGCAGGTGGTCGTGCCGCAGACCGCGTTCCCGTTCCTGCGGGTGATCGACCTCGCGACGATGATGATGCCGCACGACCAGCAGAGCGCCATCGGCTTCGACGACGTCGAGACCACGGCTCACGAGCTGGGTCACAACCTCGGGCTGGACGACCTCTACATGATCGACGGCGGCACGGGCCTGCCGTTGGACGGGTTCACCGCCGACGTCGCCCGGCGCGAGATGGACGCCCTGGAGCTGATGTCCCGTCAGGCAGACCTGCCGCACCTGAGCGTCCGCAACAAGACGCTGCTCGGCTTCGTGCCGGCGGGCGAGGTGCGGCGGTTCGATGTCGAGGTCCCGGAGACCGCGGTCGACGTCGAGCTGGTGCCGGTCGCCAGCGGTGCGCTCCCCGGCGGACGTCACCGCGCCGTCGAGGTCTCCGCCGGCTCCGGACGATCGTGGTTCTTCGAGTACCGCGCCGGGGTGCCGGGCACGTTCGGCGATGCGGGTCCGGCGATCGGCACCGGTCTGATCATCGGGTACGACGCCCAGCGCTACACCGCACCGCCGGTGGTCGCGAGCGTGCGACGTCCGATCATCCGGCTCTCCGACGACGGTGACGGCGAGGGGCCGACCCTGACGGCGGGCGAGGACTACGAGGTCCTCGACCCGGAGGGCTCCGACGCACCCACGTGGCTCCGCCTGGAGGTCGTCTCGCTCAGCCCCGCGTTCGCCCACGTCCGGGTGACGACCGGACCGGCCCCGCGTCCGGACCCCGCGCTCACGCCGGCGCCCTTCGGGAGCCTGGTGAGCCCCTCCATCGAGGTCCGCAACGACGTCACCGACGCCATGAGCCTCGGCGGCCTGCTCACCAACCTCCCGATCGCCAACCTCACCAACCGGGTGATCACGACGGTGCGCAACGAGGGTGCGCGCGACGCACCCGGTGTCGTCGTCCGGACGGCGATGCTGCCCTTTAACACCGACGCGCCGGACTCGTCGCGGTGGGACGCGAAGGACCCGGTGACCATCACGGTGCCGGCCGGTGGCTCGGCCACCGCCGTCGTCGAGTGGATCCCGCCGACCACCGGCCACTACTGCGTGCGGAGCCTGCTCGACTACTACGGGCCGCCCGCGCAGCCGCTGGCCGAGCTGAGCATCCACAACAACCATGCCCAGACGAACTACGACGTGCTGCTGTCGGTGGTCAGCTCGCCTGCCTCGCGCTCCAGCCGCACCATCGACGTGCACAACCCGCACGCCTACCCGGTCGAGGCGGTCGTCGAGATCCAGCAGGACTCCGACGCCTACCGCTCCTACCTCGACCACCGCTGGCTGCGGCTCGCTCCCGGCGAGGTGCGCTCGGTCCGGCTCGAGGTCGAGTCGAAGGCCACCGAGCCGTGGCAGCCGATCGAGCACTACCCCGAGGGCCAGACTCTCGTCCGCACCTGGTTGCCGGGCGGCTCCTGCACCTCCGGGACCGGCGCGGCCGCCGGGGTGCGGACGGTGACGGCGGTGCGCACGCTCGGACGGGTCATCGAGGAGGGAGGAGGGACCTCTGTCGTGTGGCTGGAGTCGACCGTCAACGGGTTCCGCCCCCCGGACGGCCAGATCGCGCTGCGGGTCTTCTACGAGGACGGCGGTGAGGAGGTCGTGGCGGCCGACGTGGTCGACGGCGTCGCGCTCGCCACCGTCGCGGAGCAGCCGTGGCACGGCGAGCTGTACTTCTCCGGCGCCCCGGGTTTCGCGCCCATCGTCGGCGAGCCTGTGCAGAGCGTCCGCTGACCGCGCGGAAGTTCCGCTACCGCTCGCGCGACGACCGTTCGACCGACGCCGCTTTCACAGCGTTTCCGGACATGTCCGAAAACGCTGTGACAGCTGGATGTCCGGAAACATTAAGAAATCAGGCGAGCCGGTCGACGAGCAGCTCGGAGAAGGCGGTGAGGGCACGCTTGGCCGGGCTGTCGGGCAGGGGGGCCAGCTCGGCGACGGCGTCGGCGCCCCATCGCAGCGCGAGCGCACGAGCCTGCGTGAGCACCTCGTGCTCACGCAGCCGCTCCAGCGTGGAGGCACGGACGTCCTCGTCGTCGGACGCGAGGTCGGCGAGGATGCCTGCGCCGACGTCGTCGAGGGTGCCGGCGGCCTCCCGGGAGCGCAGCAGCAGCACCGGCATGGTCGCGACGCCGGCCCGGAGGTCGGTCCCCGGCTCCTTGCCGAGCACCTCGGCATCGGAGACGAGGTCGATGACGTCGTCGGCGAGCTGGAACGCGACACCGACCTTCTCGCCGTACGCGATCGCCGCGCGCGTGGCCGCCTCGTCCGCACCCGAGAACAGCGTGCCGTAGTGGGCCGCGGCCGCGATCAGCGACCCGGTCTTGTCGGCGAGGACACGCAGGTAGTGCCCGACGGCGTCCTCACCCTCCTTCGGTCCGAGGGTCTCGTGGAGCTGGCCGAGCACCAGACGCTCGAACGCCTCCGCCTGGATGCGGACGGCGACCGGGCCCAGCTCCGACACCATCTGCGAGGCCTTCGCGAACAGCAGGTCACCCGTGAGGATCGCCACCGAGTTGCCCCACAGGTGCTGGGCGCTCGGGGCGCCGCGCCGCAGCGGCGCGTCGTCCATGACGTCGTCGTGGTACAGCGTGGCGAGGTGTGTGAGCTCGGTCGCGACGGCGGCCGTGCGCACCTGGTCGTTGACACCCGACCCGAGGTGGGCGGTGAGGATGACGAGCACCGGCCGCATGCGCTTGCCGCCCGCCTCCATGAGGTGGCGCGCCGGGTTCTGCACGAGCGGGTCGGCGTTCGAGGCGGCCGCGGCGAGGCGGTTCTCCACGTCGTCGAGCTCGGCGAGCACCTCCTCCTCGAGAGATGTGTCGCCGAGAGCCAGGGTCGAGGTCACAGCAAGAACTTAGACGCCTGCGCACTGATGTCGAGAACGGCGGTGGGCAGCACACCGATGAGCACGGTGCCGACGGCGCACACGACCACCGCGACCGGCGTCAGCCCCTCGGTGCGCACGACCGTCGTCGTCGAGCCGTCCTCGGCCGTCGCGGGCTCGGTGAAGAACATCAGCACGATGACGCGGACGTAGAAGAACGCCGCGGCCGCCGAGGCCAGCACACCGATGACGACCAACGGCCACGCACCGCCGTCGATCGCCGCGGCGAACACCGCGAACTTGCCCGTGAAGCCCGCCGTCAGCGGGATGCCCGCGAACGAGAGCAGGAACAAGGAGAAGCAGACCGCGAGCAGCGGGCTGCGACGCCCGAGCCCCGCCCACTCCGACAGGTGGCCGGCCTCGCCGACGACGTTGCCGTCGGCGTCCCTCGTGCGGACCAGCGAGACCAGACCGAACGCGCCGACCGTCGCGAGGCCGTAGGCGAGGAGGTAGACGAACGAGCCCGCGATGCCGCGGTCGTCGAGCGCGATCACACCGAGCAGCAGGAAACCGGCGTGGGCGATCGAGGAGTACGCCAGTGTGCGCTTGATGTCGGTCTGCACGATCGCGAGCACGGTGCCGACACCCATCGACAGGATCGCGATCGTCCACAGGAACGGCCCGAGGTCCCAGCTCAGGCCGGGCGTCACGACGTAGACGAAGCGCAGCAGAGCGACGAACGCCGCCACCTTGGTGCAGGCGGCCATGAAGCCGGTGATCGGGGTGGGGGCACCCTGGTACACGTCGGGGGTCCAGGCGTGGAACGGGACCGCGCCGATCTTGAACAGCAGCCCGATGATCACGAGCGCGCTGCCGGCGAGCAGCAGGCCGTCCATGCCCGCGATGGCCGGGACGGCGGCAGCGATCGCGTCGAGGCTGACCGAGCCCGCGTACCCGTACAGGAGGGCGACACCCATGAGGAAGAACGCCGAGGAGAACGCTCCGAGGAGGAAGTACTTGAGCGACGCCTCCTGCGACACCAGCCGACGGCGGCGCGCCAGTCCCGCCAGCAGGTACAACGGCAGCGACAGCACCTCGAGCGCGATGAACATCGTCAGCAGGTCGGCCGCCGAGGTGAAGACGAGCATGCCGGTGACGGCGAACAGCGTGAGCGGGTACACCTCGGTCTGGACGAGCCCGGCCTTGCGCGCCTGCTCCTCGTAGTCCGATCCCGGGATCGCTGCGGCGGTGGGCGTGAAGGCGTCCTCCCCGCGCGACCGGTCGGCGATGACGAGCAGGGCCAGCAGCGACAGCACGAGCAGGATCGTCTGCGCGATCAGCGCCGGACCGTCCTCGCGCAGGGCTCCGGCCACGAGCGCGCTCGGGCCGTCGCTGCGCACGACGGTCCACCGCCACACGACGGCGACGAGCGCGGCCGCCAGGGCGAGCGAGGCGAGCACGAGCTGGGTGGTCCGACGTGCGGCACGCGGCACGAACGAGTCGACGAAGACGCCGACGACGGCGGCTCCGAGCAGGATCATGACCGGCGTCAGCGCGGCCCACTGGATCTCCGGGGCGACGAACATCAGGCAACCCCTCCGATGAGGCCGGACACGACGCCCGCCAGCGGTTGGACCGCCTCGAGCACCGGCGCCGGGTAGAAGCCGAGCACCAGCATGCCGGCGATGAGCACGCCCATGACCACCTTCTCGCGGATGTCGAGGTCAGCCATCCCGGCGCGGTTCTCGGCCGGTGGACCGGTGAACACCCGCTGGTAGGCGAGCAGGATGTAGAGCGCGGCGAGCACCACGCCGAGGACGGCGACGATCGCCGCCCACGGCATCGCCTCGAAGGTGCCGAGGAGCACGAGGTACTCCGGCACGAACCCGGACAGACCGGGCAGCGCGAGCGACGCCAGACCGGAGACGAGGAACGTGCCCGCCAGCACCGGTGTGATCCGCTGCATGCCGCCGTAGGTCGACATGTCCTGGCTGCCTCCCCGCTGGCTGAGGAACCCGCCGACGAGGAACATGGCCGCCGTCGAGAGCCCGTGCGCGACCATGTAGATCATCGAGCCGGTCATCGCGACCTGGGTGCCGACGAAGATGCCGAGCACGATGAACCCGAAGTGCGAGACCGACGTGAACGCGATCAGGCGCATGAGGTCCTTCTGCCCGATCGCCACGAGCGCGCCGTAGATGATCGAGATCAGCGCGAGCACGATGATCACGGGCGCGGCAGCCTTCGACGCCTGCGGGAACAAGGGCAGGCAGAGCACGATCATCCCGAAGGTGCCGACCTTGTCGAGCACGCCCACGAGCAACGTGGACGTGCCGGGGGTGCCCTGCTGCGCGGCGTCCGGCAGCCATGTGTGCACCGGGAACATCGGCGCCTTGATCGCGAACGCGATGAAGAACCCGAGGAACAGCAGCATCTCGGTGCCCGCGGGCATCGCGGCCATGTCGACGTTGGGCCCCTGGTCCAGCAGGAACGCCGTCGACCCCTGGTCGGTGGCGACGAAGAAGTAGCCGATCACCGCGGCGAGCATGAGCAGCCCGCCGGCGAGCGAGTAGAGCAGGAACTTCACGGCCGCGTACCGGCGGTTGGCACCGCCGTAGACGCCGATGAGGAAGTAGACCGGGATGAGCATCGCCTCGAAGACGACGTAGAAGAAGAAGATGTCGCGGGCGGCGAAGACCGCGATCATCAGCGCTTCCAGCACGAGGATCAGCGCGACCCAGCCGGCGCGGCGGTAGTCGAGCGCCTTCTTCTGCGCGGCAGCGACCTCGTCGGAGTCGCCGGCGTCGTCACCGACGCCGTCGGGCAGGGTGACCTCGTTCCAGCCGGCCACGATCACGATCGGGACCAGCAGCGTCGCCAGCAGGATCATCACGAGGCCGAGCCCGTTGACGCCGACGGCGTAGCTCGCGCCGAAGGCGGGGATCCAGCTGGCCACCTGGTCGAACTGGATCTGCTCGGCGCCGCCGAGGTCGAACCCGGTGGCGAGCGCGACGGCGCCTGCGAGCACGAGCACGCTGGTGACGAGGCCGATCGGGCGCGCGGCGGCGCGCAGCGGCGGCACGAGCCAGACGAGGGCGGCGAGCACCGCCGGCACGAGGATGAGGACGGTCAGCGGGGACTGTCCGAGGATGTCAGGCATTTCTCTCCCGCTCAGATCCGCGCCACGAGCACGATGACGAGGGTAAGGACGACACCGACGGCCATCACCGCGCCGTAGCTGCGCAGGTAGCCGTTCTGGAGCTTGCGCAGCCCCTCGCCCAGCCCGACCGCTCCGGTCCCGAGACCGGTGACCGCGCCGTCGACCACGGCGGTGTCGGCGTAGGTGAGGGTGCGCGCCAGATGGGTGCCCGGCCGGGCGAAGACCGCCTCGTTGACGGGGTCCTGGTAGAGGTCGCGCCGGGCGGCGCGGGTGAGCACCGACCCGGTGGGCGCCGTCATCGGGACCGCGGAGGCCCAGTACTGGCGCCACGCGAGCAGCACACCGATCGCGACGACCGCGAGCGTCAGACCGATGAGCACGGGCACGGCGATGACCGGCTCGTGGTGCTCGACGTGACCGGTCACCGGCTCCAGCCAGTGCGCGAAGGTGTCACCGTAGGCGAGCACGCCACCGAGGGCGGCGGAGCCCACCGCGAGCACGATCATCGGCACCGTCATGAGCAGCGGGGACTCGTGCGGGTGCTGCTCGGCGCCCTCGACGTCGTTGTGGCCGTCGTTCCACCGCTTCGCGCCCTGGAACGTCATGAAGAACAGGCGCGACATGTAGAAGGCCGTGATGCCCGCGCCGACGAGCGCGACCGTGCCGAACACCCACGGCTCCCAGCCCTCGCCGACGAACGCGGCCTCGATGATCTTGTCCTTGCTCCAGAACCCGGAGAAGGGCGGGACGCCGAGGATCGCGAGCCAGCCGAGCATGAACGTGATGTAGGTGATCTTCATGTACCGGCCGAGCCCGCCGAAGCGGCGCATGTCCTGCTCGTCGTTCATGCCGTGCATGACGGAACCGGCACCGAGGAACATCCCGGCCTTGAAGAAGCCGTGCGTGACCAGGTGGAAGATCGCGAACGCGTACCCGATCGGCCCGAGGCCGGCGGCGAGCATCATGTAGCCGATCTGGGACATCGTCGACGCCGCGAGGGCCTTCTTGATGTCGTCCTTGGCGCAGCCGACGATCGCTCCGAACACCAGCGTGATGGCACCGACGATCGCGACGACGAGCTGCGCCGTCGGCGCCGCCTCGAAGATCGCGCCGGAACGGACGATCAGGTAGACACCCGCGGTGACCATGGTGGCGGCGTGGATGAGCGCCGACACCGGCGTCGGGCCTGCCATCGCGTCACCGAGCCACGCCTGCAACGGGAACTGCGCGGACTTGCCGCACGCGCCGAGCAGCAGCGCCAGCCCGATCGTCGTGAGCCAGCCCTCGCTGATCGTCGGAACGGCGGCGAACACGTCGTCGAACTGGACCGAGCCGACCGTGGCGAACATCGCACCCATCGCGATGATCAGCCCCATGTCGCCGACACGGTTCATCACGAACGCCTTCTTCGCGGCGACGGCGTACTCGGTGCGCTGGTTCCAGAACCCGATGAGCAGGTAGGACGCCAGACCGACGCCCTCCCAGCCGACGAACAGCAGCGCGAAGCTGTCCGCGAGCACGAGGATCAGCATCGCCGCGACGAACAGGTTGAGATAGGCGAAGAACCGCCGCCGGTCGTCGTCGTGCTCCATGTAGGCCACGGAGTAGATGTGGATCAGGGTCCCGACGAACGTGATGAGCACGAGGAAGGTTGCCGAGAGCGGGTCCACGAGGAACCCGGCGTCGACGTTCAGCTCCCCCGCCGGGATCCAGCTGAACAGGTGCACCTGCTCGACGCGGTCCTCCGCACCGCGGCCGGCCAGCCCCACGACGATCGCCACGGCCATGACGCAGGACGCCGCGGAGGCGAGCACGCCGAGCCAGTGACCCCAGCGATCGGTGCGGCGACCGAGCACGAGCAGCAGCCCCGCGCTCACCAGCGGGATCGCGACGATCAGCGTCGCGGCAAGTCCGATACCCACGCAGCCCTCAGCTCCTCAGCAGGCTGGCGTCGTCGATCGACGCCGACCCGCGGACCCGGAAGATGGACACGATGATCGCCAGCCCGATGACCACCTCGGCGGCGGCGACGACCATCACGAAGAACGCGATCACCTGGCCGGTGAGGTCGCCGTGCATGCGCGCGAAGCTCACCAGGGCCAGGTTGGCGGAGTTGAGCATCAGCTCCACCCCCATGAAGGCGACGATCGCGTTCCTGCGCACGAGCACGGTCGTCGCGCCGATCGCGAACAGGATGCCCGACAGCATCAGGTAGTTGAGGATGCTCACCGGCTCGCCTCCTCGTTCTGCTCGGTGGTGACCGGCTCGGACTCGGGCGCGACCTCGGGGTCCTCCCGGGCGGGCTCGGCCGGTGCGTGCGCGATGTGCGGCCGGCCTGCGTCGGCGAGCTCGTCGGCGTCGGGCGGCTGGGCCTCCTGGCCGCGGACCCGGAGCACGGTGGTGATCGAGTCATCGACCGGCCGCCCGGCCGCGTCGATCGCGGGCATGTCGGCGGAGTTGTGCCGGGCGTAGATGCCCGGCCCCGGGCGGTTGGTGATGAGGGACGACCCGGCGCCGGCGCCGTACGCCCGCATCTTCGCGTCGACCATGACCTTCTGACCGGTGCGCCCACCCAGGCGGGCCCGGTGGGTCAGCGTGAGCGCCCCGATCGCGGCGGTGATCAGCAGCGCCCCGGTGAGCTCGAACGGGAACACGAAGTCGCCGAAGATGATCCGCGCGACGCCGACGGAGTTGGTGTCGGCGTTCGCCTCGGCCAGCCCGACGGGCTCGGGGAGCGCCGCGCGGGTGATGACCGCGCCGATCAGCACCAGCAGGCCCAGACCGGCGACGGCGGCCACCCACCGCTGCCCCTGCAACGTCTCCTTGAGCGACTCCGTCGAGTCGACGCCGATGAGCATGATGACGAAGACGAACAGCATCATGACGGCGCCGGTGTAGACCACGACCTGGGCGACACCCAGGAACGGCGCTTCGTTCGCGGTGTACATCACGGCCAGACCGACCATGACGCCCGCGATCGAGACGGCGATGTGGACGGTCTTGCGCGCGAACAGCAGCGAGAGCGCGCCGAGCACCATCAGCGGCGCGAAGATCCAGAACAGCACCGTCTCGCCGGTGCTGAAGACGAGCTCGCCGTTCATGCGCGCGCTGCCTTCTCGGCCGCCGGCAGCGACTCGTCGTCGGGCCGGTGCTCGCGGACCCACGCGACCTCGTTCGCCGTCGGGCCGGTGACCTCGCCGCGGTAGTAGTCGCCGTCGGTGGTGCCCTCGGCCATCGGGTGCGGCGCGCGCAGCATGCCCTCACGGAGCGGGGCGAGCAGGTCCTCCTTGGTGAAGATGAGGTCCTTGCGGCTCTGGTCGGCGATCTCGAACTCGTTCGTCATCGTGAGCGCACGGGTGGGGCACGCCTCGATGCACAGGCCGCAGAAGATGCAGCGCAGGTAGTTGATCTGGTACACGCGCCCGTACCGCTCGCCGGGCGAGAACTGCGCGTCAGGGCTGTTGCTCGCGCCCTCGACGTAGATCGCGTCGGCGGGGCAGGCCCAGGCGCAGAGCTCGCACCCGATGCACTTCTCGAGGCCGTCGGGGTGCCGGTTGAGCTGGTGCCTGCCGTGGTAGCGCGGCTCCACCGGCGCCTTCTCGCGCGGGTACTGCTCGGTCACGACCGGCTTGAACAAGGTCGCCATCGTCACGCCGAACCCCGCGACCGGGGCGACGAACGCCTCGATCGCGTTGCCGGGCTCGGGGATCAGTTCGGTCGCCGGGGTGCCGGTGATGTCGAGCGCTCCCTGACCGGTGAGCTCGGCAGGGCCCGTGCGCCGGGTCTGGAGCTCCTCGCCGGCGGGTGCGCCGTCGTCGGGGGTCGTGTCGGTCACTGCTCGTCCTCCCGTGCCGGCGCGGCTGACGGCGCGTCGGCTGGTGTGGTGACCCGCGCCTTGCGCGGGGACGGCGGAAGTGTCTGGCCGGGCAACGGAGGCACCGGGAAGCCGCCGGCGAAGGCGTCGAACGGCTCGGCGGTGGTGCGGCTCGACGGCGCCGACGCCCCGGAGGCAGCGGTCGCCTTCGTGGGCTTCGTTCCTTCGTCCTTGCCCGGGAACAGCACCATGAGCAGGAGCAGCACGGCGGCCGAGACGATCACGGCCGGCGCGAGGTCGCCCCACGTGATGCCGGCGAGCTCCCAGCGGTCGAAGCTCATCACCTCGGTGGTGACGAGACCCTTGAGCACGGCGTAGCCGACCACGGTGACCAGCCCGGCCGGGATGAGCACCTTCCAGCCGAAGTTCATGAACTGGTCGTACCGGAACCGCAGCAGGGTGCCGCGGACCCACACGAAGAACGCCATCAGCAGCCACAGCTTCGCGAGGAACCACAGCACGCCCCACCAGCCCGTGTCGAACATGCCGAGGCCGGTCGCGGGGTCGACGTTGATGCTCGCGATCCCCCACGGCGCGCGGTAGCCGCCCAGGAACAGCGTCGTCGCGACGGCGGAGACGTTGAGCATGTTGATGTACTCGGCGAGGAAGAACCAGGCGAACTTCATCGAGGAGTACTCGGTGTGGAAGCCGCCCACCAGCTCGCCCTCGGCCTCGGGGAGGTCGAACGGCAACCGGTTCGTCTCGCCGACCATCGAGATGATGTAGATGACGAACGCCGGCAGCAGCGTGAACGACCACCAGATGCCCTGCTGGCTGTTGACGATCTGCGACGTCGACATCGACCCCGCCCAGAGGAACACGCTCACCAGCGCGAGGCTCATCGCCAGCTCGTAGGAGATCACCTGCGCCGTGGAGCGCACCGCACCCAGCAGCGGGTAGGTCGAGCCCGAGGCCCAGCCACCCAGCACGATGCCGTACACGCCCAGGGCCGTGATGCCGAGGATGTACAGGACGGCGACCGGCAGGTCGGTCATCTGCAGCGGCGTCACGACGCCGAAGATCGAGACCTCGGGGCCGAACGGGATGACGGCGAACACCATGAAGGCGCAGAACACCGAGATGATCGGAGCCACGAGGTAGATCACCTTGTCGGCCGCCTTGACGGTGATGTCCTCCTTGAGCAGGAGCTTCATCGCGTCGGCGAGCGACTGGAGCAGACCGAACGGGCCGTTCCAGTTGGGGCCGGACCGCTGCTGGAAGCGCGCCACGAGACGGCGCTCGAACCAGATCGCGAACAGCACCGAGACCAGCAGGAACACGAGGATGACGACACCCTTGAGGATCGTCACCAGGATGGTGTCGTTGCCGAAGTCGGCGGCGACGGCCGCATCGGCCGTGACCACTCCTGCGAGCGGGCTCATGACGCCACCTTCCCGTTGCTCGGGTCACCGGGTCGTTCCAGGGTCACGGTCTGCCCCGCGACGACGCCGAGCATGCGGTACACCGACGAACCGGGCGAGTGCAGCGGCAGCCACACGACGTCGTCGGGCATCGACGTGACCACCACCGGCAGCGTGATCGACCCGACCGGTCCGCGCACGGTCAGCCGGTCGCCGTCGAGCACCCCGATGGTGGCAGCCGCGGCGGCGCTGACACGCACGACCGGTCGGTGGGCGGTTCCGGCGAGGTACGGCTCGCCGTCCTGCCCGCGTGCGGAGTCGAGCAGCATCCGCCAGCTGGCCAGCGTGTACCCGCCCTCGCGTTCGGCCGGGGCGGCAGCGACGGCGGGGGCCTCCACCCGTGCGCCGTCCCAGCCACCGAGCTCGGACAGCTCGGCACGGACCTGCTCGAGCGAGCCGGTGCCGAGCGCGACGCCCATCGCCCGCGCGACCATGTCGAGGACCTGGCCGTCGCTGCGGGCGCTGGAGGAGAACACCGGCGCGAACGACCGCGGCCGCCCCTCCCACGTCAGGTAGGTGCCGCCCTTCTTCGACGGCGGGGCCACCGGGAGCACGACGTCGGCGTACGGGCTGAGCGCGGACGTGCGGACCTCGAGCTGGACGACGAAGTCGGCGTCACGAACAGCTCGCTCGGCGTGCCCGGTGCCGGGCAGGTCGTCGAGGTCGACGGCACCGATCACGAGGGCACCGAGCTCGCCGCTGCCCGCGTCGTCGAGGATCTGCTCCAGGTCGCGTCCGGGCTGCTCGGGCAGCGCGGCCACGCCCCAGGCGCCGGCCCTGTCGACACGGGCCTCGGCGTCGGCCACCGGGCGACCGCCGGGCAGCAGACCCGGCAGCAGCCCGGCCTCGACCGCGCCGCGGTCGCCTGCGCGTCGCGGCACCCAGGCCAGCGCAGCGCCGGTCGCCTCGGCGAGGGCAGCGGCCGCGGTCAGACCACCGGGCACCTGGGCGAGCCGCTCGCCGACGGCGATCACGGCTCCCTCGGCGCGCAGCTTCTCAGCCAGCTCGGCGTGGTCGGAGCCATCGGCGATCGCGGCCAGCGTCGCGGCCTCGGCACCGGGGGCGGTCGTGACGACGTCCGCGCGGAGCTTGGTGCTGCCGCGCGTCGCGAACGGCGCGAGCGTGGTCACCGAGGTGGCCTTCGCCAGCACCGCCTTGCGGAGCCGCAGGAAGATCGTGGCGGCTTCCTCCTCGGGCTCGAGCCCGACGAGCAGCACGTGCGGTGCTCGGCCGAGATCGGCGTAGGTCACGCCGATCGGCCGCCCGGCGACATGGTGACCGAGGAACGCGGCCTCCTCCTCGCTGCGGGCGCGGACACGGAAGTCGATGTCGTTGCTGCCGAGGGCGACACGCGCGAACTTCGACCAGGCGTAGGCGTCCTCGAGCGTGAGGCGACCACCGGGGACCAGCCCGACACCGCCGTCGGCGACAGCCGCAGCGAGACCCTCGGCGGCGATCGCGATCGCCTCGGACCAGCTGGCCGGGACCAGCTCGCCGGTGTCCTCGTCGCGGACGAGCGGCGTGGTCACGACATCGGGAAGCGCCTGCCCCGCGAACGCGACCCGGTCCTTTTCGCTGATCCACTCCTCGTTGACCGCCGGGTCCTCACCGGAGAGCCGGCGCACGACGACGTCACGGCGGTTGTCCACGCGGATCGCGGCGCCGCACGCGTCGTGCTCGGCGATCGACGGGGAGGAGACCAGGTCGAACGGACGCGACCGGAAGCGGTACGTCGCCGAGGTCAACGCGCCCACGGGGCAGATCTGGATCGTGTTGCCGGAGAAGTAGGACGCGAACGGGCGACCGGTGGTGTCGACCTCGGCCGACCCCACCGTGTAGGAGATTCCCGCGAGCAGCCCCGCGCCGCCGTCGGGGCCGGCGAGGTTCTCGGTGCGGGCGATGCCGCGAGCCTCCTCCTCACCGAAGGGCGAGAAGCCGAGGATGCCCTCGTCGAAACCACCGATCTGCTGCGGGAGCATGCCGTGCTCCTCGCCGCCGGGTGCGCCTCCGCCCCGGCCCTGCAGGTCGATGAACGGGTCGCCGGCGATCTCGGCCTGGAAGCGCGTGCAGCGCTGGCACAGGATGCAGCGGTCGCGGTCGAGCAGGATCTCGGTGGAGATCTTGATCGGCTTGGCGTAGGTGCGCTTGACGTCGGTGAAGCGCGAGGTCGCGCGTCCGTTGCTCATCGCCTGGTTCTGCAGCGGGCACTCGCCGCCCTTGTCGCAGACCGGGCAGTCGAGCGGGTGGTTGATGAGCAGCAGCTCCATGACCCCGTGCTGCGCCTTGTCGGCGACCTCGGAGGTCCGCTGGGTGTTCACCACCATGCCCGGGGCGACCTCCATCGTGCAGGAGGCCTGGGGCTTGGGCATCGGCCGGACGTTGCCCTCGCGGTCGGGCATCGCGACCATGACGAGGCACTGGCGGCAGGCGCCCGCGGGAGCCAGCAGCGGGTGGTCGCAGAACCTCGGGATCTGGATCCCGACCTGCTCGGCCGCCCGGATGATCAGGGTGCCCTTGGGCACCGCGACCTCGACGCCGTCGATGGTGAGCGCGACCTCCTCGGGCTTGCTCACCGCGGCATCCTTCGGGGTGACGGTGGCGGTCATCGGGCGGCTCCGGCCAGCTCGGTGAACAGCGTGTTGGCGCCGTACGGGAAGAGCTCCCAGGCAGGTGTGTGCAGCCCCTGCTCGAACTCCTCGCGAAAGTACTTGATGCCGCTCTTGACGGGCGTCGCCGCCGCGTCGCCGAGCGCGCAGAACGAACGGCCCTCGATGTTGCCGGCGATGTCGAGCAGCAGCTCGACGTCGCCCTCTCGGCCCTTGCCGGCCTCGAGACGGTGCAGCACCTGCCGCAACCAGTAGGTGCCCTCCCGGCACGGGGTGCACTTGCCGCAGGACTCATGGCTGTAGAAGTCGAGCCAGCGGGTCACGCAGCGGACCACCGAGACGGTCTCGTCGAAGATCTGCAGCGCGCGGGTACCGAGCATCGAACCCGCGGCGGCGACCGAGTCGAAGTCGAGCGGGACGTCGAGGTGCTCATCGGTGAAGATCGGCGTCGAGCTGCCGCCCGGGGTCCAGAACTTCAGACGGTGGCCGTCGCGGATGCCACCCGCGAGCTCGAGCAGCTCGCGCAGCGTGATGCCCAGCGGGGCCTCGTACTGGCCCGGCCGGGTGACGTGACCCGAGAGCGAGAAGAAGCCGTGGCCCTTGCTCTTCTCGGTGCCCATCGAGGAGAACCAGTCGATGCCGCCGCGCACGATGCCGGGCACCGAGGCGATCGACTCGACGTTGTTGACCACCGTCGGGCGCGCGTAGAGACCGGCGACGGCGGGGAACGGCGGCTTGAGGCGCGGCTGGCCGCGACGACCCTCGAGCGAGTCGAGCAGCGCCGTCTCCTCGCCGCAGATGTAGGCGCCGGCGCCGGCGTGCACCGTGATCTCGAGGTCGTACCCGGTGCCCTGGATGTTCTCGCCGAGCAGGCCGGCCTCACGGGCCTCGCGCACGGCGGCGATCAGCCTCCGGTAGACGTGCACGACCTCCCCGCGCAGGTAGATGAAAGCGTGGTTGCACCCGATCGCGAAGCTCGTGATCGCCATGCCCTCGATGAGCGAGTGCGGGTTGGCCATCATGAGCGGGACGTCCTTGCACGTGCCCGGCTCGGACTCGTCGGCGTTGACGACGAGATAGCGCGGGCCGCCGTCCGGCGGCGGCAGGAACGACCACTTGAGCCCGGTCGGGAAGCCGGCGCCGCCTCGACCGCGCAGGCCGGAGTTCTTGACCAGGTCGACCAGCGAGGCAGGTTCCTGACCGAGCGCGTGCTTCCACGCCTCGTAGCCGTGGTGGCTGGTGTAACCGGCGAGCGTCCAGGGCCTGTCGGCATCCCAGATGTCCGATAGCACCGGGGTGAGGGTGTCGGTCATGAGTCGTCCTCCTCGGGCTTGTCGACCGTGTCGGGGTCGACGTCGGACTCGGTGGTGGGCTTGCGCTCGGCGCTCGACTGCTCCTGGCCGACGGCGGCCTGGGCCTCATCGGCACCGACGGGACCGGGTGCGTGGTCGGCGCTGCCGGGGGCGTCGTCCTCGATAGCGGGGGCGGCCCATCCCTTCTCGCGCGACAGGCGCAGCCCGACCATGGTGGCGTCACCGCCTGCGCTGCCCTCGTCGGCGCGGCCGTCCTCGAAGCCCGCCAGCACCCGCTCCATCTCGCGGAAGGTGACGACCTTGTCAGCGCCCCGCGTGGGGTGGATGTCGCGCCCCTCGAGGATCGCGTCCACGACCGCCAGCGCCGACTCCGGCGTCTGGTTGTCGAAGAACTCCCAGTTGACCATCATCACTGGCGCGTAGTCGCACGCGGCGTTGCACTCGATCTGCTCGAGCGTGATCGCGCCGTCCTCGGTGGTCTCGTCGTGGTGGATGCCCAGACGCTCGCTGACGCGCTCGAAGATCGTGTCGCCACCCATGACGGCGCACAGCGTGTTGGTGCAGACGCCGACCGTGTAGGTGCCGTTGGGACGTCGCTTGTACTGGCTGTAGAAGGTCGCGACCGCCGACACGTTGGCGCGCGAGATGTCCAGCACGTCGGAGCAGAACGCCACACCCGCCGGCGAGACGTAGCCATCCTCGGCCTGCACGAGGTGCAGCAGCGGCATGAGCGCCGAGCGTGCCTCGGGATAGCGCGCGAGGATGGCGGCGGCATCGGCGTCGAGCCGCTCGCGCACGTGCGGCGGGTAGCCGTCGAACGCCTGACGGTCGACGGACGACGCGTCGACGGCACCGTTCATCGGGGCGGTCATCGGTCGACACCTCCCAGCACCGGGTCGATCGAGGCGACGGCGACGACCACGTCGGCGATGGTGGAGCCCTCGCACATGATGCCCAGCGCCTGCAGGTTGTTGAAGGACGGGTCGCGGAAGTGCACGCGGTAGGGGCGGGTGCCGCCGTCGGAGACGAGGTGGACGCCCATGATGCCCTTGGGGTGCTCGATCTGCTGGAACACCTGACCCGCCGGCACGCGGAAGCCCTCGGTGACGAGCTTGAAGTGATGGATCAGCGACTCCATCGACGTGCCCATGATCTGCCGGATGTGCTCGAGGCTGTTGCCCTGACCATCGGCGCCGACGGCGAGCTGCGCGGGCCAGGCGATCTTCTTGTCGGCCACCATCACCGGGTGCTTGCCGGTGCGGTCCTGCTCCTCGAGGCGGTCGAGGACCTGCTCGACGATCTTCACCGACTCGCGCGCCTCCGCGAACCGCACCAGCACACGGGCGTAGGAGTCGGCGTCGGTGTGGGTGGGCACCTCGAAGTCGTACGTCTCGTAACCGCAGTACGGCGCGGCCTTGCGCAGGTCGTAGGGCAGCCCCGCGGCGCGCAGCAGCGGGCCGCAGCAGCCGAGCGCCATGCCGGCGGACAGCGGCAGGTAGCCGACATCCTTCATGCGTCCGATGAAGATCGGGTTCGCGAGAGTCAGCTTCTCGAGCTCGGAGATCCCGTTGAGCAGCTTGGGGAGGACCTCCCGCACCCGCGCGGGGGTACCCGGCGGGAGATCCTGCGCGACACCGCCCGGCCGGACGTAGGCGTGGTTCATGCGCAGGCCGGTGATCGACTCGAAGAGCCGCAGCACCTCCTCGCGCTCGCGGAACGCGATCGTCATCATCGTGGTCGCGCCGAGCTCGTTGCCACCGGTGCCGATGGCGACCAGGTGCGAGGTGATCCGGTTGAGCTCCATCATGAGCACGCGGATCAGCGTGGCGCGGTCCGGCACGTCGTCGGTGATGCCGAGCAGCTTCTCCACGGCGAGGCAGTACGCCGTCTCCTGGAAGAGCGGGGCGACGTAGTCCATCCGCGTGCAGAAGGTCACACCCTGCGTGAAGGTGCGGTACTCCATGTTCTTCTCGATGCCCGTGTGCAGGAAGCCGATCCCTGCCCTGGCCTCGGTGACCGTCTCGCCCTCGATCTCGAGCACGATCCGGAGGACGCCGTGGGTCGACGGGTGCTGCGGACCCATGTTGACGACGATGCGCTCGTCGCCCAGACGAGCGGCGTCGGCGACGATCTCGTCCCAGTCGCCACCGAGCGCGGTGTACTCCCGGACGCCCTCGGTGCCCGCGGTGCCGGCGCCGGGTGTCGCATGCGGTGCTGCGGTCGCGCTCATCGCGGGGTCCTCGCGGAGCTGGTCGGGTGAGCGAAGCGGAGGAGAAGAACTCCGTGGGGTGAGCTCATGAATAGCTCCTGCGGTTGTCGGGTGCAGGGATGGTCGCGCCCTTGAACTCGACCGGGATGCCGCCCAGCGGGTAGTCCTTGCGCTGTGGGTGGCCGACCCAGTCGTCGGGCATCTCGATGCGGGTGAGCGCGGGGTGCCCGTCGAAGACGACGCCGAAGAAGTCGAACGTCTCACGCTCGTGCCAGTTGTTCGCCGGGTAGATCTCGACGAGCGAGGGGATGTGCGGGTCGTCGTCGGGTGCGGTCACCTCCAGGCGCACGGTGCGGGTGTGCGTGACGGAGTTGAGCGGGTAGATGCAGTGCAGCTCGCGGCCGGTGTCGTGCGGGTAGTGCGCGCCGGAGACGCCCAGGCAGAGCTCGAACCGCAGGTCCTGGTCGTCGCGGAGGGCGCGGGCGACCGAGAGCAGGTGCTCCCTCGCGACGGAGAGGCTGAGCTCGTCGCGGAACACGACGACCTTCTCGACGGCGTCGTCGAAGGCGATGCCCGCCTCGGCGAGTACCTCGGCGAGGATGTCGACGACCTCGTCGAAGTAGCCGCCGTAGGGGCGCTCGCTCGGCCCGGGCATGGCCACGGTGCGGACGAGCCCGCCGAAGCCGGAGGTGTCGCCGCTGCCGTGGATGCCGAACATGCCGGTGCGGACGTCGATGAGGTCGAGCGGGCCTCGGCCGGCGCGCTCGACGGCGCCCTCGACCTCCTCGGGCTTCGCTCCGCCGTCGTTCTGGACGGACTCCTCCGTCATGCCAGGAGACCCTTCATCTCGTGGGTCGGCGCGGCGCGCAGCGCCGCCTCCTCGACCTTGCGCGAGATCTCCTCGCGGTGGGCGCCGAGCGGTCGGCCCTTGATGACGTGCTTCTGCAGCTCGAGGATCGCGTGGATGAGCATCTCCGGGCGCGGCGGGCAGCCGGGCAGGTAGATGTCGACGGGCAGCACGTGGTCGACGCCCTGCACGATCGCGTAGTTGTTGAACATGCCGCCCGAGCTCGCGCAGACGCCCATCGAGATGACCCACTTCGGGTCGGCCATCTGGTCGTAGACGGTGCGGACGACGGGTGCCATCTTGTGGCTGACGCGTCCCGACACGAGCATGAGGTCGGCCTGGCGCGGGGAGGCGCGGAACACCTCCATGCCGAACCGTGCGCCGTCGAAACGCGGCGTGCCGAACGCCATCATCTCGATCGCGCAGCAGGCCAGCCCCATCGTCACGGGCCACAGCGACGCGCTGTGCGCCCAGCCGACGAAGTCCTCGATCTTGGCGAGCGCGAAACCCGACGGTGCCTTCTCCTCGATGCCCATCAGTGCGTCACCCCTTTCAGTCCCACTCGAGCCCACCGCGGCGCCACTCGTACACGAACGGCACCGTGATGAGGAAGATGAAGCCGAGCATCGCGATCAGTCCGAACGGCGCCCCGGCGTTGAGCTCGGCGAACGAGACGGCCCACGGGTAGAGGACCACGACCTCGATGTCGAAGATGATGAAGGTCATCGCGACGAGGTAGTACTTGATCGGGAACCGACCCATCCCCATCGCGTGCGGGCTCGGCTGGATGCCGCACTCGTAGGCGTCGACCTTGATCTTGTTGTAGCGCTTGGGCCCCACGATCGCCGAGGTGGCGATGCCGCCCAGCGCCATCAACAGCGCCAGGCCGGCCATCACGAGGATGGGGACGTACGGGTTCGTCATCGGATTCCTCGACTCTTCGTCGCTGGCGACGTCATGCTGCCGGGACCATCTTGGTGAGTGCGGTGATGACGCGATCGGAGACGTCGCCGCCGCGGGTGTCGTAGCTGTCGGACAGGAGCTTCAGCACGAAGTTCATCAGGTGCGTGCGCGGCAGCCCGTAGGTGGTGCAGATCCGCATCACCTCGGGCCGCTCGATGATCTTCACGAAGGCGCGACCGAGCTGGAAGTATCCGCCGATCTCCTCGGCCATCCGGTCCGGGTAGGTGCCGAGCACACGCTCGCGCTCGGCGTCGGTGGTGCGGGCCAGCGCCTGGCCGATGACATCGGCGGCGACCCGGCCGGCCTGGATCGCGTAGGCGATGCCCTCGCCGTTGAACGGGGAGACCATGCCGCCGGAGTCACCGACGAGCAGCAGCCCGCGCTGGTAGATCGGCTTGCGGTTGAACGCCATCGGCAGGGCCGCGCCGCGGACAGGACCCACCTGGTTCTCCGGCGTGAACTCCCACTCGGCGGGAGCGTTGTGCATCCACGTCGCGAGCAGGCCGCGGTAGTCGAGCTGGGTGGCGCGCGCGTTGGAGGAGACCGAACCGAGACCGACGTTCACGGTGCCGTCGCCGAGCGGGAAGATCCAGCCGTAGCCGGGCAGCAGGGCCGACCGACGCGCCTCCCCCTCCCACAGCTCGAGCTGGCTCTCCATCCACTCGTCGTCGTGACGAGGGCTGCGGAAGTAGGTGCGCACGGCCACACCCATGGGCCGGTCGTCGCGCTTGGTGATGCCCATCGCCGTGGCGATCCGCGAGGACACGCCATCGGCCGCGATGACCAACGGGGCGCGCAGCGTGATCTCAGCCTCGCCGTCGAGACGGCGGCCGCGGGCGTCGACGTGCCGGACCGTGACACCGACGATCCGGCCGGTGCGGTCGTCGACGACGGGGCCGGTGACGTTCGCGCCCTCCATGAGCTTGGCGCCGGAGGCCTGCGCGTGCAGGGCGAGCGCGTGGTCGAGCCCCATGCGCGACTTGGCGAGGCCGTAGGAGGGGTAGCGGTCGATCTCGGGCCAGGGCAGGTGGAGCGTGTGTCCGCCGCCGATGACGCGCAGCCCCTTGTTGCGCATCCAGCCGTCCTCGGGGCGCATGGAGACGCCCATGCGGATCAGCTCGGAGACCGCGCGCGGCGTCAGGCCGTCGCCGCAGATCTTGTCGCGCGGGAAGGTCGCCTTCTCCAGCAGCAGGACGGAGCGGCCCGCGGCCGCCAGGTAGTGCGCCGCGGCGGCGCCTGCCGGACCTGCGCCCACGACGATGACGTCCGCGTCATCACCGGTGGAGAAGACCACGTCGGACACCTACCATTTCCAGCACGTCGATGTTGCTATAATCTGGGAACTCGGCGACTTCGCGCACCGGAGCGTGCCCGTCGTCGACCCTGACGACCCTATCGTCGATCAGGGCGTGCCTACGCACCCGAAGGTCCTATCCACGCGCCGTCAGGACGTGCTGGCAACGGTTCCTGACACGGCTCCGTGCGAGTGTCAGCAGAGCGGGCGATCGCGACCCGGTCCGACCCCCGAGCGGTGACTCAGCGCCCACCCGCACCCCTCCGGTGGACGCTGGGTCACCGCTGCGGCGGGGGTCCGGGCTCAGGCGGGCTTGCTGCCGCGATGCAGGGCGACGACGCCGCCGAACAGGTTGCGGTAGCCGACCTTGATCCACCCCGCCGCGGCGATCCGGCGGGCGAGGGCGCGCTGGTCGGGCCAGGCGGCGATCGACTCGTTGAGGTAGTCGTAGGCGACGTCGTTCGACGAGACCGCCCTCGCGATCAGCGGGAGCACACGCGCGTTGTAGAACCGGTACCCCGTCCGCCAGAGCGGGTTCGGCGGTGTCGAGAACTCGCAGATCACCAGCCGCCCACCGGGCTTGGTCACCCGGTACATCTCGCGGAGCGCGAGGTCGGTGTCGACGATGTTCCGCAGCCCGAACGAGATCGTGACGGCGTCGAACTCGCCGTCGGAGAACGGGAGGTCGGTCGCGTCGCCGACGACGAACTCCAGGTCGGGACGACGCCGCCGACCCACCTCGACCATGCCGGGCGAGAAGTCGCAGGCGACGACGTCGACACCGGCATCCGCGAGCGGCTCGCTCGACGTGCCGGTACCCGCGGCGAGATCGAGCACCCGCTCCCCCGGCAACGCGTCGATCGCCTCGACGGTCGCCCGGCGCCACCGGCGGTCGAGGCCGAAGGTGAGCACGTCGTTGGTGAGGTCGTACTTCTCGGCGACCCCGTCGAACATGCCGGCGACGGCGGCGGGGTCCTTGTCGAGCTCTGCGCGGGACATGTCGGTCATTCTCCCCCAGCCGGACGGCATGACCGGCGCACCACCGTCCGGCCGATCGTCGAGGAGGGTGACGGGTGCGCCAGACTCGGGCGCATGAACCCCGTGCTGCGTGCGTACGCCGAGGAGGCCGAGCGGCGGCTGGCGCCGGGGTGGCACGACTACCTCGAGACCGGATCGGGCGAGGAGATCTCCATGCTCGAGGCGGTCCGGGCGTGGCGCGACCACCGGTTGCGGCCGCGGGTGCTGCGCCCGGTCGCCGAGGTGAGCACCGCCGTCGACCTGATGGGCACGAGCCTGCGCACACCCGTGCTCGTCGCACCGACGGCCTGGCACCGCTCGGCGCACCCCCAGGCCGAGGTGGCGACGGCGGCGGGAGCGCGCGCCGCCGGGTCGCTCCTCGTGCTCTCGACGCGGAGCAGCACACCGCTGGAGGACGTGGCGGCCGCGGCCGGGCCGTGGTGGCTGCAGGTCTACGTCACTCGGGAACGCGCGATCACGCGCGACCTCGTGCGACGCGCGGTCGACCTCGGCGCGGGAGCGCTCGTGCTCACCGGCGACACCCCGATCGTGCCGCTGCGCACCCGGCGCCGCGACACCCCGCCCGACGACACCCCGGTGATGACCGCCGCGTTCATGCCGGCCCGGGCCGAACCTCTCGGGCTGCAGCAGGATCCCGGGATCGGGATGGACGAGATCGCCTGGCTCGCCGACCTCTCGGGCCTGCCGGTGCTGGTCAAGGGTGTGCTCCGCGGTGACGACGCCACCGCGTGCCTGGACGCCGGTGCCGCCGGGATCGTGGTGAGCAATCACGGCGGTCGCCAGCTCGATCGCGCCGTGGCGACCGCGCACGCGCTGCCCGAGGTGGTCGACGCCGTCGGCGGCCGGGCACCCGTCCTCGTGGACGGCGGTGTCCGGTCCGGGATCGACGTGCTCGTCGCGCTCGCCCTGGGCGCCTCGGCGGTCATGCTCGGGCGGCCGGTCGTCTGGGGTCTGGCGGCCGACGGGTCCGACGGCGTCCGGACCGTCCTCGAGTCCGTCACCGGGGAGCTCCTCGAGAGCCTCACGCTGCTGGGCGCGCGGTCACCGGGCGACGTCCGGCGGGACGACGTGGTCCGGCCCCGGTAGCCCGCCGGACGGTGGTGCGGCCATCGGCGGGTAGTCCGCTCCGGCGGACGGCCTCCCCTGCGGTCGTGCCCGTCGCAGCGATGACGAGACGGGTGTCGGTGTCGTCTGACAGGCTCCGCGCATGACCTCGGTGATCGACCACGCGCGGCACAGCGCCTACTCCGACCCCGGTGCGTACGCCGCGCTGCTGGCCGCGTTGCCGACCGCTCCCGCGGAGCTCTCCGCCGTCGCGCGCAACGTCATCGTGCACTACCGCGCCGAGGCGGAGGGACTGCCGAGCAGCAGCGACGACGACATCGATCTCCGGTGGATCGCCCGCATGCTCGCGGTCGATCAGCAACGGCACGGGGCACCGCTGGCCGAACCCCGTGAGCGCACCCAGCGGCTCCAGGGGTGCTGCCGGGACCACACGCTGCTGTGCGTGGCCGCGCTGCGCGAGCACGGCGTCCCCGCGCGCTCGCGTGTCGGTTTCGCCGGTTACTTCGTCCCGGGCTGGCACCACGACCACGTCATCGTCGAGGCGTGGATCGAGGGTCGCTGGCGACGCTTCGACCCCGAGGTCGCCGAGCCGCTGCCCGCGCTGCCCACGCCGCACGACATCCCGGTCGCCGACGCCGACGGTCAGGGCTTCGTCACGGCGGCGCAGGCATGGCTGGCGCATCGGGAGGGGCTGATCGACGCGGAGACGTACGGTGTCGATCCGCAGGTCCCGGACGTGCGAGGGGAACGGTTCCTCGCCGACGAGGTCATCTACGAGGTCGCCCACCGGTTCGGGGACGAGCTGCTGCTCTGGGATGCGTGGGGCGCCATCGGCGAGCCGGGACAACCCGTGAGCGAGGACGATGCCGACCGCGCCGATCGGGTCGCGGCGCTGCTCGTCGCAGCCGACGGTGGTGATCTCGCGGCCGAGAGCGAGCTCCTCGAGCTCTACCGCTCGGACCCGGACCTGCACCCGGGCGCGACGGTGCTCACGGCGTCGCCGCGCGGCACCCCGCCCGTCACCGTCGAGCTCGCCCCGCCCGCCCGCGGGTAGCGGCATCCCGCGTTCTCCGCCCCTGCGCTCAACGGTCAGGCCGCGAGCGTCACGAGGGGCGCGGGTCCGAGGCGGCCGTGAGCCACCGGAGGGCCGCACCCATCATGGTGAGCGCCGCGCCGACCCCGTAGGCGACCGGAGCGAGGGTCCACTCGTCGGAGGCGCAGAAGCCGACCGGGTTGCCGTCGGTGTCGACGCCGTCCACGCAGATCGATCCGGGGTCCGGCGTGAGCGACGCGAGCACCACCAGCACCACCGTGGCCGCCAGCGGCAGCCAGATCCATCGCGGTCGCCGGTGCAGCACCAGCGTGACGAGCGCTGCGGCCGCCGAGGCGGCCAGCAGCGGCACCGCCACCGGGGTGCCACCGGTGTCGATGTCGGTCTCGCGGAACCAGGGCATCACCGTCCCGGCCAGGAGCCCGACGAGGCCGAGGCAGGCGAGGACGAGAGCGATCATCCGCGTGCGCATGTCCGGCCATTGTGTCCGGCCCGGTGTCTGTTGCGCGCGGCACCCGGGCACACGTGCCCGGTTTCGTCGGGTCCGTCCGGCAGGCATACCCTGACGGCGATGTCCCTGCCGCTGCCCCACACGCTCGTCGCACGCACCGAGCAGGTGCCGGACGTCGGCGATCTGCTGGATCGGCTGCCGTCGGCCGATCTGCGTCGCGCCCTGTCGTGGGTGCGACGCGGTGACGGGGTGATCGGGATCGGCGAGCTCATGCGCATCGAGACCAGTGGCGAGAGCCGGTTCGCCGATGCCGACTCCGCCTGGCGGCAGATCGCCGCGGACGCCGTCGTCAGGGACGCCGTCGGGGTGCCGGGCACGGGTCTGATCTGCTTCGGGTCGTTCGCGTTCTCCCGTCACTCGGGTGCCGGCGGCGTGCTCGTGGTCCCGGAGGTCGTGATCGGTCGCCGTCACGGCGTCAGCTGGGTCACCACCGTGTCGACCGGGTCGCTGCCCACGGCGCCCGGTCCGGACGACCTCGCCGCGACAGCCGACCCGCCGCGCCCCTCCCCGGCGGTCACGTTCCACGACGGCGCGCTCACGGCTGCGGCCTGGCAGGACGGCGTGCGTGAGGTCGTCGACGTCATCCGCGGCGGGTCCGTCGGCAAGGTCGTGATGGCACGCGACGTGATCGCCGAGCTCGACGGCGAGCCCGACGCCCGCACCGTCCTCGGGCGGCTGGCTACCGGGTACGAGAGCTGCTGGACGTTCGCCGTCGACGGCATGATCGGCGCCACCCCCGAGCTCCTCGTGCGCCGCGAGCGCGGCCTGCTCTCCTCGCGCGTGCGCGCCGGCACCAGCCAGCGCACGGGTGACGACGCCCGCGACCTGGCCCGCGCCGGTGCGCTGGCCCGCTCGTCCAAGGACCTGGAGGAGCACGAGTTCGCGGTCGACTCGCTGACGGCGTCGCTGCGGGCGTTCACGGCGTCGACGTCGGCGCCCGAGACCCCGTCGGTCCTGCACCTGCCCAACGTCATCCACCTCGCGACGGACGTCACCGCCGTCCTGGACGCCGAGCACTCGGGCATGAGCTCGCTCGCCGTGGCCGCGGCGCTGCACCCCACGGCCGCCGTCTGCGGCACGCCCACCCTGCCGGCGGCCGAGGTGATCGCCGAGCACGAGCGCATGGACCGAGGCCGCTACGCGGCGCCCGTCGGCTGGATGGGCGCCGACGGTGACGGCGAGTGGGGCATCGCGCTGCGATCGGCCGAGGTGATCGGTCCGAGGTCGTTGCGGCTGTTCGCGGGCTGCGGCATCGTCGCCGCCTCCGACCCAGCCTCCGAGCTCGCCGAGTCGGAGGCGAAGCTCGCCCCGATGCGCTCCGCGCTCGCCTGACGCACCCCGACGACGCAGCCCCCGCCCTCGACACCCGGAGCGGGTGCCGACGACGGGGGCTGCATGTCGTCAGACAGGAAAGGGGCTTCGTTCGATATCAGTTCTCCTCTCGCGTCGCCAGGGTGACGGCGACCTGCTGGCTCTGGCCGCCGCGGATGACGGTGAGCGTGACCTTGTCCCCCGCGCTGTACTGCCGCACGTACCCGGTGAGCGACTCGGCGCTGCTGACGGAGTGGTCGTCGATCCCGACGATCAGGTCGCCCTGCTGGAGACCGGCCTCGGCGGCCGGGGTGCCCTCACCGACGTCGACGACCTGCGCGCCCTGGCGGGTGACGCCGTCGGCCGTGCCCTCGCCCTCCTGCATGGTGACGCCGAGGTACGCGTGCTCGGCGACACCGTTGCTGATGAGCTGGTCGGCGATGTTCGCGGCGAGGTCGATCGGGATCGCGAACCCGAGCCCGATGCTGCCGGACTCGCTGCCGCCCGACAGGGTGGCGATCGACGACGTGATCCCGATGACCAGACCCTGCGAGTCGAACAGCGGACCACCGGAGTTGCCGGGGTTGACGGCGGCGTCGATCTGGATCGCGTTCGTGACCGTCGTGTTGCTCGAGCCCTGTGCCGACGCGGTCACGGGCCGGTCGAGCGCCGAGATGATGCCCGTGGTGACCGTGTTGTCGAGACCGAGCGGGTTGCCGACCGCCATCACGTTCTCTCCGACGGCCAGGTCGCCGGAGGTGCCCAGCTGCGCCGGGGCGAGGTCGCTCGGCGGGTCGGTGATCTTGATGACGGCGAGGTCGGTGGTCGCATCGGTGCCCACGACCGTGGCGTCGTAGATGCGGCCGTCCGAGAGCATCACCTGGACCTGCTGCGCCCCGTCGACGACGTGGTTGTTCGTGAGGATGTGCCCCTCGCTGTCGAGGATGACACCCGACCCGGCCGCCTCGCCCTGCGCGACCTGGACGTCGATCGCGACGACGCTCGGGCTCACGGAGGCGGCGACGGCCTGCCAGTCGGGGCTGCCGTCGGCGTTCGCGGAGATCCCCTGCACCTGCGTGATCGGGGTGTCGCCTCCCGCGGAGGTCGACGCGCCGTCGTCCCGCATGAGGTAGGCGGTGCCGCCGGAGGCGAGCGCCGCGGCGAGGACGGCTGCGGTGACCGCCGTGAGCACGGGTCGGGACCTGCGCGGCTTGGGCCCGGGCGTGCTCGGTCCGCCGTTCTGCGTGGGCGGGGTCGGCGGTGCGGGAGGCGCCGTGTACCCGAAGGTGCTGCCGAAGCCGGACCCGTACGGGTGGCCCGAGCCGCCGGGATAGTGCTGGCCCTGCTGGCCCTGCTGGCCGTGCTGGCCGTGCTGGGGCTGGCTGTGCTGGGGGTAGGGCGGGAGCGTCTGCGTGCTCTCGAGCGGCTGCCAGGCGGGCGGCTGGGACTGCCCGTGCTGCGAGCCCTGCGGCTGAGCGTTCTGATCGGGACGAGTGGGGGTGGTGGTGCTCATCGGATGCCTCCTGGCGGACCTGAACTGATGACCCCATGTCACTCCCGCCACCTGCGAGGCCCCTCGGGCGTGCCTGGGACTTTCCTGGGAGTTCCTGCGAGCGTCGTGGAGACTGCCGATGTCTCAGGAGCGGAGGTCGTGGCTCCTGGTGAACGGGCCGGATGTCGAGCACGGGAGGACACGATGAGGTCAGGCCGACCGGACGCGGCGCCGGGCGCCGTCGAGGTGGACGACTACCGCAACGAGCTGCAGGCGACCTACCGCTATCTGCGGCTGGCGATCATCCTGCTCACCGTTCTGCTCACGACCGCCGTGATCGGCCAGGTGATCGCCGACGGCGGCGAGCTGCTGCCCTCGGTCAGCGCGTACTACTACACACCCGCGCGCGGGGTGTTCGTCGCGAGCCTCTGCGCGATCGGGACCTGCATGATCGTGCACCGCGGTCGCAGCGACGTCGAGGACGTGATGCTCAACTTCTCCGGGTACATGGCCTTCTTCGTGGCGTTCGTGCCGACACCACGCACCGAGGTGGCCGCCGACGGCGACACCGCGATCGTGCCGACCGACCTCGTCGAGGCCGTCACCAACAACACGTGGGCGATCCTCGCCGTCGGGGTCGTCGCGTTCGTGATCGAGGTCGTGGTGGTACCGCAGCGTGAGCGGGCGACACGCAGCCGGGGCGGCCGCGCGGCGCTGACGGTGAGCGTGCTCGCCTACCTGGGGTTGGTCGCGTTCTTCCTGCTGGCGCGGCAGGCGTTCCTCGATCTCGGGCACGGAGCGGCAGCGATCATCCTGTTCCTGGGGATCGTGGGTGTGGTCGGGGTCAACGGCGTCGCGCTGATCCGCGCCCGGCGCGAGGCCGGGATGGACCGGCGGGGGCAGCTCCTCAACCGGTACACCTTCGGGTTCGCCCTCATGCTCGTCTCGACGGCGGTGGTGCTGCTGCTCGTGCGCCCGGTCGTCGAGCAGTGGATCTTCGTGCTCGAAGCGCTCCTCATCGCCCAGTTCCTCGGCTTCTGGATCACGCAGACCGTCGAGCGCTGGCAGGTGCCCGAACCGCGTCAGGACTTCCTGGTCCCGGGGTGAGGGACATCGAGGGCGCCGGCTGCCGTCAGGCAGGCCGCACGCGGACGACCGATCGGCCGACCACCGGCGCCGCGAGCACGTCGGCGAGGTCGCGCTCGCTGCTCACCTCGCGGTAGGCGGCGCCGAACCCGGCGGCGAGCGAGGCGATGTCGAGGCGCTGGGGGGTGCCGAAGAACCGCGGATAGACGTCGGCGTGCTCGGGCCGGCCGTGCTCGAGGGTCGCGAAGATGGAGCCGCCGCCGTCGTCGAGCACGATCACCTGCAGGTCGACCTCGGGCTCGTGGACGCCGCGGGCCAGACCGCCGACGTCGTGCAGGAAGGTGAGGTCGCCGACGACGGCCCGCACCGGCGCGCCGAGCGCGAGCGCGAGCCCGGTCGCCGTCGAGATGGTGCCGTCGATCCCCGCCAGGCCCCGGTTGGCGATCACACGTGTCGCCGTCAGCTCGCCGCCGACCGGGCCGCCACGGTCGGCGTGCCTGACCGTCATCGACGACCCCAGCACGACGGCGTGCGGCTGGTCGCCGAGCACGGCCCGCACGATGCGTGGGCCGGTCAGTCCGTCCTGCTGCAGCAGGGCCTCGCGCGCCGCGGCGCCGGCTCGCCGCCACTGCGCGAGCCAGGCGGGGTCACCGGCGTCGACGACGGCGGCCTCCCCCGCCACGACGTCCGCGGTGCCCGCCACGTCCACCCAGTCGCCCTCCGGGTCGACGACCACGATCTCGACGTCCCGGGCGAGCAGTCGGGTGATGTCACGGCTGAGGGTCGGCCGGCCGTCGACGACGACCCGCTCGATCTGGTCGCCGAGCTCGGCGAGGGCCTCGTGATAGCACTCGATCGCCGTCGGCGCACCGCGGGAGGCCGAGCTCGGCTCGGCGAGCAGCGGCCAGCCGCCCAGCGCCGCCAGGTCCCCGGCGCTGCTGCCCGCGCCCGCCACCACGACCGTGCGCGCCGGACCGGACAGCTCGTGGGCGAGCCCGCGCGGGTGCACCGGGAGCACGCGGGGCGACGCCGCGGGCGGCTCCCCCGGTCGCCACGGCCGAGCCGGGACGAGCGGGTCGCGGAAGGCGAGATCGACGTGCACGGGACCGGCGACGCCGCGCACCCCGCGCGCCGCCCCGACCGCCCGCGTCACGGCCGCCCGCACACCGCGCGGGGCGCCGTCGGAGGCCGGGACGTCGACGGCGTACCGGAGCGCCGACCCGAAGATGCCGACCTGGTCCGTGGTCTGGCTGGCACCGACGCCACGCAGCTCGTGCGGTCGGTCGGCGCTGACCACGATCAGCGGCAGCCGCGAGTGGTGCGCCTCCAGCACCGCGGGATGCAGGTTCGCGACCGCGGTCCCCGACGTGGTCACGACCGCGGCGGGCCGCTCGTGGGCGATGCCGAGCGCGACGAACCCGGCGACGCGCTCGTCCACCAGCACGTGCACCCGGAGCCATCCCGCGGCCTCGGCGGCGTGAAGCGCGTAGGCCAGCGGCGCACTTCGCGAGCCGGGCGCGAGCACCACATCGCTCACGCCCTGGGCGACCAGTGCGGTGACCGCCTCCCGCGCCGCCAGCGCGCTGGGGTGCTCGGTCATGTCCTGCTCCCCATGTGGAAGGAAGCTGGCGCCAGAAGTGCCTGAGAGGGCCGTTCGGGCCTCGACGGGGCCACGAGCGTCAGATTCCTTCCACGTCGCCGCGTCACGGTCGACCCCCGCTCACGGCGCGGATCCGGTCGTGCCACCGACGTTGCGTGGCGGAGTCCGCGCGAGTGGCGTCGAGGGCGGCGTTGCCGGGGGCGACACGACGGACGGGGAGATGACCGTCGACGGGCAGCAACGGGTCGTCGCTGACGTCGTGCGCGAACAGGTGCACGGTCGCGAGACCGCAGGCGTACGGCAGCTCGGGCAGGGCGGCGGCCAGCGCGACCCCGGCGGCGATCCCGACCGAGCTCTCCAGCGCCGACGACACCACGACCGGCAGCCCGACGTCCTCGGCGACCCGCATCGCGGCCCGCACGCCGCCGAGCGGCTGCACCTTGAGGACGACGACGTCGGCGGCGTCCCGTCGGACGACCTCCATCGGGTCCTCGGCGCGGCGGATCGACTCGTCGGCAGCGATCGGGACGTGCGTGCGGCGTCGGACCGCGGCGAGGTCGTCGACACTCGCCACGGGCTGCTCCGCGTACTCCAACCCGCCCGCGGCTCGGTCCAGGAGCGCGAGCAGTTCGACGGCGGTGTCGACGTCCCAGGCGCCGTTGGCGTCCACCCGGATCGCACCCGACGGCCCGAGCGCGTCGCGCACGGCCTCCAGCCGGGCCTGCTCGTCCGCGACCGACTGGCCGAGCTCGGCCACCTTGACCTTCGCGGTCGTGCACCCACCGGAGGTGCGGACGATCTCGGCCGCACGGTCGGGGCCGACCGCGGGCACGGTCACGTTGACGGGGACCCGGTCCCGGACGGCGTCGGGGAAGGGGTGGTCGGCAGCCTCCCGCGCGGCGACCCACCAGCGCTGCGCCTCGGCGTCGTCGTAGTCCCAGAACGGCGAGAACTCGCCCCAGCCCGCGGGCCCCTGGACGAGCACGCCGTCGCGGACGTCCAGTCCCCTGAACCGTGAGCGCAGCGGCGTCGACCACACCAGGGCTCGCGGCAGGGAGGTCACGAGAAGTCAGCGTAGGCGCAGCTCAGGTGATCCCGGCGCGCTCGTCGAGCTCCTGGAGGAGGTCGTGTGCGGCGCGCTCGACGGCCTTGTGCCGCCACTCCGCCGCGCGGTAGACGCAGGCGATCAGTCCGGAGCGGTGCACCCGGCGCAGGTCGCCGACGACGAAGGCGTACCGCGCCTTGGTCTCGTCGTTGGCGCCGTGCGTGAGGCCGAGGTGCCAGGCCGCGAAGTCGTCCCAGGAGTGGCGCTCGAGGTAGGCGTTCTCCGCCTCGGCGTTCGGCTGCACGTCCCCCCAGTCGCTCGTCAGCACGTACTGACGGGCCTGGATCTTCGCGCGGACGAACGCGACCGCATCGGGGTTCACGTCGTAGCGGGACATGGGTCCAGCCTGACGGACGCGGCGCCTGCGAGTCAGCGGATCGACGTAGCCGTTGCGCACGCGCCATCGCCGGTGCGGCGCACGCGGCTCCGCCTGCCCTACGCTGACAGGCGTCCACCACGGTGGTGGCACGCGAGCGAAGGAGCGGCACGTGGGTTACGGGTTCGGAGTCTTCCTGATCGCGATCGGCCTGATCCTGGCGCTCGCCGTCCAGGATCGCATCCAGGGCATCGACCTGGTGATGATCGGCTGGATCGTCGCCGGTGCAGGAGCGGTCCTCGTCATCATCACCGCCATCCAGGCCAACGTCCGCCGGAGCTCGACGACGACGGCGACCACCACCGCCTCGGACGGCTCGCAGGTGACGGAGCGGCGCACCACCGAGCGTCAGGACCCGCCGCCCGTCGCGTGAGCCGAGCGCACGTCCGGCTGCTCGACCGAGCCCGTGCGCGCTCTACGCTGACCGGGTGAGCGACGCGCCCCTGCCGCGGCAGGTCTCCGAGATCTTCGACGTCACACGCTGGCGTGACATCGACGGCTTCGATCTCACGGATCTCACCTACCACCGCGGCGTGGTGCGCGACGACGACGGCGGAGCGACCGACCTGCCCGTCGTCCGCGTCGCGTTCGACCGGCCCGAGGTGCGCAACGCGTTCCGGCCGCACACCGTCGACGAGCTCTACCGGGTGCTCGACCACGCGCGGATGAGCAGCGACGTGGCCGCCGTCATCCTCACCGGCAACGGACCCAGCCCGAAGGACGGCGGCTGGGCGTTCTGCTCCGGAGGCGACCAGCGCATCCGCGGCCGCGACGGCTACCGCTACACAGTCGACGGCGCCGACCAGACGGCGGACGCGATCGATCCGGCCCGCGCCGGGCGGCTGCACATCCTCGAGGTCCAGCGACTGATGCGCACCATGCCCAAGCCGGTGATCGCCGTCGTGCCGGGATGGGCAGCCGGCGGTGGGCACTCGCTGCACGTCGTGGCGGATCTGACGATCGCGTCGATCGAGCACGCGCGGTTCATGCAGACCGACGCCAACGTGGGCAGCTTCGACGCGGGTTACGGATCGGCGCTGCTGGCGCGGCAGGTCGGCGACAAGCGTGCCCGCGAGATCTTCTTCCTGGCGCGCGAGTACTCGGCCGAGGAGGCCGAGCGGTGGGGCGCGATCAACGAGGCGGTCCCGCACGCGCAGCTCGAGGACGTCGCGCTGGAGTACGCGCGCATCATCGCGACCAAGTCGCCGCAGGCGATCCGGATGCTCAAGTTCGCCTTCAACCTCGTCGACGACGGCATGGCCGGTCAGCAGGTGTTCGCCGGTGAGGCGACACGCCTGGCCTACATGACCGACGAGGCCGTCGAGGGCCGCGACGCGTTCCTGCAGCGCCGCGAGCCCGACTGGTCGGGGTTCCCCCGCTACTTCTGATCCGGGCGACGGACCTCAGCGGGTGAAGAACCACTCCACGACGGCTCCGACGACGCTGCCCGCACCGTAGGCGATGCCGACGACGAGACCGAGCAGCAGCACGAGCGAGGTGACGACGGCGGCCGTCGTCCGGGCGAGCGTGCGCTCGTCAGGACCGGGGACGGCGTTGGTCGGCTGGTGGTCGTCCTCGACCTCGACGGCCGGGGTGACCGGCGCGGTGCGGCGGGGACGGATGACGGGGGTTGCGGTGATCGAGGCCATGCCTCAACACTGCTCGCCGCGACGCCGTCGGGCATCGGCCGCCGGCCCGAATCCCGCGCCAGACCTGGGAATGACGGCGGAGCCGGCCATCCACCCGGGGGATGACGCCGCCGCGCGCAAGCCGGGCTCAACGCGAGCGACCCGCACCGAGATCGGTGCGGGTAGCCCCCGTGCGGATGGTTCTGCCGGTCAGCCCTGGGCGTCGCGCCAGGCGATGGCGTCGGTGACCGTGGCGAGGTCGTAGTCGGGACCGCTGGTACCGATGGTGAACAGCGTGAACCCGGCCTCGACGAACGCCGGCGCCTCCTCGGCGCCCGGCCACGACGTCGACTTCTGGATCGCCGCCACGTCGGACCCGACGGCGTCGCAGTGCTCGGCGAGGATGCCGGCCTTGCGGGTCACGGTCTCGAGGTCGCCGAACCCGTGCCAGATGTCGGCGTGCTCGGCGACCATACGCAGCGTCTTCTTCTCGCCGCCGCCCCCGATGAGGATCGGGATGTCGCGGGTCGGGGCCGGGTTGCCCACCGCGAGCCGGTGCTCGATGCGGGGCAGGTACTCCTTGAGCAGCGCGAGCCGCGACCCGGCGGTGCCGAACTCGTAGCCGAAGTTCGTGTAGTCCTTCTCGTTCCACCCGGCGCCGATGCCGAGGATGAGCCGACCGCCGCTCATGTGGTCGACCGTGCGTGCCATGTCTGCGAGGAGGTCGGGGTTGCGGTAGCCGCCGCCGGTGACCAGCGCGCCGATCTCGACACGTTCGGTCTGCTCGGCCCACGCACCGAGCATCGTCCAGCACTCGAAGTGGGCGCCGTCGAGGTCGCCGTTGAGCGGGTAGAAGTGGTCCCAGTTGAAGACGACGTCGACGCCGACGTCCTCGGCCCGCAGCACGGCGTCACGGATGAGGCCGTAGTCGGGGGCGTGCTCGGGCTGGATCTGGACGGCGATGCGCACGGGGTGCTGAGCGGTCATGCCACCACCCTATGCGCGCCTCAGGACGTCGAGATGGACGACCCCGAGACGGGCAGCAGCTCGACCCACACGTTGCCGGGCGCGAGCAGCACCGGCTCGTCGTCGTCCGTGGTCAGCGCGAGCACCGAGTCGGTCTTCGCCTTGCTCCAGGTCGCGGAGATCGACTTGCCGCCCGTGAACACGAGAGCGTCGCCCGACCCGGTGAGCACCGTCTCGGGCACCGGGTTGCCGGCGGGGTCGGTGGCGCTGGTGTTCCTCACCTGGACGCGCAGCACCACCACGTTGACGGCCTCGATCCTGCCGCCGTCGTCCGTGCTGGCGGCGGCGCCGCCCTCGCTGCGCTCCCACCGCTCGCCGTTCCAGTCCCAGCTGGGGTTGGCGAACGGGAACGTCAGGGCGATCCGCTTGACGGCGCTTCCCGAGGAAGCGCTGACCTGCTCGTCGTACCGGGCGAACTCGAACTGCGGCTTCGGCGGTCCCTGCCCGTCGCCGGCGCGGAGGAACGTCGCAGTGTCGCCGTAGACGTTGTGCGGAGCCGGTCGCGCCCCCGAGCGCGAGAAGCCCGCCGCGCCGCCGTCGTGCGACAGCATGGTGAGACCGGTGGCGGCGACCTGGTTGACGAATCGGGCCTGGCCGCCGGAGAAGACGAATATGCCGCCGAACGGCGCCGAGATCGCGGCGTCCATCGGTCGCAGCGACCGGATCGGCCCGATCGTGTCCGGGATGCGCGAGTGGAACACGGCGTTGTAGCGCGTGATGCCGCCCTCGACCATCTCCTCCCACACGACGTCGGCGTCGCCGAGACCGGTCTGCGGCCGAGCCTGGGGCGAGTTCTCGATCTTGACGCTCATCGCGGGGCGGTCGGCGACGTCGTCCGTCGGGACGCCGGTCAGCGGCCACGTGGTCGGGAGCTCGGGCTCGGGCGGCGCGGTCTTGTCGACGGGGTCGACGGAGCGATCCTCGGTGACACGCACGACGAGGACGCGGCTCCCGGTCGCCGTCGAGCAACCGGTCAGCAGGGCAGCGGCTCCGACGACGACGGCGCGTCTGCTGAGAGTGGACACCCCACCATCGTAGGTGGACGGCCCTGCCGATCTACGGCAGCCCGCTCTCGATCTCGCGCGCCGCGGCCGCCACCCGCGGGCCGACGGCGGCGACGTCGAGCGCCCCGTCGACGGCGATGAGCCCCACGCAGGCCTCCGGCACGTAGCGGCCGACCGGATGGCGGATCGGCGCGGCGATGGCGAGCACCCCGGCGTGCAGGGCGCCGACGCTGGCGGCGTAGCCCGCCTCGCGCGCTCGGACCAGGTCGGCGGGGTCGTCGTGGCGCGGCGCGCGCGGCATGGCGATCGCGATCCCGGCCGCCCCGACCAGCGGGTGCCGGAACCCGACACGGAACGTCAGTCTCATCGACTCCGACGCCGGCGGCACCGAGAGCACGACGACGCCGCGGTCGCCCTCGACGACCGACATCTGGCCGGTGGCTCCCGTCGACTCGGCGAGCTCCTTGAGCCTCGACTCCGCCCGGGTCAGCAGCTCGGGCCAGTAGTGCTCCGCCAGCGCGGCCACCCCGCCGCCGAGGCGCACGTGACCGTCGAGGCCACGGATAACCATCCCGTGCCGCTCGAGGGTGGTCACGATCCGGTAGCAGTTCGCGCGCGCGACGCCCAATCGGGTCGACAAGCTCGCGATCGAGAGCCCTCCTTGGGTCGCCACGATCGTCAAGGCCTGGAGCCCCCGGTCCAGGGTCTGCAACGTACTCAATCCATCCCCCACTGCCAGCTTCTCCCCGACTGGCGCGCGCCCCCGGGGTCTGCTTGACCAGCGGTAGCGCGATTGCTAGCGTCGCACATGTTCGTTCAGCATTGAAAGTCGTTCACTATTCGACAGTCCCCCCTGCGAGTCCGACGAGCTGACGAACCCCGGTTCTCCGGGTGGCCCGGCGGTGCATCCCCTACTCCGCCGGGCCCTTTCATGCGCCGATCCGACTTCCGGCTCCAGGTGTCGCCGTGGCCTGGTGCGGCCCTGCGAGGATGAGGCCGTGAGCCGATCCGAGCGCAGCGCCGACGAGGTCGCCGCGCTCGTCGCGGCGGTCCGGACCGCCCTCGACGGCGGCGCGCCGCTCGTTATCGGCGAGGCACCCGCTCGTCCGGTCCCGTCGGGCACGGCCTTCGCGCTCCGCACCTCCGGCTCGACCACGGGGGCGGGCCGGCCGGTGGCACTCCCGACGGCCGCGGTGCTGGCCAGCGTCGACGCCACGCACGCGCGGCTGGGCGGACCGGGTCGATGGGTGCTGGCGCTGCCGCCGACGCACGTCGCCGGGGTCCAGGTGCTCGCACGCGCCGCCCGGGCCGGGACGGACCCGATCGTCGCCGTCGTCGACGGCCGGTTCGACACCGCGCGGCTGGCGACCGCCCTGGACGCAGCCCCCGACGACCTCCCGCTCTACCTCTCATTGGTGCCGACCCAGCTGCACCGCGTGCTCGAGGCGCCGGGCGGCGCCGTGGACGCGCTCACCCGTTGTCGAGCTGTGCTCGTCGGTGGCGCGGCACCGCCGGCGGGCCTCGTCGAACGAGCCCGCGCGGCGGGTGTGCCGGTCGTCGTGACCTACGGGATGACGGAGACGTGCGGGGGCTGCGTCTACGACGGCGTCCCCCTCGACGGCGTCCGCGTCGCGCTCGACGACGACGGCCGGGTGCAGCTCGGCGGACCCGTGGTCGCCGATGGATATCTCGACGACGGACCGCAGCCGTTCCGGGTCGATGTCGACGGCGTCCGGTGGTTCGAGACCGCCGACCTCGGGTCGATCGTCGACGGCCGGCTGGACGTGCTCGGCCGGGCAGACGACGTGATCGTCACCGGTGGCGTGAACGTGCACCCGCTGCTCACCGAGAGGTTGCTCGACCGGCTCGCGCCGGGGGCCGTGGTCGTGGGCGTGCCAGACGCCGAGTGGGGGTCGCTGGTCACGGCCGTGGTGTCGCACGCGGTCACGCTCGCCGAGCTGAGGGCCGCCGCCGGTGGCGGCCCGCAGGCCCCACGAGCCGTCGTCCGCGTCGACGAGATCCCGACACGCGGACCCGGCAAGCCCGACCGCCTCGCCGTCGCAGCTCTCGCGGCGGCCGCGCTGGCCCATGGTGAGGGGCAACGGGTATGACGATCGACGGCCTCCCGCCGCTCGAGACACGCCGTCACCGGTCACGATGACCGTGACCCCGGACCCTCGGACTGTCATCCGTCGAACATCTCCTGCGGACTTCGCCGCACTCAGATCCATGTTCGACCTGCCCGCTCTCCGCGGCTGGGGTGGACCGTCCGGACTGAGCGACGACCGGATCCGTGCCACGTACCTGGGTGCCAGGAGCCCGGGGGTGGACTGCTACCTCGTGATCACCGACGGGCAGGCGGTCGGGTTGGCCTAGCTGGTCGCCGACGAGAGCGACGATCGGCGAGGCGGGCTGGACCTCGTTCTCGTGCCGGCAGCACGCGGTCAGGGTCTCGGTCGAGAGGTCGTCGACCAGATGGTCCGTCGAGCCCGCGATCGCGGCTGGTCGCGACTCACGGTCGATCCCGACCTGTCGAACGTCGACGGAATCACCTTCTGGAGGAAGGTCGGCTTCTCCGACGGCAGAACCGTGACCTCGGACGAGGAGCGGCGGCCGTATCGTGCCTGTCTGGCAGGGTGAACACGCGCTCTAGTCACGCTGATAACGGTAGGTGTCCAGTCTTGCCGTTGTCTCATGAGTCAGTGGGGGCGGGCTCCACGTCGTCGGCGAGACGGTCGCGCCACCGACGATCACGGACTTGCTGGACGCCGAGGACGACCAGCCATCCGGTGCCGCCGAGACCGAAGGCTGCGCAAGCTGTCAGAGGCAAGCGATCACCCGGGAGGTACACCGAAAAGTTGCCTCCCCTGGGGTAGAGCAAGCGGAAAGTTTCGCCTGGTTTGGTTGGCATCTCAGAATCGAAGTACGCCCCCTCGACCACGACCAAAGCGTCGTCACTCACGAACAGCCCGTCCCAGCCACAGTAGGTTTCGAAACGGCCGGTTGAGCACCGCTCAGACTCTGCAGTGAACGCTCCCATGACTCCGTCACCACGCTGGACGGCCAGAGCCTCCGGTAGCTGTAGCACCCCGACGCTCGCTGCAAGGAGCGCGATAAGCGCACACAGAATTCGTCCCACTGCGCGCCAACGGCGGCGTACCCGCCGCCGTCGCGACACCTGGCGACGACGATCCGACGTCATCCGAGGTTGTTCCCCCACGGCTCGAGAATAGAGGGGACTCGGCGCCGACACCCTGGGTGATCGCGGTAACCAGTCACGCTCATGACCGGTAGCTGACCCCACCAGAGACCGCGCGCAGCAGTTGCGCTTCGGACCGCTCGGGTCGGGCTCTTCCGGTGCCGGCGGCCTAGCGGCTGGGACCTGCACGACGGCGAAATGCAGCGCGCCGAGCCACTCGAACAGCAGCGACCTGCTGCTGACGCGACCAATCTGACCGCGTTCACTCGGGCCGTGCCGGACCTGGCCCGGCGGCGCGGGTAGCCTCGCGTCGTGCCCGAACCGACTCCGACCGAACCGCAGGGGACCCGTGGGCGACCCGGGGTGCGGGACTGGCTCACGGGGGCGCGTGTGCGGACGCTCCCGGCCGCCGTCGCCCCGGTGCTCGCCGGGACCGGCGCCGCGGCTGCGGTCGAGGGCGCCCATCTCGGGCGCGCCCTGCTCGCCGCCGGGGTGGCGCTCGCGCTGCAGGTCGGGGTCAACCTCGCCAACGACTACTCCGACGGCGTCCGCGGCACGGACGACCACCGCGTCGGTCCGACCCGGCTGACGGCCTCGGGGGCCGTCGCACCCGGCACCGTCAAGCGGGCGGCGTTCGTCGCGTTCGGCGTCGCCGCGGTCCTCGGGCTCGCCCTGTGCGCCTGGGCCGGGACCTGGTGGCTGCTCGCGATCGGCGCCCTGTGCGTCGTCGCCGCCTGGTACTACACCGGCGGCCGCAACCCCTACGGCTACCGCGGTCTCGGCGAGGTCGCCGTGTTCGTGTTCTTCGGTCTCGTCGCCACGGTCGGGACCACGTACACCCAGGCGCTCACGGTGACCGCGCCGTCGGTGCTGGCGGGGTGCGCGATCGGCGCCATCGCCTGCGCGCTGCTCATGGCCAACAACATCCGCGACATCGCGACCGACGTCGTCGCCGGGAAGCGCACGCTCGCCGTGCGTCTCGGTGACACCCGGGCACGGGTCGCGTTCGCCGTCCTCACGCTCGGCGGCTGGGCGCTCGGCGTCGCGAGCCTGCTCGTCGCCGGTGTCACCGGAGCGCCCTGGCTCGCGCTGCCCCTCCTCGCAGGTGGCCTCGGCGTGCATGTCAGCGCGCGGGTGCTGCGCGGCGCCACCGGCCCCGCCCTCATCACCGTGCTCCGCGACACCGGCCTCGTCGAGCTAGTCCTCGGCGCGACGCTCGCGCTCTCGCTCGCCCTCGGGTAGCCCGACGGCGGAGCCGCCCTCGTCGACGGCGTCCAGCTCGGCATCCTCGGCCCGCGCATCCGCGTCGGGGGTCGACGCCCGCGGCTCCCGCTCGGCGATGCTCTGCAGCGCACCGGCGGCGTCGCGCCGCTGGGCCGGCAGCAGCACGTACGACAGCAGCGCGCCGACGACCACCGCCAACCCGACCAGCAGCAGTCCCCGCAGACCGAGCAGGTACAGCACGCCGCCCGCGGCGATCACCAGGGCGATGCGGAGGAGCGTGTAGACGAGCAGAGGCACCGTCCCAGGGTACGGCGGCAGGGCGCCGGCGGGGCCACCGCGCCGGACGGGCGAGGGCGGTCGCGAACTCGACGTAGGCTCACGTCATGCGTCAGCTGCTCGCCCTGCTCGTGCTCGCGGTCACCGTCTACGGGATCGTCGACTGCGCGCAGGCCGACGCCCGCACACGGCGCGGGCTGCCGCTGTGGCTCTGGGTGCTGATCATGGTCGCGCTCCCCGGGATCGGCACCCTGATCTGGCTGCTGGTCTCACGCCTGGGCCCGGCCGACACCGCGCCGCGCCGCACGACCGTCGCCCCCGACGACGACCCGGAGTTCCTCCGCGATCTGGAGCGACGCCGTCGGGCGCAGGAGAAGCGACGCGGAGCCGCTGACGACGAGGACGCCCCCGGCCGGTCCGGCTGACCGGACCCGGCCGACCCCGTGCCGCGACTACAGCCCTGAGTAGCTGTGGTTGCCGGGGAAGAAGATGTTGACGACGTAGAAGTTCGCCAGCAGCGCCACGAAGCCGACCAGCGCGAACCACGCGAACCGGTTGAGGGTCCAGCCGACCGTCGCGCGCACGTGCAGGTAGGCGGCGTAGATCAGCCAGATCACCAGCGTCCAGGTCTCCTTGGGGTCCCAGCCCCACGGGCGCCCCCAGGCGGCCTCGGCCCAGATCGCCCCGGCGATGAGCGTCAGGCTCCAGCCCACGAACCCGACCGCGTTGAGGCGGTAGGCGAACCGCTCGAGGACGACCTCGTCGGGCAGGTGCGCCATCACGCGGCCCACGAAGGTCTTCGGTCGCCGCAGCCGACCCGACGACGCTGCAGCGCCATCGCCCGAGGTCGTCACGCCGTCGTCGACCTGCTCGTCGACCTGCACGTCGACGGCGCTCTCGACAGCGACGTCGGCGGGACCCGCGGCGGCGGAGACCGTCACACGCTCGCGCGCCGGCGCGGCCGTGCGGGCGGACTGCCGGTGCTGGAGCAGCTGGAGCACCGAGGCGGCCGCGGCGACCGAGAGCAGGCCCGTCGAGGACGCGGCGATCGACACGTGCACGACCAGCCAGTACGAGTCGAGGATCGGCTGCACGCCGTCGGCCTCGACGAACAGGTGCCAGAACGCCACGAACAGCACGCTGACCGCGGTGAACGTGACGAACACACCGAGATAGCGGATGTCGTGCCGGCGCTGGATGAGCAGGAACGTCACCACGGCCACGAGCGCGAAGGTGAGGCTGAACTCGTACATGTTGGCCCAGGGCACCCGGCCGGCGGCGAGCCCGCGGAGCACCAGCCCGACCACGTGGAGCCCGACCGCGAGCCAGCTCAGCGCCACCCCGATGTTCGCCGCCTTGCGCACGGCGCGGTTCGGGGCGTTGCGGCCCAGCCCGGAGATGTCGACGGCGAAGAACACCATCGAGACCAGGTAGACCACCAGCGCGGACAGCACGAGTGCGGTGCTGTACTCAGCCATGCGATGCCTCCGATGTCGTCGTGCCACGGCCACGGCCGCCCGAGGCCGGTCGTGACCCGCCGAGAGCGCCCACCACCCGGTCGAGCTCGCGCTGCAGACCCGGGTCGTCACCACGTGCCAGTGCCGCGGCGTGGACCACGCTACCTCCCGCGGAGGCGGGCACGACGCGGAGCCAGATCCGGCGCCGCGGGAGGAACAACGACGCCGCCAGTCCGGCCACCGCGAGCCCCGCGAACAGACCCATCCACGGCACCGACGGGTCCCACCGGACGTCGAGAGCGGCGAACCGGCGGATCTCGGAGAACGTGATCGTGCCCTGACCGTCCGGCAGGTCGACGGTCTGTCCCGGCTCGAGCTGCAGCTCGAGCGGGATCTCGGACCCGTCGGACGCCGTCGTCATCTCCTGGGTCAGCCCGTCGGTGTCGAGCGCGAACAGGTTCTGCGCCTGGCCGTCGTCGAGCCCGAGGTCGCCGGTCCACACGTTGAGGATGATCACGGGGTCGTCGGCGAGCGGGAACGACGAAGCCACGACGACGTTGCCGTCGACCCGCACCGCGGTCGGGTACAGCTGACCCGAGAACCCGAGCTGGGGGTCGCCACCGTTGGCGTCGGGCACCTGGATGACGCCGGTCGAGGTGTAGTTGGTGTCCTGCGGGAGGAACAGCACCGGCCCGGAGAACGCGACCTCGCCCTCGGCGTCGGTCACGGTGATGACAGGGGCGTACCCGTTGCCGGTGAGGTAGACGTTCGCGCTGCCGACGCCGAGCGGGTCGTTCGGCTGGATCGACGCGGTGCTGACGGTGCCGTCGCCCCGGGTCAGGGTGACGTGCGCCTCGAAGTGGTCGGGGCGCGCCTGCGGCGTGAAGGCGGAGTCGAAGGAGTCGAGCGTGATGCGGAACGGCTCCTGGCTGCCGACGTCGAACCACGCGCCCGACTCGAACGAGTCGTAGTCGACGGCCGAGTTCACCATCGGCTCCCCCTCGACCACGACGACCTGACCGCGGTAGTGCACGAGCACACCCCACGCGGTGACGATCAGCAGCCCGACGAGCGCGAGGTGGAACACGAGGTTCCCGCTCTTGCGCCCGTAGCCGCGCTCGGCGGAGACCTCGACGACACCCCCCGCGGCATCGGAGCGCACGCGCTTGTAGCCGCGCCCGAGGGCGCGGTCGAGGGTGTCGACGGCGTCGTCCGCCGTGGCATCGACCCTCACCTCCGCACGGACGGGGAACCGCGCGAAGTTCCGGGGCACCCGCCCCGGGCCGGCGCGCAGCGCCTGCAGGTGGGCCCAGGTGCGCGGGACGATACAGCCGATGAGCGAGATGAACAGCAGCAGGTAGACCGCGGAGAACCACGGCGAGCTGTAGACCTCGAAGAAGCCGAGCGAGTCCAGCACGGGGCCGGTGTCGGGATTGGCCTCGAGATAACGGGCCACCGCGGCCGCGTCGCGCGAGCGCTGCGGGAAGAACGACCCGGGCAGCGCCACCACGGCGAGCATGAGCAGGAGGATGAGCGCGACCCGCATGCTCGTCAGCTGCCGCCAGCCCCATCGCAACCAGCCGACGACGCCGAGGCCGCGCGGCTGGGGCGCCGCGCCGCCGGCGTCGCGGGATCGGTCCTCTCGCAGACCCTCGGGCGTGTACTCGCTCATCAGATCGCCGTCGTGAAGCTCGGCATGATCAGCTGCAGCCACGCGACCAGGCGACCCCACAACCCGGTCACCATCGCCAGGCCGAGCAGCACGAGCATCCCTCCGCCGAGACGCATGATCGTCAGACGATGACGGCGCAAGAACCCCAGCATCCGTGCCGAGCCGCGCAGCCCGATCGCCACCAGCAGGAACGGGACACCGAGCCCTAGGCTGTACGCCACACCGAGGATCGCGGCGCGTGCGGGCTGCTCGGCGCCGAGGGCGAGCACGGCACCGAGCGTCGGGCCGATGCACGGCGCCCACCCCAGGCCGAACGTGAAGCCGAGCAGCGGGGCGCCCCAGAGCCCGGCACGCGGGCGCAGGTGCAGCCGGCGCTCCTGCTGCAGGAAGCCGAAGGCACCCATGAACACCAGACCGAGCAGCACCACCACGACGCCGAGCACACGCAGGAGCACGTCCTGCCACTGGATCAGCCGCACCCCCAGCGAGAACACGACGGACATCGCCACGAACACGACCGTGAAGCCCAGCACGAAGAGCGCGATGCCGGCGACCAGACGGACGCGCCCGGTGCGCGCGGCGACCACCGTCGCAGTGCCCCCGGACGCCGTCGACCCGACCGGCCGCGACGCGACGGCCTCGCTGCCGACCATGCCGCCGACGTAGCCGAGATAGCCCGGGACCAGCGGGAGCACGCACGGGGACGCGAACGAGACGAACCCCGCGAGCAGGGCCACCGGGACGGCCGCGACCATCGGACCCGAGAAGGCCGTGCTCGCGAACGACTCCCCCAGGTCGGTCAGCCAGGTCACGTCTCCGCCAGCACGGTCTCGATCATCGAGCGCAGCGTGCTCGGGTCGGCGAGGCCGATGATCCGGGCCGCGACCCTGCCCTGCGCGTCGAGCACCACCGTGCTGGGCATCGCCTGCAGCGGGACCAGCCCCTGCATCGCGGCGACGCCGGAGGCGTCGGAGTCGTGCAGCGTCGGGTACGGGATGTCGAAGCGCCGCTCGAAGGCGTTCGCCGTCGCCGGCTCGTCGGTGTGGTTGACCCCGAGGAACCGGACGCCGTCGGGCTCGAGCTCGGTGGCGAGCGCCGCCAGGTCCGGCGCCTCCTTGCGGCAGGGAGGGCACGCGGCGTACCAGAAGTTGAGGACGACGGGTCCGTCGCGCCAGTCGGCGAGGTCGATCGGCTCGCCCGTCATCGACTCGCCGGCGAGCTCGACGGGCTCGGAGCGCTCGTCGGGCGGGTACTCGTTCCACGACCCGTCGCCCTCGACGTAGTCGGCGTTGCCGTTCGCGTCGCTGTCGGTGCCCTGGTCGCACGCGGCGAGCGCCGCCGTCGACGCGAGCGCCCCCAGTCCGAGCAGCAGCGATCTCCTGGAGGTGCTCATGTGATCGCCACCGCGCCCTCCAGCAGGTCCGCGGCCGGCTCGGCGTAGTCGAGGCCGATGAGGGTGCCGCCGTCGAACGTCAGGGTGGTCACCGAGGCGAGCCGGCACTGGCGGCGGCGGGGGTCGTGGAGGAAACCGCGGCCCTCGAGCGCGAGGCGCATGGACCAGATCGGGCTCTGGTGCGACACGATCACCGCCTCGTGGCCCTCGGCCTCCGTGCGTGCGGACCGGATGGCATCGGTCATGCGGGCGACGATCTCGGCGTACGGCTCGCCCCAGGACGGGCGGAACGGGTTGAGCAGGTACCGCCAGTACCGCGGGTGTGCGAGCTGCCTCGGGTTGACCTGCAGGTCCAGGCCCTCGAAGACGCTGTCGGCCTCGAGCACACGCGGGTCTGTGGCGACCGGCAGGTCGAGCGCGTCGGCGAGCGGGGCGATGGTCTCCTGCGCTCGCTGCAGCGGCGAGGCGACCAGGTGCACGATGTCCGCGCGACGCTCGGTCATGTGCTGGGCGAGCCGCTGCGCCATGCGGTGGCCCCGCTCGGAGAGCCCGTACCCGTCGAGCCTGCCGTACAGGACGCCGTCCGGGTTCTCGACCTCGCCATGACGGACGAGGTGGACACGCGTGGTGCTCATGGGCTCAGTGTCCCAAACGATCCTGGGTGACGACGCCGGGCGAGATGTGGGGAGGATCGCCGACAGATGGCTCGACGACGATGCGGACGATCAGCGAGGCGGGTCGGTCACGATCTGGGCGGCGACCCGTTCGAACGCCTCACCCATGGCGGCCAGCTCGCTCGGCGTCACGACATCGACGAGACGACGCCGGACCGACTCGACGTGGATGGGCGCCGCCGTGACGAGGCGCGCGTACCCGTCGTCGGTCATGCGGCAGTCGACGCCGCGGCCGTCGTCGACGGCGGACTGCCGCACGACGAGGCCCATCTGCTCCATCCGCCGGACCGTGTGGGTGATGCGGGAGCGGGAGTGCACGAGGCCGTCGGCGAGCACGGACATCCGAAGCGTGCGATCGGTGCTCTCCGAGAGCCGGACGAGGATCTCGTACTCGTTGAGCGAGAGACCGGCCGCCTCCTCGAGATCCTGGTTGAGCGCGGCGAACAGCGCGCTCGTGCCGGTGAGCAGGGACCGCCAGCTCACCTGCTGCTGGGCGTCCAGCCACACAGTCGTCATCGGGACCTCCTTGACACGGAGTCTAGTTGAATGTTGTACTAGTAATGCAACTTTCAATGACCCGACTTCTGGCCGCTCCGGCCAGGCAGGAGACACACCCACATGAGCATCCCCGCCGGCACCTACGACATCGACCCGACCCACAGCGAGCTGGGCTTCACCGTCCGCCACACCGGCATCGCGAAGGTCCGCGGCAAGTTCACCGGCGTCGAGGGCGCGATCACGATCGCCGACCAGTTCGCCGACTCCGCCGTCAGCGTCACCATCGACGCGGCGTCCGTCGACACCGGCAACGCCCAGCGCGACGGCCACCTCACCTCGGCCGACTTCTGGGACGCCGCCAACACGCCCGAGTGGGGCTTCGTCTCGACCTCCGTCGAGGGTGAGGGTGAGGAGTTCGTCCTCAACGGCGACCTCACCATCAACGGCGTGACCAAGCCCGTCTCGCTCGACGTCGAGTACGGCGGCGCCGCGACCGACGCCTACGGCAACGCCCGCGTCGGCTTCTCGGCCACCACCGAGATCTCCCGCAAGGATTACGGCCTCACCTGGAACGTCGCCCTCGAGGGCGGTGGCCTCCTCGTCGGCGACAACGTCAAGATCGGTCTCGAGATCTCGGCCATCAAGCGCGCCTGACGTCTCCCCCGCGCACAGCGGTGCGTGAGCGTCCACCAGCACCCCTGCCGTGGACGCCCACGCACCGCTGTGCCATACCCACACCCACGAGCGGTGTGTGAGCGTCCACCGGCACCCCTGCCGTGGACGCTCACGCACCGCTGCGCCATACCCACACCCACGAGCGCGGTGTGTGAGCGTCCACCAGCACCCCAGCCGTGGACGCTCGCGCACCGCTGCATTGATGCCCTGGTGTGCGCGGGCTGAGTCAGCGGAGGGCGGCGCGGACGGCGTCGGCGGAGATCCGCCAGTAGCCGACCTGGACGCCGTCGACGAGGACGACCGGGACCAGCTCGCCGTACCGTGACTGCAGCGCCGGGTCGGCGTCGATGTCGATCTCCTGCCACACGACCCCGTCGGGCTCGCACACCGAGCGCACGACACGGCGCGCGGCGTCGCACAGGTGGCACCCCTGCCGCCCCATCAGCTGCACCCGCGCGCTCACACGGCCACCCTACCGAGGGCGCTCGGACGAGCACGCCCGCGCCCGGGCATGCGAGAGGCCGGGCCCGATACGGGACCCGGCCTGTCGACGACGGCGCCTACTTCTTGTTGCGGCGCTGGTGGCGCGTCTTGCGCAGCAGCTTGCGGTGCTTCTTCTTCGCCATGCGCTTGCGGCGCTTCTTGATGACGGAACCCACGGGGACCTCACTCGGATGGACAGGATCTGGACGGCGGACGCGCACACGTCGCGCACGCCACTAGCGGGCCATCCTACCGGTTGCGCCGTGGTGCCCCGCAGGGCGGGATCAGTTGGCGGCCGACTCCGGCAGCGGCAGCCCTTGCGAGAGCATCTCGGTGACGGCGGCCTCCGGCACGCGGAACGACTTGCCGACGCGGATAGCGGGCAGCTCCCCGGCGTGGACCATGCGGTACACGGTCATCCGGGAGACGCGGGCCAGCTGGGCGACCTCGGCGACGGTGAGGAAACGCGGCGCACCCGACTCGGCCATGCGTCCTCATCCTCCCGTGGCACGGTCACCGTGCCTGCTCTGCGTCGTTCCCCCGACGTGAGGAGAACTGTAGGGCCACGGGACGACTGAGGAGAAGCCCGGACCTACGGGGAGCCTACTGGACCATCGGGTCGATGCCGTGGTCGGGGAAGACCGCCCGCCGGGTGGCGAGCACGGCACGGTCGACGGGGTCGTCGGGGTCGAAGCCCTCGCTCCAGGGCCGGAAGCCGCCGTCGCGACCCTCGGTCATCTCGGTGGGACCGTCGCGACCGACGAGCTCGCGCACCTCCTCGCGCCACTGCGAGGGTGTGGCCGTCCTCGGGTCGACGGGGTGGCCGGCGACGACGGCGAGCAGGTGCGTCCACACCCGCGGCACGGTCGAGATGAGGTCGTAGCCGCCGCCCCCGGTCGCGACCCAGCGGCCGCCGGCGTGCTCGCGCGCCCACTCGGCGACCATCAGCGCGGCGGTGCGCTGCGCGTCGATCGAGATGTCGAGATCGGTGATCGGGTCGCGCCCGTGGGCGTCCGCGCCGTGCTGGCTCACGATGATCTCCGGCCGGAACTCGCGCACCAGCGGATCGACGACGGCGTCGATCGCACGCAGCCACGTGGGGTCCGAGGTGCCGGGTGGGAGGGCCACGTTGACCGCGTAGCCACGCGCGCGTGGGCCGCCCACGTCCTGGGGGAAGCCGGTCCCGGGGAACAGGCTCTGCCCGTTCTGATGGACGGAGACCGTGAGCACCCGGTCGTCGTCCCAGAAGGCCCGCTCGACACCGTCGCCGTGGTGCGCGTCGACGTCGATGTAGAGCACCCGGGTCGCGCCGTCGGCCAGCAGCGCGGCGATCGCGACCGCGACGTCGTTGTAGACGCAGAACCCCGACGCTGCCCGAGCCATCGCGTGATGCAGCCCCCCGGACAGGTTCGCCGCCCGCGGCGCCTCGCCGCCCCACACCGCGCGGGCGGCGGCGACCGTGCCCCCCACGACCAGCGCCGTCACCTCGTGCATGTGCGCGAAGACCGGGTTGTCGGTCCCGCCCAGTCCGTACGGATGGGTCGGGCCGCCGTCGTCCCCGGCCCGGACGTGGTCGATGTAGTCCTGGTCGTGGACGAGCCGCAGCAGCGCGTCGTCGGCCATCTCGGGACCACGCACCCGGAGCTGGTCGACGACGCCCATCGCCTCGGCGAGGGACATCGTCAGCCGCATCCGCAGCGGCGACATCGGGTGGCCGGGTCCGAAGTCGTAGCCGAGCAGCTCCGGTGCCCAGAGGAGCAGGGCGCGCTCGTCGGGGGCGGACATGCGCTCACGCTATCGGTGCCGCTCAGCCGCAGGGACCGCCGCCCGGCTCCTGCCTGCGGCGGTGGCCCAGCGGCCACCGGCAGCGGCACGGTGGACGCCTGCTCACCGCCGCCGCCGACGGCGTGCCACAGTAAGCGCACGAGCGGACCGGCACCCATCACCGGCCGGCGCCCGAGCACGGGGAGGGGACGACGTGGCGCGAGATCTGCCTGCCGTCCTCTCCGGGGTCAGGGACGCCGTCGACGCGATCGCACGCCGCTCCCCCGCACGCCTGACGCTGCTGGTCTTCGGCGGCGTCATCGCGATCGAGACGACGTTGCTGTCGCTCCCGATCGCGACGAGCTCGGGCGAGCGGGCACCGTTCGTCGACGCGCTGTTCATGGCGACGTCCGCCGTGTGCGTCACCGGCCTCGTGACGACCGACGTGCCGACCTACTGGTCGGAGTTCGGTCACGTCGTCATCATGCTCGGGATGATGGTCGGCGGTCTCGGCGTCATGACGCTCGCCTCGATCCTCGGCCTGGCGGTGTCGCGACGGATGGGGCTGACGTCCAAGCTCCTCGCCGCGGCCGAGACGAAGGTGACCCGACTCGGTGAGGTGGGCTCGCTGATCCGCGCGGTCATCGCCGCCAGCCTCACGCTGACGGTGGGACTCGCGCTGGTCTTCGTCCCGCGGTTCCTCGTCGCGGGGTTCTCGTTCGGCGAGGCCCTGTGGCAGGGCTGGTTCATGGCCGTGTCGGTGTTCAACAACGGCGGCATCCTCATCCTCGAGGGCGGCCTGACCCCGTACGTCTCGGACTGGTGGATGAGCCTGCCGATCATCGTCGGCACCTTCGTCGGCGCCGTCGGGTTCCCGGTGGTGCTCTCGGTCGCCTCGAGCTGGCGGCACCCGCGCCGGTGGAACCTGCACGCCAAGCTGACGATCACGACCAGCCTCGGCCTCTGGGTGCTCGGCACGGTGCTGATCGGCATCTTCGAGTGGAACAACTCCGACACCTTCGGCCGGCTCCCGCTGCACGGTCGCCTCCTCGCGTCGATGGTCGCCGGGATGACGCCGCGCTCGTCGGGCTTCTCGACCGTCGACGTCCACGACATGAGCGAGGCCACCTGGTTCATGCAGGACGCGCTGATGTTCATCGGCGGCGGCTCTGCGTCGACCGGCGGCGGCATCAAGGTGACGACGTTCGCCGTCATGCTCCTCGCCATCGTGGCCGAGGCACGAGGCGACCGGGACATCGAGGCGTTCGGCCGTCGGCTCGACGCCGGCGTGGTCCGGCTCTCGATCGCCGTCGCCTTCATCGGCGCGACGTTCGTCGGTCTCGCCGCGCTCGCGCTGCTCGTCCTCACCGACCTGCACCTGGACGTGATCCTGTTCGAGGTGATCTCGGCGTTCGCGACGTGCGGGCTGTCGACCGGGATCACCGCCACGCTCCCCGACTCGGCGAAGTACGTGCTGATCGCGCTCATGTTCGCCGGGCGCACGGGGACAATGACGCTCGCGGCCGCCCTGGCCCTGCGCAACCGGCGCCGGGTCGTGCGACTGCCCGAGGAAAGGCCGATCATTGGCTGACGACCGCCCCCGCGGCACCGCCCCCACCGGTCCCCCGCCGAGCGCCGACTCCGGTGTGCTCGTCATCGGGCTCGGCCGGTTCGGCGCGGCCATCGCGCTCACGCTCGACAAGCTCGGGCGCGACGTGCTCGGCGTCGAGCGCGACGCCGACCTCATCCAGCAGTGGTCCGGCCGGCTGCCGCTCGTCGTGGCCGACGCCACCAACCCCGAGGCGCTGGAGCAGCTCGGCGCGAAGGACTTCCCGGTCGCCGTCGTGGGCGTGGGCACCTCGATCGAGGCGAGCGTGCTCATCACGGGCAACCTCGTCGACCTCGGCACGCCGCTGATCTGGGCGAAGGCGATCTCCGCCGAGCACGGGCGCATCCTGCAGCGCATCGGCGCCCACCACGTCGTCTACCCCGAGTGGGACGCCGGCACACGCGTCGCGCACCTCGTCTCCGGTCGGATGCTCGACTTCATCGAGCTCGAGGACGGCTTCGCGATCGTCAAGATGCGGCCGCCGAAGGAGACGTGGGGGTTCACGGTGGGCGACCTGCACCTGCAGTCGCGCTACGGGATCATGGTCGTCGGCGTGAAGGCGCCGGGCAAGCCGTTCGAGTACGCCGGCTCCGAGACCCGCGTCGACGCCCAGGACACCCTCATCCTCTCCGGCGACACGGCGCTGCTGGAGAAGTTCGCCAGCCGCCCCTGACGACCCGCCCGCCGAGAGGGAACGATCCCGCCGAGGGGAAGGGTGCACCGTGCCCTCGCGGCGGAGTCGTTCCCTCCGGCCTGTCAGCCGCGGCCGAGCTCGGCGGCTCGCGCCGCCGCCTTACCGATCGCGTCCACGACGGCGGCCCGCACGTCGCGGTCGTCGAGCTCGGTGATCGCGGCGAGGGTCGTGCCACCGGGTGAGGTGACACGCTCGCGGAGCACGGCCGGGTCGTCGTCGGAGGCGATCGCGAGCTCGGCGGCACCGCCGACGGTCTGCCGGGCGAGCCGGAGCGCGAGGTCCGGGTCGAGACCGAGCGCGACACCGCCGTCACGCATCGCCTCGAGCAGGTAGAACACGTAGGCCGGGCCCGACCCCGAGAGCGCGGTGACGGCGTCCTGCTGGTCCTCCGGCACGGTGACCGTGGATCCCGTGCCGGCGAGCAGCTCGCCGATCAGGGCGAGATCCTCCTCCGTCGCGCCGGGCCCGGCCGACATCGCGGCGATGCCGCGCCCGATCGTCGCCGGTGTGTTCGGCATGACGCGCACGACGCGACTGCCGGCGGGCAGCCGCTCGGCGAGGAACGTCGTCGTGATGCCCGCCGCGACGCTGACGACGAGGGCGCCCGCGCGCAGCCCCGCCGACACCTGCTCGCAGACCGCGGCGACATCCTTGGGCTTGACGGCCAGGACGAGCACGTCGGCGGCGGCAGCGGCGGTGGCGTTGTCGTCGGCCCACGCCACACCGTGGCGCTCGGCGACGGCGCGGCCGTGCTCGGGGCGGCCGTCGGCCACGGTCACCCGGTCGGCGCCGACCGCGGCCACGAGCGAGCCGAGCACCGCCTCCCCCATCACTCCGGTCCCGACGCGGGCGGCCTCGGGCGGCGCGGGCAGGGGCATGCGAACCTCCGGGAAGAACGGTGTCAGAGCGGGAACGCGTCGTAGAAGGCGCGGGTGGTGCCCTCCGGGCCCTCGGCGACGAGCACGACGGTGCCGTTGCGCCAGGTGGTGCGCTCGGTGCCGTCGGGGAGCAGGAGGGTCTGCACGTCGCCGACCGTGTCGCCGTCGACGACGACATCGGCATCCTCACCGACGATCTCGCCGTCGACGTCGCGCAGAGCGGTGAGGGCGTCGGTCGCCTCGGCGCCGTCGGGCCACTGGCCCACCTGGAGCACGACGGCGTCGGAGGAGCCCGAGTAGGTGAGCAAGAGGCCGGTGAGCGCGTGCAGGTCGAGCATCGCGGTCGACTCCGACTGCTCGCTGACCGCGTACCCGAGCACGGTGCCGGGCATCGCGGCGGCGAGCGCGGTCCCGGTGTCGAGCTCGATCGGATCTCCGGGGGTGGGCTCGCCGGCGGTCACGGTGGTGGTCTCGACGATGTACGGGTCGCCCTCACCGCCCCGGATGAGCTGGAGCGCGATGAGCACCCCGACGAGGACGGCGACGACGGCGCCCAGGGCGATCAGCAGCTGCCGACGGCGGTCGGGGCGCCGCGGCGTGGCCGTCGGCTCCTCCTCCAGGTCGCCGACCTCCAGCGAGGTGGCATCGCCGGCGTCGGGCGGTCCGCTGTCGGCGCGGTCGGCACCGTTCGGCGTGGAGCTCACCGATCCAGCGTAGTCAGCATCGTCGAAATCCTGGTCGTGGTGTCGGGCGCAGCGCATACGCTGCCGCCGTGACCGACACCGCCGCGACCGCGCCCGAGCTGAACCCGATGACCCTCCCCGCCCCGGACGAGGCCGCCGACTGGATGGACCGGCGGGCGGTGTCGCTCCTCGCCCAGGCGAGGGACGCCGTCGACCGCCTCAAGACGGATCGACCGCAGACGGCGCTGGACGCCGTGCGCCGGTGGAACGACCTCGAGATCGCGCTCGGCAACCTCGCCGCTCCCGCGAACGCGCTGTCGGAGCTCCACCCCGACGAGGCCACCCGCGAGCGCAGCGAGGAGGCCGTGCAGGAGGTGTCGCGGCTGCGCACGGAGCTGTCGCTGGACCGCGACCTGTTCGAGGTGTTCGCCACGTTCGAGGTGGCCGAGCTGGCGGAGACCGACCCGGTGGCCGGCCGGCTCCTGGGTCGGATCCTGCGCGACTTCCGCCGATCCGGGGTCGACGCCGACCAGGCCACCCGCGAGCGCATCGCCGAGATCTCCGACCGGATGGTGCAGCTCGGTCAGGAGTTCGGCAAGAACATCCGTGACGACGTCCGCTCGATCCGGGTGACGCCCGATCGGCTGGCCGGCCTGCCGCAGGACTGGATCGACGAGCGCCCCGCAGGAGAGGACGGGCTCGTCGAGGTGACCACCGACTACCCCGACTACGTCCCGTTCATGACGTTCGCCGACGACGCCGACTCCCGCCGCCGGCTCGCGATCGCCTACCTGAGCCGAGCGTGGCCCGCGAACGACCCGCTGCTGACGGAGCTGCTGGCGCTGCGGCGCGAGTACGCGACGCTCGTCGGCTACGACTCCTGGCCGGACTACGACACCGAGGTCAAGATGATCGGAAGCGGCGCCGCCGTCGCCGCCTTCATCGACGAGATCACGGCCGCGTCCGAGGAGTCCGGGCGCCGCGACGTCGCGCTGCTGCTCGAACGGCTGCAGCAGGACCGCCCCGACGCCGAGACGATCGACCGCGCGGACTCGACCTACTACAGCGAGAAGATCCGCAAGGAGAAGTACGACGTCGACGCCCAGCAGGTGCGTCGCTACTTCGATTTCACGCGCGTCCGCGACGGGCTGCTCGAGGTGACGGGGCGGCTGCTGGGGATCGAGTACCGCCCCGCCACCGACGCCGTGCTGTGGCACCCGGACGTGACCTCGTACGACGTCCACCTGACCGACGGCGGCGAGCGGATCGGCCGCATCTACCTCGACCTGCACCCGCGCGAGGGCAAGTACAAGCACGCCGCGCAGTTCGACCTCGCCTCCGGCGTCGCCGGGCGACAGCTCGCGGAGGGCGTGCTCGGCTGCAACGTCGGAACCGGGCTGATCGAGCACGACGACGTCGTGACCCTGTTCCACGAGTTCGGCCACCTCGTGCACCACGTGCTCGCGGGCCGGGGCGAGTACGTGCGGTTCTCGGGCGTCGCGACCGAGTGGGACTTCGTCGAGGCGCCCAGCCAGCTGCTCGAGGAGTGGGCGTGGGACGCCGATGTGCTGCGCAGCTTCGCACTCGACTCCGAGGGCAACCCGATCCCGCCCGAGCTGGTGGCGCGGATGCGTACCGCCAACGACTTCGGCAAGGGCTACGACTCCCGCACCCAGATGTTCTACGCCGCGCTGTCGTACTGGCTGCACGCCGAGCCGGTCGCGGACCTCACCGCACGCACCAAGGAGCTGCAGAACGCGTACTCGCTGCTGCCGTTCATCGACGGCACGCACATGGCCGCCTCGTTCGGTCACCTCGACGGCTACTCGTCGGGCTACTACACGTACATGTGGTCGCTGGTGATCGCCAAGGACATGTTCTCGGCGTTCGACCGCTCCGACCTGTTCGCCCCCGAGGTGGCGCACCGCTACCGCGACCTCGTGCTCGCGCCGGGTGGTCGCAAGGACGCCGCCGACCTCGTCGCCGACTTCCTCGGCCGTCCGTACTCCGTCGACGCGTTCGCCGCCTGGCTGGCGGAGTGAGCGGCCACGCAGGAGCGTGCGCCGTGCGGAGTGCGCCGAGCAGGAGGTTCTGCCGCCTTCGGCGGCGGTGACCGGCCAGAAGCACCTGCTCGGCGTGGGCACGAGGGTGCTGGCGCGCGTGTCGGTGGCGCCGTCTAGGTTCGACTGGTGAGTGCGAAGACGGCGGTGAAGAGCCCGAGGGCGGGGTTCCGGTGCACCGAGTGCGGATGGACGGCGGCCAAGTGGGTCGGGCGGTGCGGCGAGTGCCAGGCGTGGGGGTCGCTGGTTGAGGTCGGCGCCGAGGCGACCGGGCCGCGCACCGCGGCCGCCATGCCCACCACCGGGGCGCAGCCGATCGCCGATGTCGATGCGCACGCCGCGGCCTATCGGCCCACCGGGGTCGGGGAGTTCGATCGTGTCCTCGGCGGGGGGATCGTGCCCGGCGCCGTCGTGCTGCTGGCGGGTGAGCCGGGCGTCGGGAAGTCGACCCTGCTGCTCGATGTCGCGGCCCGTGCGGCCTCCGCCGGGCGGAAGGTCCTCTACGTCACGGGCGAGGAGAGCGCGGCGCAGGTGCGCATGCGCGCCGAGCGGATCGGGGCGCTCCAGCCCACGCTCCTGCTGGCGGCCGAGACCGACCTCGGTCGGCTGCTCGGGCACGTCGAGGCGCAGCAGCCCGAGCTGCTCGTCGTCGACTCGGTGCAGACGTTCGCGTCCGCGGAGGTCGATGGCGCCGCCGGCGGTGTCGCGCAGGTCCGCGAGGTGGCTGCGGCGGTGATCGCCGTCGCCAAGCGCACCGCGCTGCCCGTGGTGCTCGTCGGGCACGTCACCAAGGATGGCTCGATCGCCGGGCCGCGTGTGCTCGAGCACCTCGTCGATGTCGTGTGCCAGTTCGAGGGCGACAAGCACGCGCAGCTCCGGCTCGTGCGCGCCGTCAAGAACAGGTTCGGTTCGGTCGACGAGGTCGGCTGCTTCAGCCTCGACGAGAAAGGCATCCACGGGCTGCCCGACCCGTCGGGACTGTTCCTGTCCGGCGGACGGGACGCGGTGCCGGGCTCGTGCGTGACCGTCACGCTCGACGGTCGGCGACCGATGCCGATCGAGGTGCAGGCGCTGCTCGCGAAGACGACGGCACCGCAGCCCCGGCGCGCCACCCACGGCCTGGACTCCTCGCGCGTCTCGATGAGCCTCGCGGTGCTGAGCGCGCGGCTCGGGCTCGACACCAGCGGCTTCGACACCTACGTCTCGACCGTGGGTGGCTCGCGTGCGCACGAGCCCGCCGTCGATCTCGCGGTCGCTCTGGCGGTGGTGAGCGCGCGTCGCGACGAGGCGCTCGCCGATGGGCTGGTGGCGGTCGGCGAGATCGGCCTCGCCGGTGAGCTCCGTCCGGTGGTCGGCACCTCGCGACGCCTCGCCGAGGCGCGCCGACTCGGTTTCAGCCGGGCGATCGTCCCGGCACGGTCCGACCTGCTGGGCGGGCCACCGTCGGGCATGGCCGTGGTGGAGGCCGCCGATCTGCGGGCGGCCGTCGCTGCTGCTCTCGTGCCGCAGCCCGCCGGTACCCGCTGACACGACGGCGACAGTCGTGGGGCCCCGGCGCCCCCCCCGCGGGGCCCGGGGCGCGACGGCCCGCCCGGGGGGAGCGGGTGTCCAGCGGCAGCCCGG
>JBMDXU010000251.1:0-6654 GCA_048594485.1 Pseudactinotalea sp. | reverse complement strand
GCGTCGAAGACATCGCGCAGGATCTTGCGCTCGTCCTCGGGCAGCGACTCGTTCGTGATGACGAGGTCGCGCAGCTCCTGCTCGGTCATCTCCTCGCCGGTCGCCTTCGGGTCGCCGCCGAGCAGGCGGACGACGACGTTCGTCGACGCCGACAGCAGCCAGATGACCGGGCGCATCAGGGTCGCGAACCTGTCCAGCGGCGGCCCGACGGCGAGCGCGAACGACGACGCCCGCTGCAGAGCCAGCCGCTTCGGCGTGAGCTCTCCGAGCACCAGCGACAGGTACGCGATCAGCAGGGTGAGCACGATGAACGCCACGGTGTCGGCCGCGGCGTCGGGCATGCCCAGGTTCCGCAGCAGCGGGGACACGGCGGGCGCGATGGTCGACGCGCCGTAGGCAGCGGAGAAGAATCCCGCCAGCGTCACACCCACCTGCACGGCCGAGAGGAACCTGTTCGGGTCGCGGGCGATCGACGCGACCCGCTGCCCCCGCGCTCCCTGCTTGGCGATCTGGTCGAGCTGCGACTCCCGCAGCGACACCAGCGCCAGCTCGGTCCCGGCGAAGACACCACCGAGAAGGATGAACAGCAGCACGAGGGCGATGTTGAGGAGCAGGCCGTCCATCAGCGGTGGGGGCTCCTATGTCGAGGGCGATCCATGGCCGACACGGTACCGGAGCGCGCCCGGCCACCGACTTCCGGACGCCGGGGATCGACGCCACTACCGTGGTCCACCGTGATCGATGAGACGACGGTGCGGGCAAGGCTCGCCGAGGACGAGCTCCAGGAACGGCTCGCCCATCTGGGTTTCCACGACGACGACGCGATCGAGACCGTCGAGGCGGCGGCCGCCGTCCGCCGCCGGCCCTCCCAGCTGCGCACCATCGCCCGCTCGGCGTCACTGCTCGTCGAGGGGATCAACAAGTTCCGCCCCGGTGAGGCGCCGGACCCGTGGGAGGAGCTGCCGAGCGATCGGGAGGACCTCGCTCTGCTCGCGCTGCTCGCCACGGTGCCCGAGGTGCGGGCCGAGCACGCCCGACGGCGGATCCCCACCTCGATCTCCTGGGACTCCCTCGCCGATCTCGGCCAGCAGGTGCACGTCAACCGGCTCACGCACGGTCGTTTCGGCCTCGACACCTACGGCTGGATGCGGACCGCGTGGTCAGGCGGACTGATGTGGTTGGGCCGGCTGCAGTTCGTGCCGAAGCCGACCACGGCGGGGTGGGTCCTCGACGTGCACATCCCCGCGACGACGGCGCTGACGCCGGAGAGCGTGGACGCGTCGTTCGCTGCAGCGGCGCCGTTCTTCGCGCGCCACTTCCCCGAGTACCCGGCGACGTCGTTCGCGTGCACGAGCTGGATGCTCGACCCCACGCTCGCCGAGGTGCTCCCGGAGACGTCCAACCTGTCGCGGTTCCAACGGCGCTGGACGCTGCACGGCTCCGGCTACCCCGCCGACTCGAGCGTGCTCTACTTCGCGTTCCGCCGCCGGGTCGACCCGGAGGAGCCCGTCGACCTCGACGCGCTGACGCCGGCCACCTCGTTGCAGCGGATCGTCGTCGAGCGGATGCGCCAGGGCAAGCACTGGTCGGTCTTCTCGGGCACGGCGCCGCTGCCCGAGCCGGCCGCGACGAGCGGGGCCGATCCCCAGGAACCTCCCAGCGCCGTCTCCGGCTGACGGTCAGGTCTCCTCGACATGCTGTCGCCATCACCCGATCAGCGGCTCAGGAGACGACATGAGCACCTCACCCGAACCCGACCAGACCCCGCGCGGCCCGATGTACGAGGGTCGACTGCTCCCCCATCCCGACGAGGAGGTCGTGGACCAGGGGCTGCGCTTCGACGTCGCCACCCTGGTGAGCCGGCGCCGTATGCTCGGGTTCGTCGGGATCGGGGCGGGAGCCGTGGCCCTCGCCGCGTGCGGCGCCGCATCCAGCGACACCACGAGCTCGGGCTCGTCCAGCTCGGCGTCGGGAACCGCGTCGTCGTCGGGCGATCTCACCGAGATCCCGGACGAGACCGCCGGCCCGTACCCCGGCGACGGCTCGAACGGCCCCGACGTGCTGGAGGAGAGCGGCATCGTCCGCAGCGACATCCGCTCCAGCTTCGGCACCAGCACCACCACCGCTGACGGCATCCCGCTGACCTTCACGTTCACGCTGCTCGACATCGCCGGCGGCGGTTCGCCGTTCGTCGGTCACGCCGTCTACGCCTGGCACTGCGACCGCGACGGCAGCTACTCGATGTACTCCGAGGGCCTCGAGAGCGAGAACTATCTCCGCGGGGTGCAGGTCACCGACGACGCCGGCCAGGTGACCTTCACCAGCATCGTCCCCGCCTGCTACAGCGGTCGCTGGCCGCATATCCACTTCGAGGTCTACCCCGACGTCGACTCGATCGACGACTCGACCAACGCGATCGCGACCTCGCAGCTGGCGCTGCCGCAGAACGTCTGCGACGCCGTCTACGCGACCACCGGGTACGAGCAGTCGGTGACCAACCTGTCCCAGATGACGCTCGCGAGCGACAACGTCTTCGGCGACGACGGCGGGGTCCACCAGCTCGCGACCGTCACCGGCGACACCACCGCCGGTTACGTCGCGACGCTGACGGTCCCCATCGACACCACCACGGAGCCGTCGGCCGGCGCGGCACCGTCTGGCGGTGGCGCTGGCGGCGGCGGTGAACCGCCGTCCGGCGAGCCTCCCGCGCAGGGCTCCGACGACAGCTGACCCCCCCCGTCTCGTCAACAGGTGTCGAAGACGTAGGCCGGGTCGGCCGGGGTGGTGAGGTCGAGATCGCGGTGGATGACTGCTGCGACGTCGCCGATCGCCGCGCAGGCGGCCGAGAAGCCCTCGGTCGTGTACTCGATGTCGAACACGGCGGCCCCGTAGGCGTCGGTGAAGTCGCGGCACTCGTCGAACGCGCCGCACTCCTCGACGACGGCGAACGCGAAGCCGATCGTGGTCGGGCCGACGTCGAGCAGGTCGGTGGTGTTCTTCTGACCGACCGCGAGCCCGAGTGACTCGGCCTCGTCGACGAGGAGGCTCGCGTAGGCGATCGTGTCGTCCCGGTCGAACGGAGCGTCGTCGTAGCGGGTGTAGGTGTCGAGGTTGTCGAGCTCGACGGCGTCGAAGCCGCGCTCGGCGCACGCGGCGAAACGGGTCCGCACGAATGCGGCGGCGTCCTCGCGGCGCTCGACGGACCCGATGTCGATCGGATGCTCGCCCGGCCAGGCCGGGTCCTCGACACCGGTCCAGACCGTGCCCGCGGGCCAGGCGTTCTCGCCGTCGGGTCCCGCTGGGTCGGCCTCGGTCTGGAACGCGTTCACGTAGCAGACCGAGTAGGTGTCGGCTGCGGCCTCGCCGTCGAGCCACTGCCGCACCACCATGTCCACCCCGGGTGGCAGCGGGTAGTCGCCTCCGAGCTGGTAGTCGAACGCCGTCGCGGTCGGTGCCTGCGGGCGGTCGGCAGCCGTGACGGGCGGCGGGACGGGCTGCCGCTCCGAGCACCCGCTCAGGGCGGTCACCAGCAGCACCATCGCTGGCAGCAGCGCCGCTCGCATCCGCACCCGTTCAGCGTAGGTGCAGCCCTACCGTGTGGCGATGGACGGTCACGACCCCGAGGCGCTCGTGCGCCAGTTCCACCAGACCTACGGGTTGCCGATCGCGACGGACGCACCGAGCGTGGACCGTGACCGCGTCCACATGCGGATGGCGCTGATCGCCGAGGAGCTCGCCGAGCTCGTGTCCGCGGTCTACGGCGACCGGGCGGGGGCACGGATGGAGCGCGCGTTCGCGGACGCCGTCGCGGACGACGACGGCACGCGCGACGTCGTCGCCGCCGCCGACGCGCTGGGCGACCTGGTCTACGTGATCTACGGCATGGCCCTGGAGTGCGCCGTCCCGCTCGCCGACGTCCTGAGCGAGATCCAGAGGTCGAACCTGTCCAAGCTGGGCGACGACGGCCGCCCGATCCTGCGTGAGGACGGGAAGATCCTCAAGGGTCCGCGCTACATCCCACCCGACATCCCCGCCGTTCTCGCCGGCTCGGGCGGCGAGCCGTCACCGGAGAGCTGATCCGCGCACGCAACGCACGTTGTTGTGCAGTTGACGATAGTGTGTGACACACACTATCGTGTGGCACGTGACCGAGAACGAGGCGATCGAGACGCACCTGCAGGAGCTGCGGCGCGGCACCGTCGTGCTGGCGTGCCTGCGGCTGCTCACGGAACCCGGGTACGGCTACGGCCTGCTGACCGAGCTGCAGCGGCGCGGGTTCGAGACCGACGCCAATACCCTCTACCCCCTGCTTCGCCGCCTCGAGAAGCAAGGCCACCTCGTCAGCGAGTGGAACACCGACGAGGCGAGGCCGCGCAAGTTCTACCGCACCAGCCCGGCGGGCCACCGTCTGGCCGCATCCCTGACCCACGACTTCCGTGCGATCGCCGGCGCGATCGCCGCGCTTCCCGAGGAGACCTCATGAGCACGCCCACGCTCGTCGACCGGTACGTCCACGCCGCCACCCGGTCGGTGCCCGAGCCAGCGCGCGCGGACCTCGCGTCCGAGCTGCGCGTCTCGATCCAGGACCAGATCGACGCACGCACCGACGGCGGTGAGGACGAGCAGGAGTCGACCATTGCGGTGCTGGAGGATCTCGGCGATCCCGACCTGCTGGCCGCCCGGTACACCGACCGGCCGCTGCACCTCATCGGGCCGCGCTTCTTCCTGCCGTGGTGGCGGCTGGTCACGCTGCTGCTGTGGATCATCGTGCCGCTCGCCGCCGTCGGCATCACGCTGGGGCAGCTGCTGAGCGAGGCCAGCCTCGGCGACACCATCGGCTCGGCGGTCAGCGGCACCCTGACCGCGGCCGTGCACATCGTCTTCTGGACGACACTCAGCTTCGCGGTCCTCGAGCGGACCACCGCCTCCCAGCAGCCGCTCACCCCCTGGACCGTGAAGGACCTGCCGGAGCTCGCCGAGTCCGAGGCCCGCCGTACGGATGCCATCGCGACGATCGTGTTCCTGGTGATCGCGGCGATCGTGCTCGTGTGGGACCAGGTGCACGGGCTGGTCCGGCTCGCCGACACCTGGGTGCCGTTCGTCCACCCCACGCTGTGGCCCGGCTGGTTGATCGGGCTGCTGGTGGTCATGGGTGTCGAGATCGTCGTGCGGGTGCGGGTCTACGCGGAGCGCCGCTGGACCATGCGGCTGGCCACGATCAACGCGGCGATCAACGCCGTCGTCGCCGTGCCCGCGATGTGGCTGCTCAGTCAGGACCGGCTGCTCAACACCGCCCCGTGGGTCGCGATGATCGACGGCGACGGCGCCACGGTGGCGCGCGTCGTGACCGTCGTGACGGGTGTCTTCATCGTGGGCGTCGCGGTGTGGGACGCGATCGACGCGTTCCTCAAGGCGCGGCGCTCCCGCTGAGCGCGACGGCGTCGACCACCACCCAGGCCGACCCCGCGCACACCATCACGAAGGTCCCCAGCCACAGCCAGCGCGGGACCTTCGTGAGGCGCGCGAGAACACGGGCGTCGTTGCCCGCCGAGCTGTCCCGCATCGCCGCGACGAGGTGGCGCCAGGCGCCCACGACCAGCACGGCCGCGACACCCGTGAGCGCCTGCGCCTGCAGCGCAGGCGACCCGAACCACCACAGCGCCGCGACGCCGACCAACGACCCGATCGTGACGGCCGCCGTCAGCAGCGAGCGCACCTGGATCAGCGCGACCACGAGCACGACGCCGAAGACCGCCAGCAAGGGCGGCGACCACCCGCGCCCGACGGCGATCGCGACCCCGGCCGCCAGCAGGGACGGCGCGGGATAACCGGCCCACGTCGTGAACGCCAGGCCCGGGCCGCTGCTGCGTCCGCGCGTCACGGCGTGCCCGGAGGCGTCGCCCCGCAGCACGAATCCCGTGAAGGTGCGGCCGACCAGGATGCCGATGCCGGCGTGCCCGAGCTCGTGCACGAGCGTGACCCCGAGCCGGGCGACCTGCCAGAGCGGTCCGATCAGCACGAGGGCGAGGGCCACGACGGCGACCACCACGAGCTCCCGTGGCGTCAGCACCACCGGGTCGCCGGGCTGGACACGCACGAGCGCCTCGGAGACCCAGGACATCTCGCGGAGTCTACGAGGCGGCGCCCATCCCCCGGTGGCCGCGGACCGGACCGCCGTCGCGGAAGCCGGCCGGCCGGCCGACCGGCAAGAGGACTCAGGACGGCGGAGCGTCTAGACCGACGTCGACGCGGTGGTGCTCGAGGTCGTGCAGGGCGTACACGCCGAGAGTGGCGGCGGTGAACACCGAACCGTTGCTACGGCGACCGGGTCGGTCCCAGGCCTCGTCCGGGACCCCGGCGTACACCTCGGCGAGGCTCTCGACCGAGACGGCCAGGTCACGCGCGATCTCGGCGCCCTCACGATCGGCGTAGCCGCCGTCGATCGCGGCCGCGTCCTGGTCCCAGTTCTCGAACAGCGGGTCGTCCTCGGTGAGGATCCTCGTGAGCCGACCAGCCATCACACGACCGACGTCGGCCACGTGCGCCCCGTACTCGGCGGTCGACCAGACCGACGGCGACGGTCGCTCGCGCGACACGGGCGCCGCCAGCAGCCGGTCCCACCCGTGCGCGGAGGCGCGGATCCGCTCCGCGAGC
>JBMDXU010000250.1:0-2508 GCA_048594485.1 Pseudactinotalea sp. | reverse complement strand
CGCCGCGGTGCGTCAGCGATCGTGTGCCACCCTCGCCCACGATGGCGATCGCGGCATCGAGCATCCGCGTGCGGCGATCCAGCATGGTGCGCAGCCTAGGTCATGTCTCTGGGCGCAGGATCTGCCGCCGACGTGTCGCGCGCGGGGATGCTGACCATGCCGCGAGCGAGCGTCGCCGCATCGCTTGAACGGTCGACCATCATGCGAGACACGCCTCCGTTTCCGATGACGGCTGACTACGGCCGTAGTAAGGTCGGGGGACGTTCAGCTCAGGGCGCCGCGGGCGCTCCTGGTCTTCGGGGAGATCGGGTCCGCCGCGGCCCCTGGGCCGAGCGGGTCGGGTCGTGCCGACCGGTGTCAGGGGGCCGTCGGCGCTCGCATCACGCGGGCGCCGGCGCTGCGCCGTCGCCGTCGTTGTCTCCGTCCTGCGGGACACGACGGGACCACGGCCACCAGCTCGCCCGGCCGAGGTCGTGGACGAGCCCCGGCACGAGGAGCGAGCGGACCACGAAGGTGTCGATGAGGACACCGGCGGCGACGATGAAGGCGATCTGCAGCAGGAACAGCAACGGGATGATCCCGAGCGCGCTGAACGTCGCGGCGAGCACGAGGCCCGCGGAGGTGATGACGCCACCGGTGACCGCGAGACCACGGCGCACGCCCTCGCGCGTGCCGTGGTGCAACGACTCCTCGCGCACGCGGGTCATGAGGAAGATCGAGTAGTCGATCCCCAGCGCCACGAGGAAGACGAAGCCGTAGAGCGGCACGGTCGCGTCGGCGCCCGGGAGGTCGAGCACGTGGTTGAACACGATCGCCGCCAGACCCATGGTGGCCGCGAAGGAGAGCACGTTCGCCGCCAGCAGCACCAGCGGGGCCACGAGCGAGCGGAGCAGCAGCACGAGCATCACGAAGATCACCGCGAGCACGACCGGCACGATGGTGCGCAGATCGCGCTCCGCGGTCTCCTGGGTGTCGAGGCGCTGGGCGGCGGCGCCGCCGACGAGGCTGTCCGGGGCGACGTCGTGCGCCGCGGAGCGCACCAGGGCAGCCACCCGGGTGGCCTCCTGGGACTCGGCGCTCGACGTCGTCACCACCTGGACCAGCACCTGGCCGTCGACGACCACCGGTTCGGGCTCGCCCTCTCCGGGCGGACCACCGACGGACGCCCCCGTGTACACCGCAGCCGACGCGACGCCGTCGACCGCCTCGACGGCGTCGAGAACGTCCTGCGCCGTCGACTCCTCGGTGACCACCTGGATCGGCTCGACCTGTCCCGAGTCGAAATGGGCGGCGAGGACCTCCTCGCCCGTCACGGCCTCGACGTCGCCGAGGAACACGTCGGACTCGCCGGTCCCCTCGGCGCGCAGCGTCGGGACGAAGGCGGCGAGCGCGACGAGCGCGACAGCCGTCAGCACCCAGACGCGCCGGTCCCGGCGGGCGACGACGCCGGCGACGCGGACCCAGAGGCCGCGCGGCGCGGTGTCGGCGGAGGCGGTGCTCTCGGCGTAGCGCGGCATCCGCGGCCAGAACGCGGCACGGCTGCGACGCCCGGCCAGCAGCAGCAGCGCGGGGAGCAGGGTGAGCGCCGCGAGGAAGCTCGCGACGATCCCGATCGCGGCGACCGGGCCGAGGCTGGCGTTGGAGCCCAGGTCGGAGAGCATGAGGCAGAGCAGCCCCGCGATCACGGTGCCGGCGCTGGCGGCGATCGGCTCGATGGAGGCGCGCCAGGCGGCGGCCATCGCCGCCGCCGGGTGCCGGTGGCGGGTGAGCTCCTCGCGGTAGCGGGCGACGAGCAGCAGCGAGTAGTCCGTGGCGGCGCCGATGACGAGGATCGACAGGATGCCCTGGCTCTGCCCGTTCAGCTCGAGGACGTCCGCGCCGGCCAGCGGCTTGACGGCGAGCGCGGCCAGGCACAGCGCGAGCACGGAGGTCCCGATCACGGCGAACGGGAGCACCGGCGACCGGTACACGATCACGAGGATCACGAGCACGACGACGAGGGCGACCGCGAGCAGGATGCCGTCGATCCCGCCGAACGCCGTGACGAGGTCGGCGACGAACCCGGCGGGTCCGGAGACCCATCCGGTGAGGTCCGACGACGCCAGCGCGTCAGGTGCGGCCTCGCGACCCGCGTCGACGACGGCGACCGTCACGCGATCCTCCTCCTCGCCGACGAGCCGATCGGCCTGGGTGCCGTCGATCGGGATCGGGATCAGCACCGCCTCGCCGTCCTCCGACGGCACCGCGACGACGTCGCCCACGATGACGTCCGACACGCTCTCGCCACCGGGGAGCTCCAGGCCGCCGATGTCCTCCGCGAAGGACTGAGTCGCGGCGAGCTGGCTCTCGGACAGCGCAGCGCCGTCGTCGGAGGTGATGACGACGAGCGCCGGGAGCGTGTCGGTGTCGGTGAACTCACCGGCCAGCGCGTCGGCTCGGGTCGACTCCGCGCCGGCCGGGAGGAACGCCGCCTGGTCGTTCTCCTGGACCTGCGAGAGCGTGCCCTGC
>JBMDXU010000025.1:0-11315 GCA_048594485.1 Pseudactinotalea sp. | reverse complement strand
TGAGCACCAGCACGTCGCGGAAGCTGTAGAGCCGCTGCGTCCCCGAGCCGCTGGCGGGCCGGATCGAGGGCTCGACGAGACCGGTTCGAGCCCAGTAGTCGAGCTGACGGTAGGTGATCCCAGCCGCGCGGCAGGCGGTCGGTCCCCGGTAGCCGGTGTCGGAGTCGAGATCGGGCAGCGTGTCGCCGAAGAGAAGGCCCTGGGCCCGTTGCGGGACGCCCAGGCCACCGTTCTCTGCATTGTCAGTGCTTGACGAGCCGGCCACGCCTACCCACTCTCCTGTCGTCGGACGCGATCCCACTGTACGCCTGAGCGCACCGCCGCCACGTGGCGACCCACCGGTGGATCACCGTCCGGCTGAACCCCACGCTAGGGCTCGTGGAGGGCCGGGTCAACGACGTCGGCCGTTCTGGCACCTCGGCGTGTCGCGCCGGTGTGTCTCACCCTCGACCTCAGCGTGAGGGTTGGCTCGTTCAGCCTTGCCGGTGCTCGTCCGGCTCCTCGAAGTCGCTCGGGTCGACACCCTCGAGGAACTGCCGGAACTGGGCGACCGCGTCGTCCTCGCGACCGCTCCCCTCCCCCGACAGCCCGAGATGGGCCTCATCGGCGTCGACACCGGTCAGCACGACAGCGGCCTGGTCGAGCACGTCGTCGGCGCACCACACGTCGACCTTGGCGCGCAGGGCCAGCGCGATGGCGTCGGAGGCACGGGAGTCGACACGTCGGCCGTTGGTCAGCACGAGCTCGGCGATGAAGGTGCCCTCGCGCAGCTCGCAGATCGTGACGTACTCCAGCGCGACGCCGGTGGCGGCGAGGATGGTGAGCACGAGGTCGTGCGGTCCGGGACGCGGGCTCGACACACCGGCCTGCGCCGTCGCGATCGCGACGCCCTCGTGCGGGCCGATCACGATCGGCAACGACAGGTCCCCCTCGGCCTCGGAGAGCACGACGAGCACGTCATGGTCGGGTTCCGCGACACGGACCCGGACCCCGAGGACGCCCATCTTGCGCACGCAACCACGCTACGCCGCGCATCGCGACCACGAAGGAGAACGGCCGCACGCGGGAGGCGGAGTTGCGCGATCGTGATGTGCGACTGAGCGGTGCCGCCCCCCCAGCCCGTCGGGACCCGCGTCGCCGAGATCAGAGGATGCGGTCGACACCTGCGTTGAGCAGTGCCCTGTGCAACCGGCCGAACGCCCCGGAGACATCCGTGGCGAGCGTCTGCGCCCGGGCCCGCGCCGTGGACGAGGCCGGCCCGCTTCGACGGCCCCGCACCGGGGCCACGATCGTCTCGATCATGTCGATCTGGCGGTCCGCCGCCCCGCGCGCCGCGCGCAGGTGCCGCGCCTGCACGCCGTGCTCGGCCAGCTCGACGGCCGCACGGACGACGTCGACCGTCGCCGCGGGGTACTTGCCGCCGGCGTCCTTGGCGATCACGCCCGCCTCGGCGAGCTCGTCGACGAGAGTGTCGTCCGCTCCCGAGGCCTCGACGAGCTGGTCGGTCGTCAGCCGCGAGCGGCTCACCGCGCCGGTGAGCTCGCCATCCTCGGTCACGACCCGTGCGCCCGGCGCCGGTACGCCCGCACCGCCGGCGTCGAGCTCGTCGAGCCGCTCGCGGATCTTGGCCCAGGGCAGGTAGGAGTCGCGCTGAGCGGCGAGCGCGAACCGCAAGCGCTCGATGTCGGCCTGGCTGTAGGTGCGGTACCCGGAGGGCGTCCGGTGCGGTGCGACGATTCCCTGGTCCTCGAGGAAGCGCACCTTGGAGATGGTCACCGCCGGGAACTCGTGCTGCAGAACGCCGAGCGCCGCGCCGATGCTCATCGTCGGCGTCCTCGCCACGCCGAACGGCCAGCGCTCCGGGTCCTCCTGCCCTCGGACGTCGGGAACGCTCACACTCACTCCGGGTCGTGGGGTGAGGCCGCCCGGTTCGGGCTCGGGTGGAACGTCAAGCGGTACTTGCCGATCTGGACCTCGTCGCCGGCGACCAGCGTGGTGACGTCGATGCGCTCGCGGTTGACGTACGTGCCGTTGAGGCTGCCGACGTCGCGCACCGTGAAACCACCGTCGTTGGAGACGAACTCCGCGTGCTTGCGCGAGACCGTGACGTCGTCGAGGAAGATGTCGGCCCGGGTGTCTCGCCCGGCGGTCACCCTGTCGGCGTCGAGCAGGAAGCGCGCCCCGGCGTTCGGTCCGTGCTGCACGATCAGCAGCGCTGACGACGGCGGCAGCGCGTCGACGGCGGCGCGATCGCTCGCATCCATGCCACCGCGGCTGGGCTCCGGCTCGCCGGGCACGATGCGCTCGAAGCTCGCGGTGGTGTGCCCCTGCGAGAAGGCCTCGTGGGCAGGATCCTCGTTACTCATCGAAGGCGGCCTCGGGGTGGTCGACGTGGCGCGGTCGGGGGTCGTGCGTGACCCACAACCTTACCCTCCTGTTGAGCCTGAGGGACCCCGGCGCTCGACCGACTACTCCTCGTCGGGTGCGGGGCTCGCGAACTGCGGCGGGTCGACGTCGCGGATGGCGGTGATCTGCACGAGGTCACGCTGCACGACCTCCACGCTCGCGCCCGCGCTGCGCAGCGCCGCCAGCGCTCCGCCGGGGATGTCGAGGGCGCCGGCGATCGTGGTGGGGTCCCCGATGACGCGCCACTCGTGCCCGTCGTCCAGCGCGACGCCGTCGACCTCGATCCGGCCGTCCTGCTCGAGGAAGTAGCTGGTCGCCACGACCCGCACGTTGGAGAGCTCGATCGCCTCGGCGCCGGCGTTGCGGAGCTCCTCGAGCACATGGACCATGTCCTGAGCGCTGATGCCGGCCGTGTTGGAGACGCTCACCACGACGCCGGGTCCTTCCACCGGCGCGGTGCCCGCGAGGATGCTCTGGAGCTCGAGGTAGTCCTCCGCTGATCGGCTGGCGTCGGAACCGCCGAGGAGCGCGGCGCGGTCCTCGCGCAGACGCTCGCCCTCCGCCGTGAGCTCCTCGTTGTTCTGGGTGATCTCGTCGAGCAGCCGGACCAGGTCGTCCTGGCGCATGCCCGCCAGCTCGTCGCCCTGCGTCTGACGCACCTGGACGACGATCGCGAACCCCAGCGCGAGGCAGAGCCCGGCAATCAGCAGCTGGCTGCGCCACGCCGGCGCCTTCTTGCGGTGCTCGGTCATCTCATGCCTTCAGCACGTGGCGCCGGATCGAGGCGGCGTTGGAGAAGATGCGGATCCCGAGCACCACGACGACGGCGGTGCTCAGCTGAGCACCGACACCCAGCTGGTCTCCGAGGAAGACGATGAACGCTGCGATCAGGACGTTGAAGAGGAACGAGGTGATGAAGACGCGGTCGTCGAACTTCTGCTCCAGCCGTGCGCGGACGGCGCCGAAGAGCGCGTCGAGCGCGGCGACGACGGCGATCGGCAGGTAGGGCTGCAGCTCGGGGGGCACGCTGGGGCGGAGCACGAGGCCGAGGACGACCCCGATCACGAGCCCGATCACTGCGATCACGGCACGCACCTCCTCCCCTGTGTTGCCGAGACGTCATCCTCGCACGGCGTCGCGGTGCTACTCGGTGCCGTCGGACGAGGTCATGGCGGGTGGCGTCCCGGCGGGCAAGGTCAGGTCGTTGGCGACCACGAGCTCGCTGGTGATCCCGTAGTTCGCGCTGAGGTCGCTCAGGTGGGCAGCCCCGGTGGTTCGCGCGAACGCGGTGCGCATGGCGTCGGGGTCCCCGATCGCCTCGATGGTGTAGGGCGACGCGAGCGGACGCAACGACACCAGCACGGCACCGCCCGCGGCGCGGATCGCAGTACCGCTGGTCAGCCGGACCCCGTTGATCGCGATGGACTCGGCGCCTGCCGCCCACAGACCGTTGACGACCACCTGCAGGTCGAAGTCCTGCACCCGCTCGTCCTCGGACCCTGGCTCGCCCTGCTGCGCACGGATCGAGTCGGACATCGTGATGACGAGCCCCGGCCCCTGGACCGGGGTCGTTCCTGCCCAGATGCCGAGATCCTCGCCCTCGGCGATGGCCTCGGCTGCGACGTCGCCGAAGGCCCGGGCCTGGAGCTCGCGGATCTCCGACTGGAGGTCGGCGTTGACGGCGGCGATCGCCTCGCCCTGCGCCGTGCGCTCGCGGATCTGGTCGATGAGCACGGTCCGGGCGTTCGTCCCGGGAGATGTGCTCCGCAGGTCGCGTGCCGCCCAGACGCCCCCGATGCCGAGGGCGATCGCGAGGATCAGCACGACCGCGCTCCGCAGGACCCGGCGCACTCCCCTCGGCCGCGGCTCGCCCGCCTCGCGGCGCGCGGCGGCGAGGGCGTAGCCCGGGTCGAGCGGTCGTTCCATGACCTCGCGCAGCAGCGTCATCGACGCGTCGGGCCGCGCCGTGCGCGACGGCGGTCGGCTCACGTCCGGCGGCGTGGTCATGGCTGCACCGTCGAGGCGCGGGCGCCCGAGCTGACGATCTGCCGGAACTGGTCGACGTACAGAGCGGCGGCTGCCCAGTAGAGGAAGACGCCCCACCAGGCCGCGGCCCAGCCGACCACCCAGGCGATGTCACCGACGATCCCGTGCAGATGACCCAGGAGCAGCAGCGGGAACGCGTACATGAGCGCGAAGGTCCCGGCCTTGCCCACCAGGTGCACCGGGAACCCGGGATAGCCGCGGCGCACCATGAACGGCAGGAGCACACCGACGACCAGATCACGCAGGAACACGACCGCGACCAACCACCACGGGATCAGCTCGCGCATCGCCATCCCGACCAGGGTGACGGCGATGAAGAGCCTGTCGGCCGTGGGGTCGAGGAACCGACCGAGCCTGGACGCCTGGTCGAACCGACGGGCGATCACGCCGTCGACCCAGTCGCTGAAACCCGAGCACACGAGCACCACCACGGCGGCGACGTCGTTGCCACGCAGGATCAGCACGAGGACGACCGGCACCATGAGCAGGCGGATGAACGAGATCACGTTCGGGATCGTGAGCACACGATCGGAGGAAGCATCCTCCTCGGGCTCGACTGCGCTCACGAGCGTCAAGCGTAGGTGATCCCGGGGATGGGACAATGCCCCGAAGGAGGCAGCATGCTCGAGGTTCTCACGGGGTCGGGGCTCGCGTTGTCGTCCGGTCTCAACGCCTTCATCCCGATGCTGTCGATCGGGCTGCTCGCCCGGTACACCGACCTCATGACGCTGCCGGCGCCGTGGGCGTGGCTGGAGAACGGCTGGGTCCTCATCATCCTCGGCGTGCTGCTCGCGCTCGATGTCGTCGCTGACAAGGTTCCCGCCGTCGACCACGTCAACGACATCGTGCAGACGCTGGTCCGGCCGACCGCGGGCGGCATCGTGTTCGCGGCCGGCTCGAGCTCGCAGACGCCCGCCATCACCGATCCCGGTGCGTTCTTCACCAGCGACGCCGTCTGGCCGTTCGTCATCGGCGTCGTGCTGGCGCTGTCCACGCACGTCGCCAAGGCGAGCGGTCGCGCCGTCGTCAACCTCTCCACCGCCGGGGTGGGAGCGCCCGTGGTCTCGACGGTCGAGGACGTCTCCGCGCTGACGCTCACCGTCCTCGCGATCCTCGTGCCCGTGCTCGTCGTCGTGTTCGTCATCGTGATGGTCGGGCTCGGGGTGTGGCTCTGGCGCCGACGCGCGCGCCGGCGGCGGCACGCCCTCGCCTAGCGGAACGCAACCGCTAGCGAGCGCCGGGTCCGACGTTCGGCCGCCCTTCGATGGGCAGGAGCGCCACTTTCTGCCAGATCTTGTTCGACATCCCGCCGGTCAGGGTCTCGACGTCCGAGACCGTCGCGAGGACGGCCGGGTCCGTCATCTCCTCACCGAACAGCGCGGCCGCCTTGCCGACGAGCGAGAGCAGCTCCGAGCAATAGTCGAGGTAGTTGGCCATGTCGATCGCGGTCATGTCGACGGGCACGGTCTGCGACGTGGCCCGGAAGGCGGCGCTGAGCCGCTCGGGGTCCTTGGTGAGCTGGTGCATGTCGATGACATGGGCGAGCGAGCGCAGCCGGTACAGCACCCGTAACGTCCGGGCCCGCTCCATCCTTACCGGTATCAGCCAGAGAAACGCCACGGCCAGCCCGAGGAACACGACGTCATTGATGCCCGCCTCGATGCCCTGGATCCACTCGAGAGCGCCGATGCTCTGCCTGATCCGGGCGAGATCGCGGATCACCAGGACGAGGACCACCGCGGTGAGCACCAACAGGGTCCCGACGGCAAGCCTGCTCGCCAGCCGCACCCACCGCAGCAGCAGATCGGGGCGTTCCGCACGCATCGTGACGTCCGCGACAACGGCGCGCAGCTCCTCGGCGACCTTGCGGAGGTTCCGATCTGGGAACCGTGCGGCGATCCGATGCTGCAGCCGGACCACCGTCGTGAGCACCGCCGACGCGTTTAAGCGGTCGTAGTGGCTCACCCGGCTGCGCATGGCGGGAGATTATCGGCAGGATGGGGACATGAGATTCGGACTGTTCGTTCCCCAAGGATGGCGCCTCGACCTGGTCGGTATCGACCCGGCCGACCAGTGGGCCCGCATGCACGAGATCGCCCGGCACGCCGATGACGGCACGACGTGGGACTCGGTCTGGGTCTACGACCACTTCCACACCGTCCCCGAGCCCACCGAGGAGGCCACGCACGAGGCCTGGACCCTCATGGCCGCGTTCGCGGCGTCGACCTCCCGCGTGAAGCTCGGCCAGATGTGCACCTGCATGAGCTACCGCAACCCCGCCTACCTCGCGAAGGTCGCGGCGACCGTCGACCTGATCTCGGGTGGCCGGGCGCAGATGGGTATCGGCGGTGGCTGGTACGAGCACGAGTGGCTGGCCTACGGGTACGGCTTCCCCCGCGCCGGTGTCCGCCTCGCGCGTCTGCGCGAGGGTGTCGAGATCATGCGCCAGGCGTGGCGCGACGGCGTCGCCACGCTCGACGGCGAGCACTACCAGGTGGACGGGGCGATCGTGCGTCCGCTTCCTCTGCAGGACGGCGGGATCCCCATGTGGATCGCCGGCGGCGGCGAGAAGGTGACGCTCCGGATCGCCGCCGAGTACGCCACCTACACGAACTTCGACGGCTCACCCGAGGGGTTCGCCCACAAGAGCGAGGTGCTGCGCGGCCACTGCGACGCCGTCGGGCGACCGTTCGAGCAGATCACCCGCACCGCCGACTACAACATCGTCGTCGGGTCGACCGAGGCCGAGGCCGCCGACCGGCTGGCGGCGCACCAGGCGCGGGTGGCCCGGGTGCTCGGCGAGGAGAAGGCGGCCGAGGCCGCCGCGGCGCTGCGTGACGGGCCGGGCTTCGGGACACCCGAGCAGATCGTGGAGAAGCTGGGCGCGGTCGGCGCGCTGGGGATGGAGTACGCGATCTGCTACTTCCCCGAGGCGGCGCACGACCTCGGCGGCGTGGAGCTCTTCGAGCGCGAGGTCGCCCCGGCGCTCGCGTGAGGCGCGCGCGGGGCGTGCCGCTCAGGCGCGGGCGCCCCGCGCACGCAGGATGAGCAGGTAGATCTCGCAGCCGAGGCAGAATCCGGCGACGGCGTTGAGCACCGCCGCCGCCAGGGCGAGCACGCCGAACACCGGCAGCGCCCACGTCAGCCCCAGCACGGTGAGCACCAGGCCGACCCCGGTGATGATCAGCCCCACGAGCTGCGCGAACCGCGGCGGTGCGGGGTTCTCGAGATCGGTCGGCGGACGCAGCCGCGGTCGCACGAGCGCGCGGAAGATGGCTCCCTGCCAGGTGCCGCCGGTGCCACGCGCAGCCCCGAGCGCGAAGGACGCGACGACGACGGCGAGCACGATCGTCCCGATCCCCGGTCCCAGCAGGATGGCGGCGAACAGGAGGACGGCGGTGATCGCCGCGCCGAACCGTGGGCCGCGCGGGTCGATCCCCGTCGCCGACGCGCGGTCGTCGGCGGTGGAGGGTGCAGCAGTCATGAGTGGGCTCCGATCGGGACGGCGGCGAGGGCGTCGCGGGCCTGCGCCGCGGTGGGTGCACCGACAACGCGGCCCCGGAGCACACCGTCACCGTCGTACACCAGCGTCGTGGGAGTGGTGAGGATGTCGAGCTCGCGGACCAGGGGCAGGTGATCAGCCGCGTCAACCTCGAGGTGGGTGGCGCCGTCGACCGTTCCGATCGCACGCTGCCAGACCGCCCGCGCACGGCTGCAGGAGCTGCACTGCTCGCTGGAGATCTGGACCAGCGTGAGCGTCGAGCCCGCCCTACCCGACCACACGGCCGGGAGATCCGCGGCGGTCGTGGTCGTCACGAGGCGTCCTCGTCGCGCGGTCAGCACCGTCCAGGCGAGCGCCGCGACGATCAGCACGACGACCACGAGGGCGGCGCGAGCAGGCAGGTCCACGGCTCAACGCTAGGTCGGGGCCGGCCGCGCGACCTGCCGGCGCCGAGAGCGCTCACATCGTGGACGACGGCGGCGTCGCACGATGGCAGCGGTGTCGCAGGCGACGTCTACGCTCTCGCGGGTGACGAGTTCCACCCTGTCCGACACCGATCGGATGCCCCGCTCCTCCGTGACCGCGATCGCGCTCCTGCTGCTCTCGGCGTTCGTGCTGATCCTCAACGAGACGGTGATGGGGGTCGCGCTCACGCCGATCATGCGCGACATCGGCATCAACGAGTCCCTCGGGCAGTGGCTCACGACGGCGTTCATGCTGACGATGGCCGTCGTCATCCCCGTGACCGGGTTCCTCCTGCAGCGGCTGAGCACACGCACGGTGTTCCTCACCGCGATGACCACGTTCAGCGTCGGCACCCTGATCTGCGCGGTCTCCCCCGACTTCGGCTACCTCGTCGGCGGCCGGGTCGTCCAGGCCGTCGGGACCGCGATGATCATGCCGCTGCTCATGACGACCGTCATGCAGCTCGTGCCCCCGCTGCGTCGCGGGAGCGTGATGGGCAACATCTCCATCGTCATCTCCGTCGCACCCGCGACAGGTCCGGCGGTGTCCGGGCTGATCCTGTCGCAGCTCTCCTGGCGGTTCTTGTTCTGGCTCGTGCTGCCGCTCGTGGTGGTCATGCTGGTGGTGGGGCTGCTCCGGATCCCGAACGTGTCCGAGCCGAGCCGCCCGCGCCTCGACCTGCTCTCCGTGCTGCTGTCGGCGCTGGCCTTCGGCGGTCTGATCTTCGGGCTCTCGTCGTTCGGACCGGAGGCGGCGGCGCCGGTCGCCCCGGTGATCCCCGTCGCGGTCGGGGCGGTTGCGCTCGTGGCCTTCGTCCTGCGCCAGCGTCACCTCGAGTCGTCGGGCTCCGCCCTGCTGGACCTGCGCACCTTCCGCTCCCGCACCTTCGCCGTCTCGATGCTGCTCATGCTCGTGCTGATGGGTGCCCTGTTCGGGTCGATCATCCTGCTGCCGATCTACCTGCAGCAGGCGCTCGGCCTGGACACCCTCGCCACCGGTCTGCTCCTGGTGCCGGGCGGGCTGCTCATGGGTCTTCTCGGCCCCGTCGTGGGGAGGCTGTTCGACCGGCTCGGACCACGACCGCTGGTGGTCCCCGGCTGCACCCTCGTCGCCCTCGCCCTCGCGGCCATGACCCGGCTCACGGAGACGAGCTCACCGGCGACGGTGCTCGCGATGCACGTCCTGCTCTCGATCGGCCTCGCGCTGACGTTCACACCCTTGTTCACGTCCGCGCTCGGCTCGGTGGAGCCGCGTCTGTACTCGCACGGGTCCGCGATCATCGGGACCGTGCAGCAGCTGGCCGGCGCCGTCGGGACCGCGCTCTTCGTCGTGCTCATGGTCGCTCGTCAGAGCGGTCTCGAGGCCGGTGGGACGCCGGAGCGCATCGCTCTGTCCGAGGGTGTCACGACGGCGTTCGTCGCCGGTGCCGCGCTGGCGGCACTGGCCGTCCCCCTCGCCGCGTTGATCCGTCGGCCGCCGGCGGACGACATGGCGCAGGCGATGCCCGCCGGCCACTGACGGGCAGGTCAGCCGACGGTGACGACGGCGTCGGTGGGCACGTCGGAGGAGAACCATCGCCGGCCGACCAGCACCACGACGTAGTCGGTGTCCGACGTCTCCACGTAGGGGTCGTAGCTCGACCCGTCCGGGTCGCCCGCCTCGCGGTCGTCGTAGTCGTCGGTCTCGCCGCGCCAGCCCACCAGCATCGTGAGGTCGTCGGCGGGATCGGCCGCGTGCACGTCAACGGCCAGCTCGCGCGCGCCGGCCACCGTGAGATAGCCGATCCAGTAGCCGTCGACGGGGATCTCGATCGACTCGCTCACGCCGTCCGTCAGCCGGACGGCATCGGTGGCGGCGCCCACCTCGAGGGTCGCGGACGCGCGGACGTCGTCGTAGGTGTCGACCTCGACGACGTACTCCCCCGGCTCCAGATAGGCGAGGATCGCCGGGTCCAGCGTGCTGTCCGCGAGGAGCCCGCCGGCGTCGTCGTTCTCCGAGATCGACCCGTCGGCGTCGTAGAGCTCGAGCGTGAGGTCGGAGGACCCCGTCGCCTGCACGATGTACACACCCGCCGTCGACACCGTCAACGACGACGCCCAGCTGCCCCCGCCGTCGGGGACGTCGCCCTGGGACGGCTCGCCGATCGTCACCGTCCCGGTGGGCTCGGGCGGACGTCCGGTCACCCGGACGGCGACCACGACGACGACGGCGATCACCGCGATGGCGGCCATCGACGCGACGAGCGCGACGAGCGGCGACCGCCGCCGACGGGTCGGTCGAAGCCCGACCGACGGCGGCGCACCCGGCGGCAGCGACCCACCGGGGTACCCGGACCAGTACGGGTTCGCCCCCGGTGAGGGAGGTCCCGGGGGCGCCGTCCACCCGGCACCGGGCGCGGGCGGGGTGCCGTACGGCGTGGCGGGGACAGGGGTGGACGTCGTCGGCGATCCGTAGGGCGACGCGGCTCCGTACGGCGATGCGGCTCCGTACGGAGACGGAGCACCGTAGCTCGCGGGCGCTCCGTAGGGCGGCGGCGGGCTCGCCGGCGCTGGCGTCCCGGGAGCTGCGCCGGCGTGGTCCTCCGACCACTGCCGGCCGTCCCAGTACCGGATCGCGTTGTTCGCCTCGGGATCCGGGTAGTAACCGGGTGCTCGTCCCGGGGTCGTGCTCACGGCTGCAGTCTAGGGAGGCTGCGCGGGACCGGCCCCGCGCCGGTGACGGGCGACCTCGACGTCGGGGAGCTCGCAGTTCGGGTGGGGTCGTGTGATGCTGGTCCCGTGAGCGCACGCGTGCAGCGACCCCTCTGGCTCGCCGCTGCGGCCGGGGTGGCGGCAGGGGCCGTGGCGGTGGCCGTCGCCGGGGTGCTCGCCGCGCTCATCCAGTCGCTGGGACTCGC
>JBMDXU010000249.1:0-8715 GCA_048594485.1 Pseudactinotalea sp. | reverse complement strand
CTCGACGTACTCGATCCCGCTCCGCAACGGCAAGAACGTCTGGGTCTTCTCGGACACGTTCCTCGGCGAGGTCGCGGCCGACGGCTCGCGCCCGCTGGACTCGCCCTTCCTCAACAACAGCTTCGTCGTCCAGGACCGTCGTGACCGTCTGACGACGGTCACCGGCCCCGGTGACACCTCCCTCATCGGGCCGCCCACGGACGAGCCCGCGGGCTGGTACTGGGTCGGCGACGGGTTGCAGACCCGGCGCGGCGACATCCAGCTCACCGCGCTGCGGTTCTGGTACGGCGGCGGTGGGTCGTTCGACTTCGGGTGGGAGAGCAACCACCTCGCCACCTTCGACGGCCGCACGTTCGAGCTGGAGAGCCTCACCGACCTGCCGTCCGAGTCGGGGGTGCAGTGGGCGAGCTGGATCGAGCCGAGCGGCCGCTACACCTACGTCTACGGCGTCGACGACCAGGGGCTCGTGAAGTCGATGCACGTGGCCCGGGTGCGCGGGACCGATCTCACCGGACGGTGGGAGTACTGGACGGGAAGCGGCTGGTCCCGCACCGAGACCGACTCCGCGCCGGTGATGGCGGGTGTCGCGAACGAGTACAGCGTGACGCCGTTCCGGGACGGCTACCTGCTGATCACGCAGGACACCAACGAGCTGTTCAGCCGCAACATCGTCGCCTACACCTCCTGCTCGCCCACCGGGCCGTTCGAGCCGGCCGGGCTGGTCTACGCGATGCCGGAGGTCGGGGCGGCGGGCAGCTACGGCAACCCGAACGTCTGGGCGTACAACGCCCACGAGCACCCGGAGCTGCGCACGCGGGACAGCATCCTCGTCACCTACAACGTCAACAGCTTCGACTCCTCCGAGCTGTACGAGGACGCGTCGATCTACCGGCCGCGCTTCGTCGAGGTCGAGATCGACGTGAGCCGCTGAGGGCGTCGGTCACGATCGGGCAACGATCGCGGGTGGCGAGCTGGAGCGGCTTGCTGATCAAGTGAGCAGGTGATTAGATCACTTGCTGTGACGACGTCGCCACCCGCCCACCGCCTCGGTTCCCGCTCGACGCTGTCGAGCGAACTCGCCGACGGCGTCATGGACATCGTGGCCGAGCGGGCGTTGCGTGCCGGCGACCAGCTCGACGGCGTCAAGCAGCTCGCTGAGAGGTTCGGCGTCGCCGTCCCCACCATGCGCGAGGCGTTGCGGCGCCTGGAGGGGCTCGGCATCGTCGAGCTGCGGCACGGCTCGGGTGTGTACGTGGGGGCGAACGCGGGACGGCGGGTGCTCCTCAACCCGGTGCTGCCTCGCTCCGACGTCGACCAACTCGTCGAGCTCCTGCGCGCGCGCCGGGCGCTCGAGCCCGAGATCGCCCGGCTCGCTGCGAGCGTGCGTGATCCCGCGGGGATCGCGTGGCTCGACGCGACGCTCGCCACCGCGAAGCAGCAGGTCGAGGCCGACGAGGACATGCTGTGGCGGACCAACCTCGACATCCACCGCGCCCTGGCGGCGGCGACCGGGAACGCGATCCTCGCCGAGGTGATCGACTCCGTCGTGCTCCTGCACGCCGAGGACCAGCGCGCGATCCTCGCGCTGCACGGTGACGCGCTCGAGGACTACGACGAGCACCTGCACATCCGCGACCTCGTGGTCGCGGGGGACGAGCAGGCGGCGCACGACGCCGTCGCCTCGCACCTCGACCACGTCGTCGAGGTGATCAGCTCCAGGACCCGCACGGCCTGACGCCGTCGGGACCCCGACCTGGCGGCCGATCCCGGCCGTCATCGACCCACCCAACCCATTGACACGAAGAGGTGCGACGGACATGACCAGACTCAGGACAGCGACGACGGCTCTCGCCTCGCTCGCCGCCGCGGCGCTGCTGCTGACGGCGTGCAGCGGAGGCGACGACACCGGCGGAGGCGGAGGCGGCGGCGGTGACGGCGAGCCGACGGAGCTCGGGTTCTTCACCGACAAGGCGGCGTGGGAGCCGCAGTTCGACACCCTCAACGAGGCCTCCGGGGCCGCGGGCGAGTCGACGCTGAACTTCACGGGGTACTCCGACGCGGCCGCCTACGACGCGTTCATCAAGCAGTCGTTCCGGACGAACGACAAGCCGGACCTGTTCACCTGGCACACGGGCGACAGCCTCGCCGAGCTGGTCGAGGCCGGGATGGTCGCCGAGACCACCGACCTCTGGGCGGAGGCGACCGCCAACGGCGACGTGCCCGAGGGGCTGATCGACAACTACACCTACGACGACAAGCAGTACTGCGTCCCCCTGAACGTCGTGTACTGGGTCATGTACTACAACAAGCAGATCTACGCCGACAACGGCCTCGAGGTCCCGACGACGTGGGACGAGCTGATGAGCAACGCCCAGACGCTCGTCGACAACGGCGTGGTGCCCTTCCACCAGATGAACATCATCTTCGAGTTCGTCTGGTTCCAGACCGTGCTCGCCGGCTCGGACCCCGAGGCCTACGTGGGCCTTCAGGACGGCAGCGTCTCCTACACCGACCCCGCCGTGGTGGACGCGATGGAGGTCTGGCACCAGATGCAGACCGACGGCTACTTCATCGACCCGGGTGTCACCACCGACCCGCAGACGCTGCTGCAGACCGGCGAGGTCGCGATGGCGAACTTCGGCACCTTCTTCTCGGGTCAGCTCAACTCGCTCGACATGGTGCCGGACGAGGACTACGGCATCTTCGCGATCCCGAACGTCAACCCCGATCTGACGGCGCAGCAGGCGATCGTCGAGACCGGTCCGCTGTGCGTGGGTGCGGGCAGCGCGAACGAGGCTGCGGCCCTGGACTACAGCGCCTGGTGGATGGGTGTGGACGCCCAGGAGGCGTGGACCGAGGCGTTCGGCGACGTGTCCTTCCACCCGAACGTCGAGTCCCCGGACCCGGCTCTGTCGGCGGTGGTGCAGCAGGTGACCGGTGACGGTTTCGAGATCCAGAAGCGCTACCTCGAGGCGACACCGGTGCCGATCTACACGGTGGCGTCGGAGCAGTTCGGCGCGTTCGTGACGAACAACAGCGACCCGATGGGTCACCTGGAGGCCATCCAGGCCGCTGCCGAGGAGTACTGGGCCGACCAGGGCTGACGCCCCTCTCCGACCCGGGGTGGGTGGGCCGACCGTGCACCCGGCCCACCCACCTCGACCACGCTCCCACCTTCCCCTGACGCCGTCGACGGACCCTCGGAGGATCCATGACCGCTCCCGCGCTGCGGCACGACGAGATGCGACCGCGGCGGTCCCGCAACACCTTCTGGGTGTCGTCGATCGGGTTCGTCGCCCCGGCGGTGCTGCTGGCCGCCGTCGTGCTCTACCTGCCCTTCCTGTACACGACCTACATCTCCTTCACCGAGTACAACGGGCTCGGCGACCCGGAGTGGGTCGGCATCGACAACTACGTCGACATGATCACCGACCCGGGGCTGCTGAACTCGCTGCTCAACACCGTCTACTGGGTCGTCGGCACGATCGTGCTGCCCGTCGGTCTCGGGCTGCTGATCGCCGTGCTGAGCCACGGGCTGCCGCGGGCGACGCTGTTCCGGCTCCCGTTCCTGATCCCGTACGCGATCTCCGGGGTGGCGGTCGGCGTCATCTGGTCGTTCCTGCTGCAGACCGGCGGCGCGCTCAGCCAGGTGGTGTCGGTCTTCGGCGCCGACGCACCCCGGTGGCTGCTCGATTCGCCGCTGAACACCTTCGTGATGATCGTCGCCTCCTCGTGGCAGGGCGCCGGTGTCAACGCCCTGCTGTTCGGGATCGGCCTGCAGTCGATCCCGCGCGAGCCGCTGGAGGCGGCCAGGGTCGACGGCGCGAGCGGCTTCACGTTGTTCCGCACCATGACCTGGCCGATGCTCGCGCCGCTGACGACCGTCGTCGTCGGGCTGAGCATCGTCGGCTCGCTGAAGACCTTCGACATCATCTGGGGCATGACCAAGGGCGGGCCCGGGGCCGCCTCGGAGACCCTGGCGCTCACGATGTACAAGGAGACGTTCCTCAACAACGACTACGGCGTCGGCGCCGCGGTCGCCGTGTTCCTCACGGTCGTCACGGTGCTCGCCTCGGTGCTCTACCTGCGCCGCCAGCTCGCTCCCGGACGGAGCCTGTAGATGACGACGACGACCACCCGCACCCGCCGGCGCACCTCGCCCGGCATCCTCGCCCGGCAGATCGTCCTCGGTGTCCTGGGGCTGATCTGGCTGGTGCCGGTGTACCTGCTCATCGCGAACGCGTCCAAGCGTCCGGAGGTGTTCGGCGAGTACTCGGTCTGGCAGCCGGGCGACCTCGGAGGGCTGCTGAGCAACATGGCGGACGCGTGGGACCGGGGCCGGCTGTCGCTCGGGACGGCCTCGACCGCGCTGTACGCCGTCAGCGCGCCGCTGCTCGCGGTCATCATCGGCGCGGCCGCGGGCTACGCGATCGTCGCGCTGCGCCTGCGCTTCGGATTCTTCTGGTTCGTGGTCATCTTCGCGAGCACCGTGTTCCCGCTGCAGATGATCCTCATGCCGCTGTTCGTGGGTTACGCCGAGACCGGCCTCTACAACACGCGGACCGGCATGATCCTCGTCTACACCGTGATCGCGGTGCCGTTCTCGGCGTTCGTCATGCGCAACTTCTTCAGCGGCATCGCGCACCACGTCTTCGAGGCCGCACTGATGGACGGCGCGTCGACGTGGCGGATCTTCTGGCGCATCTACCTGCCGATGTCGGTGCCGGCGCTCGTCGCGATCTTCATCCTTCAGGCCACCTTCATCTGGAACGACCTGCTGCTCGGGCTGACGCTGTCGCAGTCGGAGTCGGTGCGTCCCGTGATCGCCGCTCTCTCCGCGTTGCAGAGCACCTACGGCGGGTCGGCGATGTCCACCGTGCTCGCCGGAGGGCTGCTGGTCTCGCTGCCGACGGTGATCCTGTTCCTCGCGACGCAGCGGGCCTTCACCCGCGGCCTGTCGCTCGGTCAGTTCTGAGAGAGGATCCTTCATGAAGGATGGCACCCCAGCGCCGGTGCTCGTCACCGGCGCGGCAGCAGGGATGGGCGAGGCCTCGGCGCGGCGCATCGCCGCGACGGGGGCCCGGGTCTACGCCCTGGACCGTGACTCGGACTCGTTGCAGCGCGTCGTCGACGAGCTGCCGGGCGCGGTCGCGCTCGTGGCCGACGTCGCCGACCCGGGCGCCGTCGCCGCCGCGTTCGATCGCGTCCGCAGCGACGGCGACGGCTTGGCCGGGCTGGTCTGCGCCGCCGGGATCCAGACCTACGGCACCGTGGCCGACGACGACGCGCTCGCGACCTTCGACCGCACCTTCGCCGTCAACGTGCGCGGCGTGTTCCTGGCGGCGCACCACGCGGTGCCGCTGATGCGGGCGACCGGGGCCGGCGGATCGGTCGTGGTGATCTCGTCCGTGCAGGCGTACCAGGCGCAGCACGGTGTGGCTGCGTACTCCTCGACCAAGGGTGCGCTCAACGCCCTCGTCCGGGCGATGGCCGTGGACCACGCGCCCGACGGGATCCGTGTCAACAGCGTGTGCCCGGGGTCGGTCGACACGCCGATGCTGCGGTGGGCGGCGTCCGAGTTCGCGGGCGCCGAGCACGTCGAGGAGACCCTGCAGGAGTGGGGACGCTCGCACCCGCTCGGGCGGGTCGCTCGGGCGGACGAGGTCGCCGAGGTGGTCGAGTTCCTGCTGTCGTCGCGCGCCTCGTTCGTCACGGGTGCGGACGTGAAGGTCGACGGCGGCCTGACGGCGGGGATCGCCGTCGTGCTCCCCGAGAAGGACGACGCATGAGCGGCACCGGCATGAGGATCACCGACATCCGCGCCACGACGGTGACCGTGCCGTTGGAGGCGCCGCTGCGCCACTCCAACGGCGCGCACTGGGGCCGGTTCGTCCGCACGATCGTCGAGGTGGAGACCGACACCGGGCTGATCGGGCTGGGCGAGCTCGGCGGTGGTGGCGAGAGCGCCGAGGCCGCCGTCCGAGGGCTGCTGCCCTATCTGGCGGGCCACGACCCGGCGCGCGTGGAGGCGCTGCGGTGGATGATCGCCAACCCCACCGCCAGCCTGTACAACAACCGCACCCAGCTGCTCGCCGCCGTCGAGTTCGCGTGCCTCGACATCCTCGGCCAGCACGCCGGTCTCAGCGTCACCGATCTGCTCGGAGGCCGTGTCCGGGACGAGGTCGAGTTCGCCAGCTACCTGTTCTTCCGGTACCCCGGGCCCGACGGCAGCGGGGAGGTGCGCACCCCGGACCAGCTGGTCGCCGAGGCGCGGCGTCTGAAGGACCTGCACGGCTTCACGGTCCACAAGCTCAAGGGTGGGGTGTTCCCTCCCGCCTACGAGCTCGAGTGCTTCCGGGCGCTCGCGCTCGCCTTCCCGGACGACAAGGTCCGCTACGACCCCAACGGCGTGCTCAGCGTGGGGGAGTCGATCTGGTTCGCCGAGCGGATCGCCGACCTCAACAACGACTACCTCGAGGACCCGGTGTACTCCCTCACCGGGATGCGTCAGGTGCGGGAGAACACCTCGATCCCGCTCGCGACGAACACGGTCGTGGTCAACCCCGAGCAGCTCGCGAGCAACGTCCGCGACCCTGCCGTCGACGTCATCCTGCTCGACACCACGTTCTGGGGCGGCATCCGGCCGTGCGTGCGCGCGGCGGGCATCTGCGAGGCCTTCTCGCTCGGCGTCGCCGTGCACTCCTCCGGCGAGCTCGGGATCCAGCTGGCGACCATGCGGCATCTCGGCGCCGTCGTCCCGAACCTCGTCTACGCCGCCGACGCGCACTACCACCACCTGCGGCACGACGTCGTCGACGGCGGTCTGGTGCCCTACGCGGAAGGCCGGATGAGTGTGCCCGACGGCCCTGGGCTCGGGGTGAGCCTCCACCGCGACGCCGTCGACGAGGCCGCCGAGCGGTACCGCCGCCTCGGCGGCTACGCCTACGACCGCGATCCCGGGCGGCCCGACTGGTACCCGATGCTGCCGAACACGCAGTTCGCCGATCCGGCCGCGACAGGCATCCCGGCCGCGCTGGAGGCGGAGTACGCGCGATGGCAGCAGCTGTGACGTCCGTCGGGCCGATGCCCTGATGCTCGTCGACCTCCCGCTCGCGGAGCTGCCCCGGTACCGCTACCCACGCTCGGCACCCGCTGGCCTGCGGGCGTTCTGGGACTCGACGCTCGCACGCGCCCGCGCCGCGGGCGGAGCCGTGACCGCCGATCCCGTCGATCACCGGCTGCGCGCCATGACGGTGCACGACGTCACCTTCCCGGGTTTCGCCGGCGACCCGGTCCGGGCGTGGTGGCTGCTGCCACCCGAACCCTCCGGGGTCGTCGTCGAATATCTCGGGTACGGCGGCGGACGCGGCCTGCCTCACGAGCGTCTGCTGTGGGCGGCGCACGGCTACGCCCACCTCGTCGTGGACAGCCGGGGCCAGGGTGCGATCTGGAACTCCGGCGACACCGCCGATCCGCACGGCACCGGACCCGCCGCCCCCGGCGTGCTGACGCAGGGCATCGACTCACCCGAGACGCTCTACTACCGCCGACTGCTGACCGACGCCGTCCGCGCCGTCGACGCCGTCCCCGCGCTGCCCGGCGGAGCGGGGCAGCGCATCGCCGGCGTCGGTCACAGCCCGGGTGGTGCCATGGCGCTCGCCGCGGCCGCCCTGCACGACGACGTCGTCACGGCGTTCGCGCGCACCCCGTTCCTGTGCGGCATCGCCCGCTCGATCGAGGTGACCGACGCCGACCCGTACCGCGAGCTCACCAGCTACCTCGCCGCGCACCGCGACCGCGTCGAGACGGCGCTGTCGTCGCTGGACCACGTCGACATCGCGCACCTCGCGCCGTGGATCTCCTGCCCGACGCTCGTCTCGGTCGGGCTCGGCGACGTGATCTGCCCGCCGTCGGGCATCTTCGCCGCGATCAATCTCATGGACCCGCCACCCGAGGTGGCGGTCTGGCCCTACAACGGTCACGAGGGTGGCGGCGCGCACGACGACGCGCGGCTCGCCCACTGGCTGGACCACCACCTGCGAGGAGAACGATGACCGCCGGCACCAACGCCGTCCCCACCTGCGCCGACTTCACGTCGGCGACGATCGTCGATCGGTTCGACGACATGGTCAACCCGCCCGGACTCACCAACCACTGGGCGACGGCGCAGGTCGATCACGACGTCGTCGCCGTCCGCAGCCTCAACGTGCCGCCGGTCGCGCAGGGCGACACCATCACGGCCCAGCTCTACGTCGGCGGCCGGCTCGCGCGCTCCTTCGGACGGCCGGTGGAGGTGACGTGGCGGCCCGACCGCGTCGACCGGAGCACCGAGGTCGACGGATGGCAGATCCGGACACGGACCGTGTGCCCGCCGGGGGAGCCCGCTGTCGCGGTGCGGATCGACGTCGTGAACCCCGGTCCGGAGCGGACTCTCCGGTTCGGGCTGTGGCTCGACTCCACGGTCACGAGCCGGGCGCGGTGGGCGAGCGCCGAGCTCCCGCAGGCGCCGAACGAGCTCCGGCGCGACGGGCTGTGCGTCACCGGTCACCCCGTCGCCGACTCCGAGGTCAGCCGGAGCTCGTTCGGGGTGCAGCGACGCGACGGCGACCTGCCCGCGGTCAGCGTGCAGCGTCTCCTCGCCCCGACCGGGGCGAGGGAGATCGACGGCGGCCCTCGCCTCGTCGAGATCGAGATCGACGTGCCGGAAGGCGGGCA
>JBMDXU010000248.1:0-2376 GCA_048594485.1 Pseudactinotalea sp. | reverse complement strand
TTCGCCCCGGGTCGCGTCAACCTCATCGGCGAGCACACCGACTACAACGGCGGCCTGGCGCTGCCGATCGCCCTCCCGCACCGCACCTTCGCCGCCGTCCGCCGACGCGACGACGATGTCGTCCGGTTGGTCTCCGGACGTGAGACCACCCCCTGGCAGGGCCGGCTGGCCGAGGTCGCGCCGGGCGCGGTGACGGGCTGGCCGAGCTATGTCGTGGGCGTCGCGTGGGCGCTCGCCCAGGACGGCGCGCAGATCGGTGGCTTCGACGCCGCGATCGAGTCGTGTGTCCCCTACGGCGCGGGGCTGAGCTCCTCGGCAGCCTTGGAGGGTGCGGTCGCCGTCGCCCTCGAGGACGACGCGACCGACGCCGGTCGGGCGCGGCTGGCCGCGGCGTGCGTACGAGCCGAGAACGAGATCGCCGGCGCGAACACCGGTGGCATGGACCAGGCGGCGTCGCTGCGCTGCCGCGCCGGTCACGCCCTCCTGCTGGACTGCCGCGACGGCAGCGTCGAGCACGAGCCCTTCGACCTCGCCGCCGCGGGGCTCGAGCTGCTGGTGATCGACACGAAGGCGCCGCACGCCCTCGTCGACGGCCAGTACGCCCAGCGGCGCGCCACGTGCGAGGCCGCGGCGAGGGAGCTCGGCGTCGGCACCCTGCGCGAGATCCCGCTCGCGGACCTCGACGACGCCCTCGCCCGCCTCGACGACGACGTCTCCCGCGCCCGTGTGCGTCACGTCGTCACCGAGATCGAGCGTGTCCGCGAGTTCGTCGGCCTGCTCCACGAGGGGCGCGTGCACGACGTCGGCCCGGTCATGGATGCGTCGCACGTCTCGCTCCGCGACGACTACGAGGTCACCTGCCCCGAGCTCGACGTCGCGGTCGAGGCCGCCCGGGCCGCAGGCGCTCTCGGCGCCCGCATGACCGGCGGCGGCTTCGGCGGTTCGGCGATCGCCCTCGTCCCGGCGGGCACGGCGGGCGCGGTGAGCGCCGCCGTCGAGCACGCGTTCGCCGGCGCCGGCTTCGCGGCGCCGGCCTTCCTCACCGCGGTCGCGGCGGGGCCCGCCGGTCAGGTGGCCTGACCGTCGCCAGCGGGTGCCGTCACAACCGCGCGCTCAGCCTCACCGGTGCGTGGTCGGAGAAGCGTTCGGCGTAGCTCGCGGCGCGATCGACGACGACGTCCTCGACCGTGCGGGCCATGCTCGGCGAGCACCACAGGTAGTCGATGCGCCACCCGGCGTCGTTGTCGAACGCCTTCCCGCGCCAGGACCACCACGTGTACGGGCCGTCGACGTCCCCCGCGTGCGCTCGTCCGACGTCGACCCAGCCCGCCTGCGCCCACGCCGTCAGCACCGCCTGCTCCTGCGGGAGGAAGCCCGACTTGCCGCGGTTGCCCTTCCAGTTCTTGATGTCGCGCTGGTCGTGCGCCACGTTGAGATCGCCGCCGACGACGGCGCGCCTCTGGCCGATCTCGGTCAGCCGCTCCGTGATGCGGGCGAGCAGGGCGAGCTTGACGTCCATCGAGGGCGTGCCCGCCGTCGCGGCGTGGACGTACGTCGAGGCCAGGGTGAGCGCTGCGCCGTCGGGCGCGACGACGTCGGCCTCCACCCAGCGCCCGGCACTCTCCTCCGGCTCCCCCGGCAAGCCCATCCGCACCGCGGTGAACGGCAGCCGGGAGGCGATCGCGACCCCGGCACGCCCGGCGAACGGCGACTCGTGGTGCACGACGTGCCACTCGCCGTCGAGCGCCGCGACCTGCTCGGCCAGGGCGTCGTCGCTCGCCCGGACCTCCTGGAGGAGGACGACGTCGGGACGCGTCCGCTCGAGCCACCCGGCCATCCCTCGCCGCACGGCCGCGCGCACACCGTTGACGTTGACGGTGGCGATCTGCAGACGGGCGGGCGCGGCCTCGCTACCGGCCACGGAGCAGGGTGAGGACGTTCCCGGCGATCTCCGCCCGGTCGAGCTCGAGACCCTCACCGGCGGACGCCACGATCGCCTGCAGCATGACGCCGTCGGTGTAGGCGATCACCGCCTTGCTGACGACCTCGGGGTTGGCGAGGCCGTGCGCACCCAGGCTCTCGACGCCGAGGTTGACCCACTCGGACAGCAGACCGCCGAGCCGATCGGGGTAGACCAGGGTGAGCGCGAACCGCGCACGCGTGCGCAGGATCCGACCTGGGCGGCTCAACCGCACCGTGAACTCCGCGATCCCCCGCGAGAGCGCGGCGTCGTCGAGGTTCTCGAACCCGCTGTGGATGTCGGTGAGCGTCGCACGGTCGATCTCCAGGAGCCGGTCGACGGCGGCGTCGAGCAGCGAGTCGCGCGTGCGGAAGTAGTTCGAGGTGCTGCCGTCGGGCAGCGAGAGACGGCGATCG
>JBMDXU010000247.1:0-24277 GCA_048594485.1 Pseudactinotalea sp. | reverse complement strand
GGCCAGCTGCGCCACGGCTGCCGGGTCGGTCGCGGGGTCGTCGAGATCGGATCGGGTCTGCTCGCTCATGGACGGAACCTACTACCGGCACAATGGGTGAGCGTGACCACCGCGGCAGCTCCCTCCCAGCCCGATCCCGATCCCTCGCGCCCCGTGACGGCGGGAGCGTCGAGCACACGCGAGGGCTCGCGCGTGGTCATCGTCGGCGGTGGTCCCGGTGGGTACGAGGCGGCGCTGGTCGCTCGTCAGCTCGGTGCCGACGTGACGATCGTCGAGAGGCAGGGACTGGGGGGAGCGGCGGTGCTCACCGACGTCGTGCCGAGCAAGACGCTCATCGCGACCGCCGAGTTCATGACGACGGCCGAGAGCGCTCCGGGGCTCGGGCTGATCCCACGCGGTGACGCCGACGGTGCCATCGACGTCGACTTCGACATGATCGATCGGCGGGTGCTCGATCTCGCCGCCGCGCAGTCGCGCGACATCCGCACGCGGCTCGAGCGTGAGGGTGTGGCGATCGTCGACGGCGTCGGTCGCCTCGACGGGCCCGCCACCGTGGTGGCGTCGGGCAAGCACGGCGAGCAGCGGCTGCCCGCCGATGTCGTGCTGCTCGCGACCGGCGCCCGTCCGCGCGTGCTCGAGACCGCCCAGCCCGACGGCGAGCGGATCCTCACCTGGACCCAGCTCTACCACCTCACCGAGGTGCCCGAGAAGCTCATCGTGGTGGGCTCCGGGGTCACCGGTGCGGAGTTCGCCGGGGCATACCACGCGCTCGGCGCCGACGTCACGCTCGTCTCCTCCCGCGACCGCGTGCTGCCGAACGAGGACGCCGACGCCGCCGAGGTCATCGAGGGCGTCTTCCGGCGGCGCGGGATGGAGGTGCTGTCGCGCTCGCGGGCCGCGGGGGCACGGCGGGTGGGCGACGGCGTCGAGGTCGACCTGGCCGATGGTCGTGTCGTCCCGGGGTCGCACGTGCTGATCGCCGTCGGCGGCGTCCCCAACACCGAGGACCTCGGGCTCGAGAGCGCGGGGGTGCGGACGAACGGCTCGGGACACATCGCCGTCGACCGCGTCTCGCGGACCACGGCCCGCGGCGTCTACGCGGCGGGCGACTGCACCGGCGTTCTCGCGCTCGCCTCGGTGGCCGCGATGCAGGGGCGCATCGCGATGTGGCACGCGCTCGGCGACGCCGTCTCCCCGCTCGACCTCGGTCAGGTCTCGGCGAACATCTTCACGGCGCCGGAGATCGCGACGGTCGGCATCCCGGAGTCCGACATCACCTCGGGGAACGTCCGCGGCGCCGTCACGATGCTGCCGCTCGCCCGCAACCCGCGAGCGAAGATGCTCGGGATCACCGAGGGGTTCGTCAAGCTGTTCAGCCACCGCGCCAGCGGGCTCGTGCTCGGAGGTGTCGTGGTGGCCCCGCGAGCGAGCGAGCTGATCCACCCGATCACCCTCGCGATCGCGAACCGCCTGACCGTCGATCAGGTCGCCAACGCGTTCACGGTCTACCCGAGCCTGTCCGGCTCGATCGCCGAGGCCGCCCGCGTCCTCCACGACAAGCGCGGCTGACCGACCACCCTCGGTTTCAAAGCGAATCCGGACAGCCTCGGTTTCAAAGCGGATCCGGACAGCCTCGGTTTCAACGCGGATCCGGACACGATCGGTTGCACAGGGTGTCCGGAAACCAGTTGAAAGCTGGGGGCGGGGACGGGGCCAGAACAGCGGAGTCCGGAAACCAGTTGAAAGCTGGGGGTTGTCCGGATCAGCGTTGAAAGCTGAGGGCCAGGACGGCGAGAGGGACCGTCAGGACGACGACGAGCAGGCCGAGGACGGCGAAGCCGCGCCAGTCGACGCGCACGTTGAGCGCGCGGAGCCGGTCGAACCAGAGGAGTGTCGCGAGCGAGGCGAACGGGGTGATCAGCGGGCCGATGTTGGTCGCGACCAGCGTGGTCATCAGACGCAGCGGATCGCCGGCGACCGGCTCGAACGCGAGGTAGGCCGGCAGGTTGTTGACGAGGTTCGTCGTCACCGTGACGACACCCGCGAGCCGCAGGAGCCCGGGCACGTCGTCACCGTCACCGGCGAGGCGCAGCATCGCCTCGGTGAGACCGATCTCGTGCAGCGCCGTGACCAGCACGAACAGGATGAGTGTCAGCAGCACGGGCATCGTCGGCAGCAGCCGCCAGCGCAGGCTCGTGCGCGCGCGCACCGCGAACACCGCCGTCAGCACGAGCGCCGCGGCGACGGCGGGGATCCAGACCTCGACGCCGCTCACCAGGGCCGGGACCAGCAGAGCGACGACCACTGCGGCGACCCGCAGCAGCAGCGGGTCCGGCGCCGTGTGGTCGGCGGGTCGCTCGTACCGCCCCGCGAATCGGCGACGGAAGACCAGGGCGAGGACCGCCGTCGGGATCACGACGCCGACCAGCGCCGGGGCCCACGTGAGCGAGACGAAGTCGTGCGTGTGCAGCCCCAGCCGCTGCTGGGCGAGCAGGTTGGACAGGTTCGACACCGGCAGCAGCATCGACGCGGTGTTCGCCAGCCACACGGTCGTGATCGCGAACGGGACCGTCGGCAGCCCGCAGGCGCGGGCGAGCACCACCACCACCGGGGTGAGCAGCACCGCCGTCGTGTCGAGGGAGAGGAAGACCGTCGTGACGGTGGCCAGCGCGACGACGAGCAGCCAGAGCAGCCACGTGCGCCCGCGCCCCAGGCGCGCGACCAGCCGTGCGAGCACCTCGAACACCCCGGCGATGCTGGCGAGCTCCGCGACGACGGTCATCGCGACGACGAACACGAGGATCGGTGCGAGCCGCTCCCCGAGCGCGGCGAGATCGTCGAGCCCGAGGATGCGCGTGAGGAGCGCGACGCCGGTGATGGCGACGAACGCAGCGATCAGCCACCTGAGCAGCACGGCGTCACAGTAGACCCGCGGGTGCCGAGCCCCGCAGCAACGGCTCGACGGGCGAGGCGGGCGCGGGTGGGTAGTGTCGTGGGTGTGGCTGCGACGCTCCCCGACCTGATCGACACCGACGTCGTGACGTTGACACAGGCGGTGTGCGACATCCCCAGCGTCAGCGGGTCCGAGACCGCGCTCGCCGACGCCGTCGAGGTCGCGCTGGCCGCGTACCCGCACCTGGAGGTGCTGCGCGACGGCGACGCCGTCATCGCACGCACGAACCTCGGCCGCGACCACCGCGTCGTCGTCGCCGGCCACCTCGACACCGTGCCCATCCGCGACAACGTCCCGACCCGCCGTCAGGCGGGTGACGACGGCGCCGACGAGCTGTGGGGGAGAGGCACCGTCGACATGAAGGGCGGGGTCGCCGTCGCCCTGCACCTCGCGGCGAGGCTCGCCGAGCCCACGCGCGACGTCACGTGGGTCTTCTACGACCACGAGGAGGTCGACGGCGACCTCAACGGGCTGGGGCGGGTGGCCCGGAACCACCCGGACTGGCTCGCCGCCGACTTCGCCGTCCTCGGCGAGCCGAGCAACGGCAACATCGAGGGTGGCTGCAACGGCACGCTCCGCGCGCGGGTGACGCTCCGCGGCACGACGGCGCACAGCGCCCGGGCCTGGATGGGGCACAACGCGATCCACGACGCAGCAGAGGTGCTCCGGCGGCTCGCCGAGTACACGCCGGGCGAGGTCGACGTCGACGGCCTGGTCTACCGGGAGTCCCTCAACGCCGTCGGCATCAGCGGCGGCATCGCCGGCAACATGATCCCGCCCGAGGCGATCGTGACGATCAACTACCGCTTCGCCCCCGACAAGACCCCCGACCAGGCGTACGCGCACGTCGTCGCGCTCATGGACGGCTTCGACGTCACCCTCGCCGACGCCGCCCCGGGCGCCCGACCCGGACTCGACCACCCGGTCGCGCGGGACTTCGTCGCCGCCGTCACCGACGTGACCGGTGGCGAGCCGCACCCCAAGTACGGATGGACGGACGTCGCGAGGTTCAGCGCCATCGGCGTCCCCGCCGTCAACTTCGGACCGGGCGACCCGAACCTCGCGCACGCCGACGACGAACGCGTCCCCACGGCCCAGATCACCACCGCAGCCACGGCCCTCGGCGCCTGGCTCGGCGGCACCAGCTGACAACTCCGCTCGACGAGAGGCGACAGATGACCGAGGAGCTCGACACCACCCCGGCGGGATCGACGACCGCTCGCGAGCACCGCAAGGGTCCGGTGCAGCTGCGCGGCAAGCAGATCCCCGACACCACCACGGACGAGCGGCTGCTCAGCGACTCCGAGGGCAGCGACTGGGTGCACAGCGACCCCTGGCGGGTGCTGCGGATCCAGGCGGAGTTCGTCGAGGGCTTCGGCGCCCTCGCCGAGCTCGGACCGGCCATCAGCGTCTTCGGCTCGGCGAGGTTCAAGCCGGGCGAGCCGGAGTACGTGCTCGCGGAGCGTGTCGCGGCGGGTCTCGTCAAGGCCGGGTTCGCGGTCATCACCGGTGGTGGACCGGGTGTCATGGAGGGCGCGAACAAGGGCGCCGCGCAGGCGGGCGGGACATCGGTCGGGCTCGGCATCGAGCTGCCGTTCGAGCAGGGCATGAACCGGTTCGTCGAGCTCGGCGTGAACTTCCGGTACTTCTTCGCCCGCAAGACGATGTTCGTCAAGTACGCCAACGGGTTCGTGGTGCTGCCCGGCGGCTTCGGCACCTTCGACGAGCTGTTCGAGGCGCTGACGCTGGTGCAGACGCGGAAGGTGAGGCAGTTCCCGGTCGTGCTCGTCGGGGTCGACTACTGGAGCGGGCTCCTCGACTGGCTCCGCGACACCGTGCTCGCCCGCGGCGCCATCTCGCCACCCGACCTGGACCTCCTCAAGCTCACCGACGACCCGGACGAGGCCGTGCGGCTGGTCGTCGAGGGCGTGCGCGACCTGCACGCCTCCGAGGAGGCCGCCCGCGCCGAGGCGGAGTCCGTCGCGAGCACCGCCAGGCACGCCGGATCGGACTAGCGGAGATGTCCTGGGTGACGTGGGCGACCTGGGCGTTCGTCGGGGTGGCCGCGCTCGTCGCGCTCGTCGCGCTCGGACTCTCCCGGGGTCGGCTGCACGACTCCTTCGACGACCCGTACGACCGTCGCGACCATCACGGCGAGACGACGCCGGAGCCGGAGCAGGGCCGATCTGGCGTAGAATGGTCCGAGCCCGCTGCCGGGTGGTCCCCCTCGGAGACCGAACACGATCAGCACGACGATCGCGACGTCGAGGAGACCGACGAACCGCCGGCAGCACGACCCACGCAGACGACAGGGGAGCCCGCCGATGGCCGCTATGAAGCCCAGGACCGGTGACGGACCGCTCGAGGTCACCAAGGAGGGTCGGGGCATCATCATGCGTGTGCCGCTCGAGGGCGGTGGTCGCCTGGTCGTCGAGCTCAACGCGACCGAGGCCTCGGAGCTGAGCGAGGCGCTGAGCGCCGTCGCGTCCTGATGACGGCGGACATCGGTCCGCGCATCAGTGCCGTCCCCGGGCCGATCGCCCGGGCGACGTCGGACGGCGGCGACATCGTCGCCGTCCTCGTCACGCCCGACCCTGACGGTGTCCTGGTCCCTGCCGGCCTCGACACCCTCCTCGGGGTCGATCTCGCGGCGTTCGCGGCGCGGGAGTCGGTCACCGGCACGGCCGCGGACCTCACGACGCTCGTCCTCCCGCCGCTGCTCGACGGCGACGCACCCTGGGCGGGACTGCCGCCCCGGGTGGTGCTCGCCGGAGCCGGCGACGGCGGATCGACGGCGATGCGTCGGACCGGGGCAGCGCTGGCCCGCGCCGCGGCCGGTCGGGCGCGGCTGATCGTCGATCTCGGCAACCACGCCGAGGGCGTGGGACCGCTGGTCGAGGGCCTGCTCCTCGCCTCCTACCGCCCGCCGTTCCGGGGTACCGGGAGCGCCGGGGAACCGCCGGTGTCCGAGGTCGTGCTCGTCGGCGACGTGGCGGCCGAGACGGTCGCGACCGCCGAGGTGGCCGCCCGCGCGACGTGCCGGGCACGACTGCTCGCCGCGACGCCGTCGAACATCAAGAACCCGCAGTGGTTGGCCGAGCAGGCCGTCGCGCTCGCCGCGGAGTCGGGCGGGAAGCGCGCCGGGCTGACGGTCACGGTGCACGACGAGACGTGGATCGAGCGGAACGGTCTCGGGGGGCTGCTCGCCGTCGGCGGCGGTTCGCCGACACCGCCGAGACTGGTCGTCGTCGACTACGCGTCGGCGGGAGCGACCGAGCCCCCGGTGCTGCTCGTCGGCAAGGGGATCACCTACGACACCGGCGGCATCAGCATCAAGCCCCGCGAGGCGATGGTGCCGATGAAGACCGACATGTCGGGGGCGGCGGTCGTGCTCGCCACGACGCTCGCGGCCGCCGAGCTGCGGCTGCCGCGCCGCGTAGTGGCGGTGCTCCCGCTCGCCGAGAACGCGGTGAGCGGCTCGTCGTACCGGCCGGGCGACGTCGTCCGTGTCTACGACGGCACCACCGTCGAGATCGGCAACACCGACGCCGAGGGGCGGATGGTGCTCGCCGATGGCTTGGCCTGGGGGATCGAGACGTTCTCGCCGGCGGTCGTCGTCGACGTCGCGACCCTGACCGGAGCCGCGTCCCTCGGGCTCGGGAAGATCCACGCGGCGCTCTACGCGACGACACCCGCCCTGAGCGAGGCGCTCGTCGCGGCCGGTGCCGCTGCCGGCGAGCCGCTCTGGCCGATGCCGCTCGTCGAGGAGTACCGCCGCGCGCTGGACTCGTCGATCGCCGACGTCTCCCACATCGCCACCGACTCGCACGTGGGTGCCGGATCGATCACGGCGGCGCTGTTCCTGCAGCGGTTCACCGGCGGCCTCGACTGGGCGCACCTCGACATCGCCGGCCCCGGCCGCGCCGACTCGGACCGCCACGAGATCACCAAGGGACCCACCGGCGTCACCGCCCGCGCCCTGCTGGCCTGGCTCGCCAACCCCTGACCCCGGGCCCTGCCGGGGTCAGCGCTTGACGGCGACGAGGAGACCTCCGCCGACGGGCAGGAGGGCGGGGACGAGGCGTTCGTCCTCGCGGAGCCGCTTGCCGAGCTCGCGCATGGCGACGGTGTCCTCGTCGCGGCGGGCGGGGTCGGCGACGCGGTCGTGCCAGAGGGCGTCGTTGACGGCCAGCGCTCCGCCGGGGCGGAGCATGCGAATGGCCTGGTCGACGTCGTCGGACGCCTCCGCCGGGTCGCCGTCGACGTAGACGAGGTCGTACGCGCCGTCGGCGAGACGCGGGAGGACGTCGAGCGCGCGGCCGGCGATCGTCCGGGTGCGGGTGGACTTGATGCCCGCGGCGGCGAACACCTCCTTGGCGGCGCGCTGGTGCTCGACCTCGACGTCGATCGTGGTGAGCACGCCGTCGGGGGCCATGCCGTCGAGGAGCCACAGGCCCGAGACCCCCGTTCCCGTGCCGATCTCGGCGACGGAGCGGGCGGCGAGCGCAGCGGCGAGCAGTCGGAGCGCGGCGCCGGTGCCGGCGGTCACGGAGCCGATGCCGAGCTCCTCGGCGCGGTCGCGCGCGTCGCGGACCGGTTCGGGCTCGGTGCTGAACTCCTCGGTGTAGGCCCAGCTCTGGACCTTGTCGCTGGCGATGATGGGCCTCCGATCGTCATCCGGCCGCGCAGTGCGCTGCGCAGGCCCGGGTGCGCCGAGCCTAGTGCCGCTCCTGCGCACGCTCAGGGACCCGCGCCGCCGCCGCCCACGACCGCCGGGAACACGGGCGCGGTGCGGCACGTTCCACTCACAGGAAACGCTCAGCCGGCATCCCTAGGCTCGGGCGATCATGACTACATCCCCGGGCAGCGAGGACAGCACCGTGACGCTCAGCACCGACGAGGCAGCCACCTGGCAGCCGCCGTCGTGGGAGCAGGTCGTCAGCGAGCACACCGACCGTGTGTACCGCCTCGCGTATCGCCTCACCGGTAATCGCGCCGACGCCGAGGACCTCACGCAGGAGACGTTCGTCCGCGTGTTCCGGTCGTTGGACAGGTATCAGCCCGGCACCTTCGAGGGCTGGCTGCACCGGATCACCACCAACCTGTTTCTCGACGGCGCGCGACGACGCACCCGTCTGCGTTTCGACTCGCTCGGCGAGTCGGCCGAGCGGCTGCCCGCGCCGGAGCGCACGTCGCCCGAGCGCGGGTTCGAGCACGAGAACCTCGACGTCGACATCCAGGACGCGCTCAACGCGCTCAAGCCGCAGTACCGGGCGGCCGTGGTCCTCTGCGACATCGAAGGCCTGTCGTACGAGGAGATCGGTGCGACGCTCGGCATCTCCACCGGCACCGTCCGATCCCGCATCCACCGCGGACGCGCGCAGTTGCGCGACGCCCTCGCCCATCGCGCTCCCCGCCCGCGCCCGACGTTCCGACCGGGGATCACCGCCGTATGAGCCACCTCGGTGCCCTGATCACTCCGTACGTCGACGGCGAGCTCAGCCCCGCCCGCGCGGCGGAGGCCAGGGCGCACCTGCGCGAGTGCGACGAGTGCCGCCGCGCGGTGGCGCAGGAGCAGACCGCGAGCCGCCGCACGCAGGACTCGGTCCGGGACATGCAGGCCAGCGCCGAGCTCACCGCACGGCTGCTGGCCATGACGAGCGGTTCGCTGCAGCCGTCGTCCTTCGCGGCGCCCCGTCGCAGCCGCGCGCCCTTCGTCCTGGGTGGCGGAGCGGCGCTCGTCGGTCTGTTCGTGCTCAGCCTGTTCGTGCTCGGCGGTCCTCGCGAGGCGCAGCCCCCCACGGCGTTGCTGGGCGCCACCGACGCCTCGTCGGATGATCTGCAGATGACGGCGCGTCCGGCCTCCTCCGGAGCCGATGCGCCGGCCTCGACCGACTGGGTCCTCCCGAGCACGCTGTCGGTGACCAGCATGGGGATGCTCGACGACGGCGCGGTCGGGACCCTCGACCTCACCGTGTCCGTGCCGCAAGGAGACGTCCGGCTGCTCGAGCAGCCCGGGCACCTCGCCGACTCGATCGACGGGATCGACCCCGTGGACATCGCGGGGCACGTGGTCTACGAGGTCGACGGCTGGTACGTGCTGGAGTCGGGTCATTGCGTGGTCGCCGTGCATGCCGCCGACCCCGATGCCGCCGAGGCCGTGATCGCGCAGCTCCCGGTGCCCGGCGAGCGGAGCGTCCTGGATCGTCTCGCCGATGGCTGGCGCGTCCTCGTCGACTGATCCTTCTCGGTCATCGGGCACCGCGGCGTGACGGAGAATGGGCAGATGAGGGCTGACGACAACGACGCCGGGTGGGCGCCGGATCCGGCGTCGCCCGTACCCGTGGACGACGACGGCGCAGCCGCCGCATCTCGGTTCGTCGCGCCGTCGGAGACGTCGGGCACCTCGCCGACGTCGTCCGCGACGTCCGAAGCCTCCCCGTTCGTCGCGCCGCTGGAGGCCTCGGGGACCTCGCCGACGTCGACCGCAGCGTCCGACGCCACCGTGACCTCGCCCCCACCGAGCACCCTCGCGGACCAGGGGACCGGCCCGACGGGAACCAGCCCGACCGCAGCATGGGCGCTCCCGACGTCGGCATCGCCGGCGACGGACCCCTCGGCCGCACCGAGCACGGCACCAGCTCCGGCGTGGCCGCAGTCGTCGGGCAGCCAGCAGCTCGCCCCTGGCGAGCCGCCCGCACCTGTCCCGCCGCACACCCCCACGCACCCGCCCACGACCCTTCCGCCGAGCGCTCGCGCGACGCCGGTCCGCCGGCGAGGTGTCGGGACCGCCGTCGTGGTGCTCGTCGCCCTGGTCAGCCTGCTGGTGGGCGTGATCGCCGGACTGTTCGGGAGCCGGTGGCTGCCGTCGCAGGGTGCCGACGGCGGTGCGGGCCTGCCCACCTCGGGCGAGACCGGCGGCGGCTCGCCGGCCGGTGACGACTGGGTCACCGCAGTCGCCGCCACGGCCCTGGCGAGCACGGTCTTCATCGAGGTGGAGGCGGGCGGTCAGGCCGTCTCCGGGAGCGGGTTCGTCGTCCGCGAGGACGGCTACATCGCGACCAACCATCACGTCGTCGAGCCGGCGGTCGACGGCGACGGCACGATCGAGGTGCTGTTCTCCGACGGCGAGAAGGTGCCCGCGGAGGTCGTCGGGAGCACACCCGACTACGACCTCGCCGTGCTCAAGATCGACCTGACCGGGCTCGCGCCGCTCGTGCTCGGAGACTCCGACACCCTTGCCGCGGGCGACCCGGTGCTCGCCGTCGGCGCGCCGCTCGGGCTCGCGGGATCGGTCACGCTGGGGATCGTGAGCGCCGTCGGGCGGCCGGTCACGGTGCGCGACCCGGAGGCGGAGGCCGACGACCCGGGCTCCTACATCAACGCCATCCAGACCGACGCCGCGATCAACCGCGGCAACTCTGGTGGCCCGCTGATCGATGCCGCGGGCGAGGTGATCGGCGTCAACACGGCCGTCGCCTACGACGGGACCACCGGCGGCGGCAACCAGCCGGGCTTCGCGATCCCGAGCACTCAGGTCCGCCACACTGTCGAGCAGCTGATCGCCGACGGCGTCGCCACCTACCCGGTCATCGGCGTCGTGCTCGACCAGCGCTACGACGGCGAGGGTGTGCAGGTCCTGGTCGAGTCGTCGACCGGCGACCCGACCGTGACCCCCGGCGGTCCGGCCGACGACGCGGGCATCCGGCCCGGAGACGTCATCGTCGCCGTGGACGGCGAGCCCGTCAGCCGTGCGACCGAGCTGGTGGTCAAGGTGCGCTCGCGGCTGCCGGGTGAGACGGTGACACTCACCATCCGGACCGATGGTGGCGACCGGGACGTCGACGTCGTCCTCGGCGAGCAGGTCAGCGAGTGAGCTCGCCAGAAGGGCTAGGGTGACGCCGTGGGGTTCGAGGAGATCCTGATCATCGCCGGGATCGCGGTGTTGGTCATCGGGCCGCAGCGGCTGCCCGAGTACGCCGAGCAGCTCGGCAAGCTGGTCAGGAACGTCCGTCAGATGGCCACCGGTGCGACCGAGACGATCCGTGAGGAGCTCGGCGACGAGATCGCCGACCTCGACTTCTCCAAGTTCGACCCGCGCCAGTACGACCCGCGTCGCATCGTGCGCGAGGCGCTGCTCGAGGACCTCGTCCCCGCGACCAAGCCGGCCCGCGCCAAAACCGCAACGAAACCGCCGGTGAAGCCGACCTCGGCGGGCGGGCCGACGACGAAGACGACGGGCGTCGGCAAGCGGGCGTCGGCCGCCACGGCGGCCGCGGCCACGACGGCCACCGCCGCCGCGCTGACGTCGACCGAGGACGCCCCGGTCGAGGCCTCCGCCGACGCGGACGCCCCCGTCACCGACACCCCGACCACCGAGGACGCCGCCGTCGAGAGCACCACGGACGCCACCGGGGAGCCCGCGCTCGTCGGTGCGGCCGCCGTCGACGGCTCCGACCTGCCGCCGTTCGACGACGAGGCGACCTGACCGCTCGCTCCGTCAAGAACGCAGCAGCGTCAGCCCAGCGGCGAGATGGCGAGCTTGCGGCCCGCGAGGCCGCGGGAGCGGCGGGTGAGGGTACGGGCGATGTCGCGCAGCACGCCGCCGGCGCTGGAGGACTCCAGCAGCGACGCGGGCTCGCCGCTGTCGCTGCCCTCGCGGTAGGCGACCTCGAGCGGGACCTGGCCGAGCAGCGGCACCGGGCCGCCGAGCACCTCGGTGAGCCTGTCGGCCACTCGCTGGCCTCCGCCGGACCCGAAGACCTCGAGGCGGGTGCCGTCGGGCTGCTCGAGCCACGACATGTTCTCGATGACGCCGACCACCTTCTGGTTGGTCTGCTGCGACATCGACCCGGCGCGCTCGGCGACCTCGGCCGCCGCGAGCTGCGGCGTCGTGACGACGAGCAGCTCGGCCCCGGGGAGCAGCTGCGCGACCGAGATGGCGATGTCGCCGGTGCCGGGCGGGAGGTCGAGCAGCAGCACGTCGAGATCGCCCCAGAACACGTCGGCGAGGAACTGCTGCAGCGCGCGGTGCAGCATCGGCCCACGCCAGATCACCGGGCGACCCGGCTCGGCGAACATGCCGATCGAGATCACCTTCACGTCCTTCGCGACGGGCGGCAGGATCATCTCGTCGACCTTGGTCGGCGGGTGCTCCACGCCGAGCATGCGCGGGATCGAGAAGCCATAGACGTCGGCGTCGAGCACGCCGACCTTGAGGCCGTCGGCGGCCATGGCCGCGGCGAGGTTGGCGGTGACCGACGACTTGCCCACGCCGCCCTTGCCGGAGGCGACGGCGATGACGCGGGTGAGGTTGCCCGGCTGGCTGAACGGGATCACCGGGTCGGCGACGCCGCCACGCAGCTTGGTGCGGAGCGCGGTGCGCTCGGCGTCGGTCATGACGGTCATCTCGACGGCGACGCTCCCGACACCCTCGAGCTTGCCGACCGCCTCGGTCACGTCGCGCGTGATCGTGTCGCGCAGCGGGCACCCCGCGGTGGTCAGGGCGATGACGACGGTGACCTCCGTCGCGCCCTCGGTCCCGTCGAGGCGGATGTCGCGCACCATGTCCAGCTCGGTGATCGGTCGCCTGATCTCGGGATCGAGCACCCCGTCGAGCGCCTCGCGCACCACATCCGGACTCATGCGTTCGAGTCTAAGCGGGAGGAACCGCCCTCTCGGCGGCTGGGACTGTGGGACCGCTCACCGGGCGGCGTGCGGCTGGCCGTGGGCCACGAGGACCCGCAGCCCACCCGCGGTGAGCGCCTCGACGTCGGCGGCGCCCGCGCCGGCATCGGTGACCAGACCGGTGAACAGGCCCCGCTCGCCGACCGTGGCGAACGCGCGCCTGCCGATCTTGCTGGCGTCGGCGACGACCCACGCCTCGTCCGCGCGCGAGGCCATCAGCGCGTTCGTGCGCGCCTCGCGCTCGTCGTGCACCATCGGGCCGTCGACAGCGTCGATCGCGTTGATCCCGATGAACGCACGATCGAGCGTGACACGCTCGAGCATGAGATCGCTGTACGGGCCGACCAGCTCGTATGAGCGCACGCGGACCACACCACCGGTCACGACGACGCGGATGTGCGGCCGGATGACCAGCTGTGCCGCGATGTTGATCGCGGACGTGACCACGGTGATGCCCTCCCCGTCGTTCCCCTCGAGGTCGGTGCGGCGACCGAGCTCGGCGGCGATCGCCTTGGCCGTCGTCCCGCCCGACAACCCGATCCGCATGCCGGGCTCGATGAGGCGCTGCACGGCGCGACCGATCGCGGCCTTCGCGTCGGGGTTGGCCTCGCGCTTGAACCGCAGCGGGAGGTCGTAGGAGACCGACTGCGCGGTGGCGCCGCCGCGTGTGCGGTGCAGCAGCTGCCGACCCGCGAGCACGTCGAGGTCGCGACGCGCCGTCGCGGGCGAGACGTCGAACCGCTCGACCACGTCGGCGACGTCGATCACCCCGGCGTCGCCGAGCACGTCGAGGATCGCGACGAGCCGCTCCTCGCGCTTCACCGGCTCGTCCCCGTCGTCGCGACCAGCCGCACGAGCCGCTCGACCTCGGCGGTCATGGACTCGCGGCCGGCGCCGAGGTACTTGCGGGAGTCGACGACGGCGTCCTGCGCCAGCCGCTCCCGGACCGCCGCGGTGAAGACCTTGTTGAGCTGGGTGGAGATGTTGATCTTGCGCATCCCCGCGTCCACGGCGGCGACGAGAGCGGGGTCGGGAACCCCGCTGGAGCCGTGCAGCACCAGCGGCACCGGCACGGCCTCGCGCAGCCGGCCGATGAGGTCGAGATCGAGCGCGGCGGTGCGTTCGGTCATCGCGTGCGAGCTGCCGACGGCGACGGCGAGCAGGTCGACGCCCGTCGCCTCGACGAATCGCGCGGCCTCCTCCGGGTCGGTGCGCACCCCGGGGGCGTGGGCACCGTCCTTGCCGCCGATCTCGCCCAGCTCGGCCTCGACGAGCGCCCCGGCGTGCCGGGCGGCCTCGACGATGCGCCGGGTGACGGCGACGTTGTCCTCCCACGGGAGGGACGCGGCGTCGATCATCACCGAGGAGTACCCCAGTCGCAGCGCGTCGAGCACGAGCTCGGGGTCCTCGGCGTGGTCGAGGTGGAGCGACAACGGGGCGCTGCTGGCCTCCGCGACGGCGCGAGCCGCGGCGGTGATCGGGGCGAGACCGCCGTGGAAGCGCACGCAGTTCTGCGAGACCTGCAGCACCGCGCCCGTACCGGCCCGCTCGGCCCCGGCCGCGATCGCCTCGGCGGTCTCCAGGTGCAGCACGTTGAGGGCGGCGAGGCCGGTGCCACGATCGAGCGCCTGGCGCAGCAGCGTGTCGGTGGGGACGAGGGGCATGTCAGTCCTTCGGGTCGGGCTCGGAGCTCACGACGACCTCGTCGAGCAGCGGTGCCGGGTCGGCGATGCTCCCGGCGAGCGGGTGCAGGACGGCGGCCGCGGACCACGCGACGGCGGTCCGGACCGTCGTCGCGGCGTCGTCCTCTCCGGCGGCGACGGCCGCCGCGATCGCGGCGACCGCGGCGTCGCCGGCCCCGGTCGTGTTGCCGGTGAGGGTGCGGCGAAGTCGCCCGTGGAGAGCGCCCCCGCGCGCGGGGACACGCAGGAGGCCGTCGGCTCCGAGCGAGGCGTAGACGACGCCGCCCGATCGCCGGGCGAGCGCGCGTGCGGCGGACAGGGCGTCGCCGGCGTCGGGGAGCGCGGCGTGGAGCTCCTTCTCGTTGGGCTTGAGGATGTCGGCGCCTGCCTCCGCGGCCGCGAGCAGGTGCGGTCCGCTGGTGTCGACGATGCTGACGGCGCCGGCGTCACGGGCGACGCGGATCAGGCGGGCGACGACGTCGACGGGGGCGTCCAGCGGCATCGACCCGCTGCACACCAGCACGCGGGTGCCGCCGTCGCTCTCCGCGAGTGCCGTGGCGGCGAGCGCCAGCAGGGCGTCCCACTCCTCGTCGGCGAGCGGAGCGCCGCTCTCGTTGAGGTTGGTGGTCTCGGCGGGCGTGACGATCGCGACGGTCCGTCGGATGGTCGACCGGACCGGGAGCAGGTGGTGCCGCAGCCCGCCGTCGACGAGGTCGGAACGCAGGATCTCGCCGGTGGGGCCGCCGACCGGGGCGACGACACCGGCGAGGTGACCCTGCGCGTGGAGCACGCGGGCGACGTTGATGCCCTTGCCGCCGGCACGCACCCGGGCCGGGGCGACCCGCTGGGTGTCGCCCACGTGGAGCGCATCGAGGTGATAGGTGAGGTCGAGCGCGGGGTTCGGTGTGACGGTGACGATCATCCGGCGGCCTCGCGGGCGAGGATCGCGGCACCGACGAGCCCGGCGTACGCACCGATCGCCGCCGGCCTGATCTCCGGGACCCGGTGCGGCGGGACGGCATCGCGGACGGCGTCGGACAGCGGCTCGATCAGGTCGTCACCGGCGCGGGAGAGGCCACCGCCGATGACGACGACATCGGGGGAGAGCAGGGCGGCCAGCTGACGGATGCCCGCCGCCAGGGCCACCACGGCGTCGTCCCACACACGGTGCGCCGCGGGGTCGCCCTCGCGGACGAGGTCGAGCACCTGCCGCGAGCCCGCGACCGGCAGGCCGGTGGCCTCGGTGTACCGACGGGCGATCGCGGCGCTGCTCGCGATGGCCTCGAGGCAGCCTCGCGTCCCGCACACGCAGCGCGGGCCGCGCGGGTCGTCGACGGAGTGGCCCAGCTCGCCCGCCCACCCGTGGGCGAGCAGCGGGGCCCCGGCGGTGAACAGGGCGGCCGCAACACCCGTGCCGACGACGACCACGGCGGCGTCGTCGACGTCCGCGGCGGCCCCGACCTCGAACTCGGCGCGACCGGCCGTGGCGACGTCGTGCCCGAACCCGATCGGGAGCCCGGTGCGCTCGGCGAGGAGGTCCCGGAACGGCACGTCGCGCCAGCGCAGGTTCTCCGACAGCACGGCCACACCGCGGTCGGCGTCGACGATCCCGGGCACGAGGACCCCGACGGCGTCGATCTGGTGCTCGGCGCGTGCGGTCTCGACGTGCGCGGCGACGGCGTCGACGATGCGGTCGACGACGTCGGGGCCGCGCGGGGTGGGCTGGTGACCGACGGCGCCGAGCCGGCCAACGCCGTCGGCCACGGCGCTCTTGATGTCGGTGCCGCCGACATCGAGGACGGCGACCGAGCCGGTGCTCACGCGAGGATCACGGAGCGGGTGAGCGCACGGGGGTGGTCGGGGTCGAGGCCGAGCGCGCGGGCGCGGGCGAGGGCGACACGCTGCGTGAGGACGAGCTCGGCGAGCGGGTCGACATCGGGGTGCTCGACGTACGTGGCGCCGGTGGCTGCGACGTCGTCGGCCAGGCCCTCGGGGGCGACACCGAGCACCCAGGTCGCGCGGCCGGGAGCAGCGATCGCGATCGGGCCGTGGCGGTACTCCATCGCGGGGTAGGACTCGGTCCAGGACTGCGACGCCTCGCGGTTCTTCAGCGCGGCCTCGTGCGCCAGCCCGACACCCCAGCCGCTGCCCAGGAACGTGATCTGCTCCGCGCCGACCAGCCTGTCGTCGATCGGGGCGGCGAGTGCGGCCTCGGCGTCGGCGATCGAGGGGTCGACATCGAGGCCGAGCCCGGCGCGGAGCAGCGTCAGGGCCGTCGTGGCGAACCTGGTCTGCACCACCGAGGTCTCGTCGGCGAAGTCGAGGACGACGACGTCGTCGACGATCTCGGGGAGCGGGGTGCGTGGATCGGCGACGATCCCGAGCAGTCGGACGCGGCCCCGCAGCGCGTTCGCCGCGACGAGGGCCTCGGTGGTGGTGCCCGAGCGCGACAGGATGATCGCGCGGTCGTAGTCGCGCTCCAGCGGAGCCTCGGAGGCGGCGAACACGTCGGTGACCCCGTGGCCGGCCTGCTCGCGCAGGATCGCGTAGGACTGCGCCATGAACCACGACGTCCCGCACCCGAGCACGACGACGCGTTCACCTCGCTCCGGCAGCGGTGCGGTCGCGGCGAGCCGGGCTGCTCGCCTCCAGGTGTCGGGTTGGCTGCTGAGCTCGGCGTCCATGAACGCGCCGAGTGGGGTGTCGGTCACGCAAGAATGATCGCAGATGATCGGTATCGCCGTCGAGCAATCATGAAGTGAACGTCAGGTGCTCGCCGAGGCGCATGCGTCGCTCGACTCGGACGCGGCTCGAGACCAGGAGAGGCGCTGCTGTCGGTCCGCGCCGCGCTGGGGTTCCCCCGGTCCGCGCGATCTGCGCCGGAGCGAGCCGTCAGGTCGTCGAGCTCGCGGTCTTGTTCTTGGTCTTGGCCTTGGTCTTGCTCGAGGACGTCGACGGCGGTCGGTCCGGCTCCGGCGACGGGTCACCCTCACGGTCGTCGAGGAGCTCCTCGAGCAGGTTGCGGAGCTCGGACCGGACGAAGTCGCGGGTGGCGACGTCGTTGAGGGCCAGCCGCAGGGAGGCGATCTCACGGGCGAGGTACTCGGTGTCGGCGAGGTTGCGCTCGGCGCGGACCCTGTCCTGCTCGGCGGCGACGCGGTCCCGGTCGGCCTGCCGGTCCTGCGCGAGCAGGATCAGCGGTGCGGAGTACGACGCCTGCAGCGACAGCATCAGCGTGAGCAGGGTGAAGTTGAGGGTGCGCGGGTCGAACTGCAACGACTCGGGAGCCAGCGTGTTCCACAGCAGCCACGCCACGCAGAACACGGTCATGTAGATGAGGAACCGAGGCGTGCCGATGAACCGCGCGATGGCCTCGGCGACGCGACCGAAACCGTCGGGGCGGTGTCGCGGACGCGGCAACAGCCGGCGGCGTGCCGACAGCGGACGTTCCAGGCGGTCGTCAGCCATGGATCTGATCCATCCGCGCGTCGGTCACGTCCTCGTCCGCCTCGCGCCAGTCCTCGGGCAGCAGGTTGTCGAGCACGTCGTCGACGGTGACGGCGCCCAGCAGCCGCCGCTCGTCGTCGACGACGGGGAGCACGGTGAGGTTGTACGTCGCCAGCAACCGGGTCACCTTGCCGAACGGGTCGCCGGTGAGCACGGTCGGGATGTCCTTGTCGAGCATCGTGCCGATCGACTCGTGCGGCGGCTCGCGCAGCAGCCGCTGCAGGTGCACGACGCCGAGGAGCTTGCCCGTCGGCGTCTCCAGCGGCGGTCGGACGACGAACACCATCCCGGCCAGCGCCGGGTTGACATCCTCCCGGCGCACCTGGGCGAGCGCGCTCGCGCAGCTCGCCTCCGGGGGCATGATCAGCGGTTCGGTCGTCATCAGACCGCCGGCGGTGTGCTCGTCGTAGGCGAGCAGACGGCGCACGTCCTCCGCCTCCTCGGGCTCCATGAGCTCGAGCAGCTCGGCGGCCTGCTCGCCCGGCAGCTCGGCCAGCAGGTCGGCCGCGTCGTCGGGCTGCATCGCGTCGAGGACGTCGGCGGCGCGCTCGGCCGCCAGACCGGAGACGATCGTGATGCGGTCCTCGTCGCCGAGCTCCTCGAGCACGTCGGCGAGCCGCTCGTCGGGCAGCTCGGACGCTACTTCGACACGCCGGGCGTCGGGCAGGTCGTGCAGCACGTCGGCGACGTCGGCGGGCTTGAGGTCCTCCAGCGTCGCCAGCAGCGTCGAGGCGCCCTGCGTCGTCGTCGCCGTCAGCCCGCGCACCTCGGTCAGCCCGATGACCATCGACTCGCCCCGCCGGAACAGCCGACCCGAGCTCGTGCGTCGCACGAACAGCTTGGTGACCCACCAGTCGCGGTTGCGCTGCTGCTCCAGGGCGACGTCCTCGATCCGCACGTCCCCGCTGCCATCGGCGAGCTCCAGCGTGCGATCGAGCAGCTGACCGAGCACCAGGGTCTCGGGGGCGCGCTGCTCGAACCGCCGGATGTTGACGAGGCCCGTGGTGAACACCGCGCCCGCGTCGATCGACGTCACCCGGGTGAGCGGCACGAACACACGCCGTCGACCCGGCACCTCGACGACGAGGCCGACGGCACGAGGCGCGCTCGTCGGCGGCATGATGAGGACGACGTCGTGCACCCGCCCGACCTTGTCGCCGAGGGGGTCGAACACGTCGGTCCCGGCCAGGCGCGCGACGAAGACGCGACCGCTGCTCGAGGAGGTGCTCACGGCGGCCAGCCTATGTCCCGGGGTCGGCGCAGCCTCTTCTACGGGCCGGCTCCGGGCGCGTCCTCGTCGACGGCGGCGCAGCCCTCGATCAGCCGGTTCCCAGCGCTTCCCCAGGTTTCCGGGTCACAATGGGGTCATGTCCTTCATGCAGGCAGCCCGCGATCCCCGACTCAGCGCCCAGCCGCGTGGCGACGAGATCGCCGTCTACACCTCCTACCTGGACGCTCAGCGCGCCGTCGACTTCCTCGCCGACGCCGACTTCGCCGTCCAGAAGGTCACGATCGTCGGCACCGATCTCAAGATGGTCGAGCGCATCACCGGTCGCCGCACGTACATGCACGCCGCGCTGCAGGGCGCGGCCTCCGGTGCCTGGCTGGGACTCTTCCTCGGCCTGATGTTCATGCTGCTCACCCCGGGCGCGCAGCTGCTCGACATCTTCCTGCCCGCGCTGCTCATCGGCGCCGGCTTCGGGATGCTCTGGGGTGTCGTCGGTCACGCGTTGACCGGCGGGCGGCGTGACTTCAGCTCGACCTCCCAGGTGATGGCGAGCCGCTTCGCCGTGCTCTGCCTGTCGGAGGCGGCGGGCGAGGCCCGGCGGCTGCTCGACACGATGCCGGCCGACCCGAACGCCCCGGCCGCTCCCGTCGACCGGGTCACCCCGCCGCCGACCACGCCGCCGTCGGACCGGCCGACGACTCCGCCGTCGGACACCGACCGCCCGCTCTGAGCGTTCGGGCCGCTCGGGTCGTCAGGGTGTGCGCTCGGCGACGAGGAACCCGTCGACGTCGACGATCTGCGTGAAGTCGACGCCGAACCGCTCCTCCGCCCAGACCGCCGCGTCGGTGGGCGGATCGCCGCCGTAGATGCCCGATCCCTGGTAGAGCACGACGTACTCCGGCACCGGGTTCTCGTTGCCCATCCAGTACACCTCGGCCCGCGGTGCGAGGTAGGCCATCAAGGTGATGTCGCTGACCACCGTCGCGTCGTCGGGGATGGCCGCCAGCGCGGCGGCCGCGCCCTCCGGCCGCACCCCGGGCTGCCAGTACTCGCCGTCCCAGAGCTTGCTCAGCGGGAACTGCGTCGTGACCACGAGCGCCATCACGACGGCGGCCCCCGCGAACCACCGGGACGTCGCCTTCCAGGCCGGTGAGCCGACCAGCGCGTCGACCATCGCGACGAACACGATCGGCATCAGCACGGCCGAGTAATGCCAGTCGGTGCTCCAGTGGAACGGAACGTCGGAGGTCAACCGCCACGCGAAGGTCGGCAGCGTGACGAGGACCAGCGGCGAGCGCAGTGCGAGGAACCCGGTGATCCCGACGACGAGCAGCACCAGCACCAGCTTGTTCGCGGCGCCGGTGAACAGCGCCCCGATCGCACCACCGGGGTCGGAGAACACCAGCGAGACGATCGAGTCGTCGGCGTAGTCCCAGACGCCGTCGGGGTTGAGGGCGGGCAGGATCACGCGTGTGGTGACCGCGAACGCGAGCACCCCCCCGGCCGCGAGCACGAGCCCGAGACGACGGGACCCGCGGATCGCGATGACGACGCCGATCGCGGCCACCGTGAGGCCGAGGTCCTCCTTGATCCCGAGCAGCGGGAGCGACCACAGCGCCGCCGGCACGTGCGCACGCCGGACGAGCGCGCTCAGCGAGGCCGCGAGGAACGGCAGCGCGAGCGCCACCTCGTGGAACTGCGACGCCACGGCCGACTGGAGGCCCCACGAGAGCCCGTAGGCGAGCCCGATCGCCGTGCCCGACCCGATGCCGAGGTGCCGGACGGCGCACGCGGTCACCACGACGGCCGAGAGCCCCACGAGCAGCGCCTGCACGATCAGCAGGGTCAGCCCGCTCGGGTGGATCCAGTACGCCGGTGCGAGCAGCGCCAGCAGCGGGTGGAAGTGGTCGCCCAGGATCATGAAGTCCGGGCCCTTGATCGGCACGATCGGAGCGCGCAGCTCGGCGTAGGCGCGGAAGATCTGCGTGAAGATCCCCAGGTCCCAGCTCGGGACCTCGAATCGCTCCCACTGCCGCCACGACCACAGCGAGTACACCGCGCTCACGATCACGCCGACGACCAGCGCCGGGACGGCGGCGGCGGCCCCCCGGACGGGTCCGCTCGCCGGCGCGGAGTCCGAGCCCGTCCCACGCAGCGACCGCCGCGTCGGGGCGAGCCTGCTCGCGAGAGGAGACGCCGACGTCGCGACCGGACCGTCGGCGGTTCGGGACGAACGGTCGATCTCGACCGGCTGAGGGGGCGGGGTCGTCACCGAAGCGAGGCCATCCACGCCTCGACGGCCTCCGGATCGCGGGGCAGGGCCGCGGAGAGATTCTCGACGCCGTCTGCGGTCACGAGCACGTCGTCCTCGATGCGGACGCCGATGCCGCGGAGCTCCTCGGGCACGGCGAGGTCGTCCGCCTTGAAGTACAGCCCCGGCTCGATCGTGAACACCATGCCCGGCCGGAGCTCGGCGTCGAGGTACATCTCGGCGCGCGCCTGCGCGCAGTCGTGGACATCGAGACCGAGGTGGTGGCTGGTGCCGTGCGGCATCCAGCGTCGGTGCTGCTGCCCGTCGTCGGTCAGGGCCGTCGCGGCGTCGACCGGCAGCAACCCCCACTGCTCCAGCCGGTCCGCCAGCACGACCATCGCCGCGGCGTGCACCTCGCGGAACCTCACGCCCGGTCGCGCGGCCGCGAACGCGGCGTCGGCCGCGTCGAGGACCGCCTGGTAGACCCGGCGCTGGGCGTCGGTGAAGGTGCCGTCGACCGGCAACGTCCGGGTGATGTCGGCGGTGTAGATGGTGTCGACCTCGACACCCGCGTCCACGAGCACCAGCTCGCCGCTGCGCACCTGGCCGTCGTTGCGAATCCAGTGCAGCGTCGTCGCGTGGTCGCCCGCCGCGGCGATGGTGTCGTAGCCGACGCCGTTGCCGTCCTCGCGAGCCTTGGCCCCGAACGCCCCCTCGATCACGCGCTCGCCGCGCGGGTGCTCGACGGCGCGGGGGAGCGAGCGCACGACGTCCTCGAACCCCGCGATCGAGGCGGCGACCGCCGCCCGCATCTGCTCGATCTCCCAGTCGTCCTTGACCAGCCGCAGCTCCGACAGCGCCTCGGCGAGCTTCTCGTCGCGCTCGGTGTTCTCCTCGAACGCCCCGCGGACGGCGTCGACGGCGTTGGCCGTCGCCCTGTCGGCATCCGGCACCACCCGGATGACGACCTCGCCGGCATCCTTGCTGACGGCGTCGGACATCTCGTCGAGGTGGCGGACGTCGAGCCCGGTGAGGGCGGCGATCTCGTCGAGCGAGGGCCGCGAGCCCACCCAGAACTCGCCGTAGCGCGCGTTCCCGTAGAACTCCTCGGTGTCGCGGCCGGCCATCGGACGCATGTAGAGGACGGCGTGGTGGCCCTGCGGCTCGCCACCCTCGTCGTCCACGACGGGGTGCAGCACGAGCACCGAGTCCGGCTCGACGTCGGCGCCGAGACCGGTGAGGTGCGCGAACCCCGAGTGCGGGCGGAACCGGTAGTCGGTGTCGTTGCTGCGCACCTTGAGGTCGCCGGCCGGGATCACGAGGCGGTCACCGGGGAACTGGGCCGAGAGGGCCGCGCGCCGCTGCTCGGCGACGTCGGCGACCTCCGCCCGCTCGACCGGGGATGCCGCCGTCTCCGCCCAGCTCGACGCCATGAAGTCGCGGAACGCCTGCGAGCTCGGGCGCCGGGAGCGGTTGCTGCCCCGCTCCTCCAGCGGCTGCTCGGCGGTCTCGGTGGTGACCTCGTTGCCCGGGGTGATCTCGGTGCTCGGCGTGGCGTCGGTGGCGTCCGTCATCGCGCCATCGTCTCACCCAAGACGGGGGAGGCGTCGCGCGTCGTCGCGGGGAGGACGCGGTCGGTCAGGGCATGGCCGTAGGGTCTTCGCGATGCGCATCGACCTGCACACGCACTCGGCGGCGTCCGACGGGACCGAGTCGCCCGCCGAGCTGATGCGCTCAGCCGCGCGCGCCGGGATCGACGTCGTCGCCCTCACCGACCACGACACCACCGCCGGCTGGGCGCAGGCGAGCGGCGCCGTCGCCGGCACGGGTGTCGCGCTGGTACGGGGGACGGAGATCTCGACGGCCGCCGGGGGTGTCAGCGTGCACCTGCTCAGCTATCTCCACGATCCCGTCGACGCCGGGCTGACCGCGATCTTCGAGCGCTCGCGTGCCTCGCGCGAGGGTCGGGCGCAGGAGATGGTCGAGCGGATGGGTCGCGACATCGACCTGAGCTGGGCGGACGTGCAGGCCCAGGCCGGCGACGACGCCACCATCGGGCGCCCCCATCTCGCCGACGCGCTCGTCGCCAAGGGCTACGTCGCCGACCGCGCGGCGGCGTTCGCGAGCTACCTGCGCCCGGGCGGCCCCTACTACGTGCGGTATTGGGCGCCGTCGACCGTCGACGCCATCGCGGCGGTGCTCGCCGCGGGCGGCGTCCCGGTGATGGCCCATGCCCGGGCCTCGACCCGCGGCCGGATCGTCAGCGGTGACACGATCCGCGGGCTCGCCGAGGCCGGCCTGGCGGGGCTGGAGGTCGACCACCCCGACCACACCGCCGCCGACCGCGAGATCCTGCGCGATCTCGCCAACGAGCTCGACCTGCTCGTGACCGGGTCGAGCGACTACCACGGCGCCGGGAAGCCGAACCGGCTCGGGGACGGCACCACCGCCGAGAGCGTCCTCACCGAGATCGCCAGGCGGGGACGGTTGCCGGTGCTGAAACCCTAGAGCCGTCGACGAGGCCGATCCTGCTGCGGCCGCCCAGGCATGCACTCGACGTCGGTGGGCGAGGTATCCGTGCCGACCGGCGTCAGGTCCCGTTCGACTATCGACGACCTTCAGCTCGTCTCCGGCGGCTCGTCGACGTAGGGACCGTCGACGACGTAACCGCGGGTGAGGAGGCCGAGCTCGACATCGGGCTCGAGCAGGCGTGGCGCGTCCAGCTCGGTGTTGTCGAGGATCCACGTGGGGAACCGCCGGTCGCGGCGTGCCTCGTACTCGTATCGTCGGTGGGCGCCGACATGGCGGGCGTTGGCCGGATGATCGGGGTCGTCCTGCTCGCTCGGCAGCCCGAACCTGGCGTTCCCGCGCGGCACCGTGACCTCCAGCGGCGCGACGAGCAGCAGCATCGCGTCCCAGGGCTGCCGCAGCGGCACGGTCTCCAGGAACACCCCGTCCACCAGCAGGAC
>JBMDXU010000246.1:0-5886 GCA_048594485.1 Pseudactinotalea sp. | reverse complement strand
GAACTCGCCCCAGCCCTGGCCGAAGAAGTCGCCCACCGGGACCTCGACGGCGGGCTGCTCGGCCCCGTCCCAGTACGCGCGCAGCAGCAGCCGCCGCCAGTTGCTCGTGTGCGTCGTCAGCCAGATGTGCGTGATCCGGCCGGCACCGTCGATCCGCGCCAGGTCGTGGGTGGCGCCCGCCGCGATCTCGACGCTGGGGGAGACCTTCCACCCGACCCCGAGGTCGCGAGCCGGACCTGAGCCGGTGCCCTCGGTGGCGCGCCCGCCGCCCCCCTTGGCGCCGGTGACGTTCTCGGGTGAGATCGAGCGGGTCTGGACCGCGCTCAGCGCGGCGATGTCATGGTTCACAGCTGGCACCTCGAATCGGAAATCGATTACAGATCCCACCTTAGGGTGACGGCACCCGGCAACGCGCCAACCGACAGCGGCGAGCGGCGTACGGTCGGGTGATGGACACGTTGAGCTATCGCGAGATCGCGGGTCTGGACGGGCTGCAGGACTGGCGTGTGATGCTCGGGGTGCTGCGGGCGCGGTTCGCGACGCCCGACATGAGCGCCGGGGCGGCGTTCGTGACCGATGTCGTCGACGCGGCCAACGCCGCCGACCACCATCCCGACCTGACGCTGACCTACCCGGCCGTCGACGTCGACGTCACCACGCACGACGCGGGCGGTCTGACGACGAAGGACGTCGAGATGGCACGCACGATCTCGCGGATCGCCGCGGAGCACGGGCTGACGCCCGAGCCGGGGGGCCGGCAGGTGTGGGAGTACGCGGTCGACGGCATCGATCTCGCGGCGATCCGGCCGTTCTGGGCGGCCGTCACCGGTCTGCGGCCGGACTTGCAGGGCGACCTGCCCGCGCGCGGGCCGGGTGAGATCGCGGTCTGGTTCCAGCAGATGGGCGAGCCGCGGCACGACCAGCGCAACCGGATCCATCTCGATGTCACCGTGCCCGTCGAGGACGCCGAGGGGCGGGTGGCGGCGGCGCTGGCGGCGGGAGGGACGCTCGTCAGCGACGCTGCCGCGCCGTCGTTCTGGGTCCTCGCCGACCAGGAGGGCAACGAGGTCTGCGTCTGCACCGCGGCCGCGCGGGACTGACGGCCCGGCCGCGTGCGCAGGGGAGCTCGACCCATCGGCCCGGCGTCGAGCCGCGACTACGCTGCCGGGATGCTCTCCCCCCGCGCGGCGGTCACCGGGATCGCCGTGCACCTGCCGGAGCATCGTGTGGCGGTCGCCGACACCGAGGCCCGGCTCCGGGCCTTGAACCCCGGGGTCGTCCCACCGCCGGGACTCGTCCAGCGGCTCACCGGCGTCACCTCGACGCACCGGATGCCGGACCACTGGCAGGCCTCCGACCTCGCCGTGGCCGCATCGACGAAGCTGCTCGCCGAGCGAGGCATCGCCGCCGACGACGTCGACCTCCTGATCTTCGCGTCGGCGTCCCAGGACATGGTCGAGCCCGCGACGGCGCACATCGTCGCCGCCAAGCTGGGCGTCCGGTCGCCGGTCATGGACGTCAAGAACGCGTGCAACTCGGTGATCAACGCCGTCGAGGTCGCCGACGCCCTGGTCCGCGGCGGCGGCTACCGCCGGGTCCTCGTCGCGACCGGCGAGACACCCACCCGCGCTGTCCGCAGCCGGATCACCGATCGGCACCAATACCTGCGGTCCGCGCCCGGGCTGACGATGTCGGACGCCGGATCGGCGCTGATGGTCGAGCCCGCCGGCCACGGACCGACCGACGCCGCCATCCTCGCCTCCGCGTTCGAGGCGTGGTCGCCGGGCTGGGACATCGGCACCCTGCCCGCCGGCGGCTCGGCGCATCCGCGTGACGCCGACAAGACCTACTTCGACATCGACGGCGGCCGGCTGCGCGAGGCGTTCCTGCGTCTGGGACCGGGAGCGCCCCGCCGTGTGCTCGAGCAGACCGGCCTCGGGTGGGACGACATCGCCCTCGTCGCCGTCCACCAGGTGGCCGTGCCGTACCTCGCCGACATCCACGACGCGCTCGGGCTGCCGCAGGGAAAGACGATCGTCACCGTGGCCGATCACGGCAACGTCGCCTCGGTGACCCTTCCGCTGCAGCTGCGGACCGCGCTCGACCTCGGCCGGGTCCAGCCCGGCCAGATCGCGCTGCTGGTGGGCCTGGCCGGAGGAATCAGCATCGGCGCCATGGCGGTCCGCCTGTGACGGCTCCCGCGCTCCTCGACCGGATGCGGACGCCGCGGCGCCGGTGGCCGCCCACCGACACGGGCGCGCCGCCCGCCGAGGTCGCGGCGCTGCGGTGGGAGGACCGTCTGCACCGAGCGGCGCACCCGATGGCCTATCCCGTGCTGCTCGACATCGCTCGCCGATGGCCCGTCGCGCGGGTTCCCGGGGTCGGCGTGGTCGTCAGCGACGCCGCGCTCGGGCGGGACGTGCTGCGCTCGGACGCCTTCACCAAGAACGGTCCCGGGGCGCCGAGCGATCTGTGGACGCCCGTGCTCGGCCCGAGCGTGCTGCTCAACATGGAGGGGCCCGAGCACGCCGAGCTGCGACGCGCGCTGTCCCCGCTGTTCACACCACGCGCGGTGGCGCAGCTCGCCGACGAGTTGCTGTCCCGCCCGCTGGCCGAGCTCGGACGGGCGCTGCGCTCGACCGAGCCCGTGGACCTCAACGCCGCCGTCGGATCGATGGCCGGGTCGGCGATCTGCCACCTCACCGGCGTCCGGGCCGAGCCCGACGCGGTGGCGCGAGCCTTCGCCTCGGCGCGGGAGATCGTCGGCATGGTGCGGCTGCACCGGCGTTCGTTGGCGCCGCGCCAGGTGCGGCGGGCGCGTGCGGTCATGGCCGAGCTCACCGACACCGCCCGGGAGGCGTACCGGCTGGGCGACGAGCGCACCGTTCCCGGGCGGATGGCGGCGCTGGGGCTCTCCGAGGATGCGGCGGCCGGCGCCGTCGGCGCCTTCGTGCTGACCGGGACCGAGACGGTCGTGTCGGTGATCCCGCGGATGATCGCGCTGCTCGCCCAGACCGGCTGGCTCACCCGACTGGCGTTGCTCGAACCCGCCGCGATGACGACCGAGCGCGCCCACGAACGGGTGATCGAGGAGGCGCTGCGGGTGACCGTGCCCAGCCCCGCGATGCTGCGCAGCGTCGTCGCCGACACCCAGATCGGTGGGACCGACGTGCGGGCGGGGGAGCGCGTCGTCGTGCTCACCCTGGCCTGCGTGCGGCCCGATCGCTTCGACCCGACGGGCGAGATCCCGGCGCACGAGCGCCACCTGTGGTTCGGCGCAGGGCCGCACTTCTGTCTCGGGATGCCGCTCGCGATCGCCCAGATGCGGGCCGCGCTCGAGACCGTCGTCGATGCCGTCGCGACCACCGGACCGCTGCGCATCGACGAGCGGCGACCCGCGCGCGGCGTCCTCATCCCCGCGTACGCGTCGATGACGGTGCGGCTGCTGGAGATGGATCTCGAGGACTGAGCGTGCGTGTGCTCGTCACCGGCGCGTCCGGGTTCATCGGCGCTCACGTCCTCGCCGCGGTCCAGCGAGCCGGCCACACCGTCCTCGCCACGTCCCGGACCCCGGTCGCCGGCGTCCCCTGGGTCCGCTGGGATCTGACCGACGGGGTCCTCACGCCGGCCCCGGAGGTCGACGCCGTCGTCCACGTCGCTGGGATCGCCGACGACGGCGGACCGCCGACGCGCACATGGTCCGTGAACCTCGGTGGGACGCGGGCGGTCCGGGCCACCTTCCCCCACACGCGGATGGTGCACATCAGCTCGGCGAGCGTCTACGACCCGTTCGTGCCCGGGGTGCGCTCGCGCGAGGACGAGGCGCCGGTGCGACGGTACGTCAACGCCTACGGCGCGTCGAAGGCGGCGGCGGAGGTGTCGCTGGCCGGGCACCCCGATCTGGTGGTGCTGCGCCCGCACGCCGTCTACGGACCCGGCGACCGAACTCTCCTCCCGCGTGTGGAGGGCGCTCTCCGTGGTCGCGTCCTCGTGCTTCCCGACGGTGGCGACCACCCGACCACCTTGACGTCGGTCGCGCTGCTCGCTCGCGCGGCGGTCGCGGCGTTGAGCGGACCGACGGGCGTCTACAACGTCGGCGACACCGAGCCGGTCGGAATCCGCGACGCGCTCACCGAGGTGCTGGCGCGGCGTGGCCACGGTCGCGTGCGCGTGCTCGGCCTGCCGACGCGCCTCGTGTGGCCGCTGGCCGATGTGCTCGAGCTGGCCGGCAGCGCCGTCGGACGCACGCCTCGGCTCACCCGGTACGCGCTGTCCCACCTGGGCATGGAGCGCACGCTGGACCTCACCCGGCTGCGGGACGTGCTCGGCGTCGAGCCGAGCCCGACGTCGTTCGGCGGCGCGCAGGACTGGTGATCGCCCCTGAGGTGACGGAACGATCGACGGACTCAGCAGCCGACGGGCGCCTCTTCGGGCTGAACGGGAGGTTGAGACCGTCGATCGTTCCGGTGCCGTCGCGACGCCTCCGGAGTGCCCCGCAGATCCGTCCGCGATTCGGGACCGTGATCCACGATGTGAGACCCGCTGCCGACGAAGTTGGGAAACGCGCGCGGCGGGTCTACAGTGACGAACGTGTCCAGCACCGTGATCGTCGTCGTACTTACCGAGCGCGCCAGCGCTGCGGTCTGATCGACGACCACGCACTGAGCGCGCACCCCTCGACAGCCCACCCGGGCCGAGGGGTTTTTCCATGTCCGGGCCGGAATCGACCTTGACGCCCCACCACCGCCAGGAGGAGCGATGACCACGCAGGTCCCGCACCCCGCGCCGCCGCGACCGGCACCGCCGGCTCGCACCGCACCGCGGCCGGCAACCACATCGACCACGGCTCCGGCCGGTGAGCCCATGACCGGGGCCGCCTCGGTCGTACGTGCGCTCGAGGCGGTCGGCACCGAGGTCATCTTCGGCATCCCCGGCGGCGCGATCCTCCCGGTCTACGACCCGCTGTTCGACTCCACCATGCGCCACATCCTCGTCCGGCACGAGCAGGGCGCCGGCCACGCGGCCACCGGCTACGCCGCGGCCTCCGGTCGGGTGGGCGTCTGCATGGCGACGTCCGGCCCCGGGGCGACCAACCTCGTGACCCCGCTCGCCGACGCGCACATGGACTCGGTGCCGGTGGTCGCGATCACCGGCCAGGTCGGCCAGTCGATGATCGGCACCGACGCCTTCCAGGAGGCGGACATCGTCGGCATCACGATGCCGGTGACCAAGCACAGCTTCCTCGTGACCGATCCGGCGGAGATCCCGGCCCGGATCGCCGAGGCCTTCCACATCGCCTCCACGGGCCGACCCGGTCCCGTGCTGGTGGACATCGCCAAGAGCGCCATGCAGGCCGAGACCCGGTTCAGCTGGCCCACCGAGCCCGACATCCCGGGCTACCGGCCGATCACCAAGCCGCACATCAAGCAGGTGCGCGAGGCTGCTCGGCTGCTGGCGACCGCCCGCAAGCCCGTGCTGTACGTCGGCGGCGGCGCGATCCGCGCCGGGGCGTCGGCCGAGCTGCGGGCCCTCGTGGACATCTCCGGTGCGCCGGTGGTGACCACGCTCATGGGTCGTGGCGCGCTGCCCGACAGCCACCCGCAGCACGTCGGGATGCCCGGCATGCACGGAGCGGTGTCGGCCGTGGCCGCGCTCCAGAAGGCCGACCTCATCGTCGCGCTCGGCGCCCGGTTCGACGACCGCGTGACCGGCAAGCTCGACTCGTTCGCGCCGAACGCCACGGTTGTCCACGCCGACATCGACCCGGCGGAGATCGGCAAGAACCGGCTCGCCGACGTCCCGATCGTGGGCGACCTGCGCGAGGTGCTCGCGGACCTCGCCGTCGAGCTCAAGCGCGAGCACGGGCAGCACGGCACCCCCGACGTG
>JBMDXU010000245.1:0-21929 GCA_048594485.1 Pseudactinotalea sp. | reverse complement strand
GGGCGCTCTCTGACCGGGCCGGCGGGGGTGGCGCCGGCGGGGGGGGGGGGGGCAGCCCCCACGCCGTCGGGTCTCACGGGCGGTGGGCTAGAAGATGCCTTCCCACTCCGTCTGGACGTTGCCCATCGCCTCGTCCACGGGCACGTCCTCGGCGAGGACGGTCTGCAGCTGCTCGTCGAAGATGCGCATCAGCTCGTCGGCGAGCGGCAGCCCGGTGAACTCGCTGACCGGGTAGCCCGCCTGCCAGATGGCGAAGGCGTCCTCGAACAACGGGTCGGAGTCGGTGAAGTCCGGCGTCACGTTGGCGTTGCCCGGGAAGCCGTTCGCCATCGCGCTGAGGTCGCCGTTGGCGCCCTCGCTCAGCAGGAACTCGATCAGCTTCCAGGACTCCTCGGGGTGCTCGGTGTTGGCCGACATCCCGATGCCCCAGGAGGCGTACCGAACACCGGACTCACCCGTGTACCCGTCCTCGACCGGCATCGGCACGACCGAGAAGTCCAGGTCGGGGTTGTTCTCGCGCAGCAGGTTGATGTGCGCCAGCGACGACACCATCATCGCGACGCGGCCGTTGGTGAACTCCTCGACCTTGTCCTGCTCGGCCATGGTCAGTCCGCCGGGAGCCATCACGCCGGCGTCCCAGAGGTCCTTGATGAACTGCACGGTCTCGGTGACGTCGGCGTTGTCGACCGCGGGGGCGCCGTCGGCGAGCATGCTCCCGCCCGACGCCCAGGTCCACGGCAGGATGTCGATGTTGACGCCGTTCGGCTTCTCCAGCCCGAGGGCCGCGACGAAGCCGGCCGCGTCGGTGCTGTCCGTCACCGCCTGGGCGGCGGCCGCGAACTCGCTCCGCGTCGTCGGCACCTCGACGCCGGCCTCCGCGAGCAGCTCGTTGTTGACGAACATCGGGTACGCGAAGTTGACGACCGGGATCATGTAGGTCGATCCGTCGACCTGGACCTGCGCAGCGAGCTGGGAGTCGTCGTAACCCGCTCCCGACATCGCCTCGGTGAGGTTGGCGATCGAGCCCTGCTGGGCGAAGTCGTTGACCCAGGCGCCGTCGAGACCGAGCACGTCGGGCATCGTCTGCGAGGCGGCGCCCGCGATCACCTGGTCCTTGATCGAGGCGTACGGGCCGGACAGCAGCTCGACGGAGATGCCGGGGTTCTCGTCCTCGAACTGGTCGATGAGCGCCTGGAACTCGCCGTCGGGGAGCTCGGGCTCCCACCACTGCATGAACTCGATGGTGACGTCACCACCCTCGTCCGTCCCTCCGGCGTCGGTGCCGCAGCCGGCGGCCAGGGCGGCCACGCCGACGGCGGCGATCATCATGTGGGCGCGGGTGCGCCGTCGCGTCGTGCGCGGGTGAACAGCGCTGTTCATTGCTCCTCCAGTGGTGGTGCGTCCGGAACGTCGGCGAACCGGATCGGGGATGGCACCACGGCGACGTGGTGCAGGTTTGTGCGTGAGCGGTGGCTGATACTTGCATAGTTCTGCACAATCATGCAAGAGTCGGCACGAAAGCGCACCGAGATCCCGCATCGGCGCGCCAGGCCCGGTACGTTCTGGGCCTGATGACAGCGGCGAGAGAGGACCCGACCATGGGCAACGACGCCCTGGACGCCGGTGGCGGCGAGCTCCCCGCAGTCCGGCGAGGCCGCATCGTGAGCTTCATCGAGTCGGCGCGGCAGGCCAGCGTGCACGAGATCGCCGAGCAGTTCGACGTCTCACCCGACACCGTCCGCCGCGACCTCATCGAGCTGCACGAGCAGGGATTGATCACCCGCACGCGGGGCGGTGCCCTCGCCAACAGCCTCCTCACCAGCCCCGATCGTGAGCTGCGCGTGCGGCAGCAGCTGCAGGAGTCGGAGAAGATGCTCATCGGCCGGCGGGCCGCCGAGCTCATCGACGACGACGCCGTCGTCGCCTTCAACGGCGGGACCACCACGCTGGCCGTTGCTCGCAGCCTCAGCGACCACCGCAGCCTGACCGTCGCGACCAACAGCCTGAGCATCCCGTTCGAGATCCCGCCGCAGGCGGTCAAGAGCATCTACGTCTTCGGTGGCGAGGTGCGCTTCAGCTCCCAGGTGACGGTCGGCCCCGCCGCGTTCCCGGACAGCGGCCTCCCGGGCTCGGTGCACTTCGACATCGTCATCATCGGCGTCGGCGGGATCACCCCCGAGGGGTTCTCGGTGAGCAACCTCGGGGAGGCGTCGATGATGCGGCAGCTCCTGCGGCGCAGCGCGCGTGTCGTCGTGGTCGCCGACGCGACCAAGTTCAACCGCCCGCAGTTCTCGCTCGTCGCGGGTCTCGACGTCGCCGACGACCTGGTGACCGACGAGGCGCCGCCACCCGAGATCGCCGCCGCCCTGGCGGAGGCCGGCGTCCGGGTCCACGCCGAGCCCGAGCCGGTCGCCGAGAGCGCGGCAGGCTGACGAGCGAGGATCTCAGGCCGAGATCGGTGCGGGCGCGGGGGCGTCCTCGACCGGCCGACGGCGTTCGGCGACCCACACCAGCACGGTGAGCACCAGCCCCAGGACAGCGATGCCGAGCCCGAGCCACGTCGGTGCGACGTACCCGAGGCCGGCGGCGATGACGACGGCGCCGAGGAACGCGCCGAGGCTGTTGCCGACGTTGAGGGCGGCGTGGTTGAGCGCAGCGGCGAGCGTCTGGGCGTCACCGGCGACGTCCATCAGCCGCGTCTGCACCGACGGGACCGCGAGCGACGACGTCGTGCCCACCGCGAAGATCCCGATGAACAGCCCCGACACCGATCCGGACACGACCGCGAGCACCGCCGTCGCCAAGATCAGCAGCACGAACCCGATCAGCAGTCCGCGCAACGCTCCGCGATCGGCGAGACGGCCGCCGAGCAGGTTCCCGATCGTCATGCCGAGGCCCATGGTCGCGAGCACCCAGGGCACGAGGGCCGGCGCGAGCCCGCTGACCTCCGTGGCCAGCGGGGCGATGTAGCTGTAGACGGCGAAGAAGCCGCCGAAGCCGAGCGAGGCGATCGCGAGCGTCGACCACACCTGGCCTCGCGTGAGGCCGCGCAGCTCGCGGCTCGTCGTAGCGGCCGGGTCGCCCGGTTGTGCGGGCACCGCGAGTGCGATCGACGCCGTGGTCGCCGCGAAGATCGTCGCGACGCCCATGTACGCGACCCGCCATCCGTGCTGCTGCCCGAGCATCGTGATGAGCGGCACCCCGATCAGGTTCGCGATCGTCAGACCCGCCATCACGAACGCGACACCCTGGCCCCGCTTGCCCGGCCCCATCAGCGCCGCCGCCACCAGCGACGCCACGCCGAAGTACGCGCCGTGCGGCAGCCCCGCGACGAAGCGGGCGACCAGCGCGTACTCGTAGGTCGGCGCCAGCGCCGACAGCGCCGTCGCGACCGTGAACGCGAACGCGAGCGCGATGAGCAGGCGCTTGCGCGGCAGCCGCGCCGCGAACGCGGCGATCGTCGGGGCACCGACCACCACGCCGAGGGCGTACGCCGAGATCAGGTGGCCGGCCTGCGCCGTCGCGAGCTCGGGATCGGACGCCGAGAGCGACGGCAGCAGGTCGCGGGCGATCTCGGGGAGCAGGCCCATCGCCACGAACTCGGTCGTGCCGATGCCGAAGCCGCCGAGGGCCAGCGCGATGAGCGCGAGGCGGACACGGGATGGCGGCACGAGGACCTTCGCTCTCGAGGGGCACGGGAGGCTCGCCGTCGAGCACCCCCGATGCTAGCGGCCCTCGTCCGACGTCTTCTCACCGAGCTCCGACGTCGGAGCGGTGAGAACTGCGACGTCCTCACCACTACCGCAGGTGTAGTCCGGTGGGTTACGGTCGTAGCGTTCCGGGGGGAGCGAATGGTGCACGGCAGGCACCGGCGGTGGGCAGCGTGGCCCACGCCGGTGCCTCGCCGCGACCGTGCGGGACGGTGCCGCCTCGCCTCAGGCGGTGTCCTCCCGTCGCCGCGGCCAGAAGGCCCACGTGACCAGAGCGGTGGCGCCGAGCGTGAGCGCACCGAGCACGACCGGGCTCTGGAACAGCACGACCACACGCGCGATCCCCGGCACCGAGCCGAGGACGATCCGGACGCGGTCGACGGTGTAGGGGAGCACGTCCGGGTCGGCGTTGGCGTCGCCCTGCATCGTGAAGGTGACGGTGCCGCCGTCGGTCGCGAGGATCTCGGTCACGCGGTGGGTGATGGGGAGCCGGCCGGGCCGGTCGACGGTCACGACGTCGCCGACCTCGATCTGCGTCGCCGGGATCTCCCGCACCAGTGCCACCGAGCCCGCCGTGATCGTCGGCGACATCGACCCCGTGCTGAACATGATGAGCGACATGTTCATCGTGAGCCCGAGGATCACCATGACGATGCAGCCGAGGCCGAGCAGCGAGAGCACGGTGAGCAGCAGCGACCCGACCCGTTCGGCGACGGTTCTGGCCACGGGTGCCGACTCGGTCCTGTGCCGGGCGGTCACAGCCATGTGCACGTACCGGCCAGCGACGTCAGCACATCGACCCGCGCGTTCAGGGTGCTGCTGTGCAGCGCCCCCGAGTCGGCGCGGATCTCGAGCCTGTACGACCCGAGGGACAGGAGGCCGAGGGACCTGCTGAACGACGTCGCCGATCCCACGCTGAGCCAGTCGAGAACGGTGGCGCCTCCGAGGGTGACGACGCGGTAGGAGTACGTGATCGTCACGGACGAGGCCCTCGGCGAGGCGAACCAGCTGCCCACCAGCTGGCCCGAGGTGACGGAGCAGGTGTTGCGCAGCGGGGTCGCCAGCCCCGCGGTGAAGGTCGCTCGCTCGTACTCCCTGTCGGACCACGCGGCCTCGGTGGATCCCACACGCGGCGCGAACGCGATCGCCCCGGCCACGAGCACCGCCGACACGACGGCGACCACCCGGACGCCCAGGGTCCGGCGTGTCACACCGACTCCTGCGACTGGCGCCGTCGTCGTGCGAGGTCGGCGAGGAGGATGCCCACGCCCACCGCGGTCCCGGCCGCCATGAGCCCCGGCCAGATGGTCGTACCCGTGCCCGGCAGCGGCCCGGGTGCGGAGGGTCCGCCCCCGTCGGCGCTCACGCTCTCCCCGGCGCCGACGGCCAGCAGTCGCAGCGCGGTCGTCGAGCCGAGCTCGGCCCCCACGAACGTCACCGCGACGCGGTACCACGGCTCGGCCTGGGCGTCCGTCGAGTCGATGGCGGAGCGCGCACCCGCGACGAGATCGGCGGCCGCCAGGTCGGACGCGCCGCCCGGGCAGCCGGAGCCGGTCCACGGCTGCAGACAGCGGCTGACGGTGACCTCGAACGCCCCCGGGGTCGCGTCGAGGACCTCGAGCGTGACGTCGACCTCGGCGTCGCCGGGTGTCAGCACGCTGACACCGACGTCCCACACCGCCGTCTCACCCGGCCCCATCGCGGACATCTCCGAGCTCGTCACCGACACGAGCTGCAGGTGCTCGCCGGTGACGACCTGCGTCACGGGTTGCGCCTGCGCCGTGCTCGCCGGACCCATCGTCGCGAGGACGACGAGCGCGGCCGACCCTGCGCGCGTGAGTCCCCGCACGGGTCCAGCCCCCTTCCAGTGAGCCTCAGCTCGTCGAGGTCGCCTGGAAGCGCCAGACGGAGGTCACTGCTCCGCCCTGGACCAGGTTGGTCCCCGCGGTCGCGATGATGCACAGCTGCACGGCTGTACCGGGGCTGGAGGCCGGGCTGCCGATGGCCAGCGGAGCGGTGTCACCGGCGATCGGCCCCGTCGTCAGCGGCGGTGGCGTGGTCGGCGTGAGCACGGTGCCGCCGGTCGTCGCCGTGTTGCAGGTGTCCCCCGGGGCGATCGCACGGACCACGAACGTGATGTTGGCGGCGTTGGCGCCGGTCGAGGTCACGTCGACGAGATCGAGTGTCGCCGGCGTCGTGGTGTTCGCGGCGAGCCGCACCCAGAACGGGGCCGCCACGACCGTGCCCGGCGACATGTTGTCGAACCCGGTGGAGAAGGTGACGGCAGCCGCGCCGGCCGAGGAGGCGTGATCGGTGTACGGTCCGGCCGCGGCCGCGGTCGCACCCTGCAGGTTGAACGTGCCGGCGGTGAAGGTGCCGGTGGCGTACTCGCTGTCGTTCCAGGCGGCGAGGGTGGCTGCGGTCCCGAGGCCGAGCACGAGACCTCCCGCGAGGATGGCGCGGATCTTTCGGCTCAGGCCCTTGCGGCGCGGAGGAGCGGAGGTGCTGGTCATGAAGTCATCCCGACTGACGATTCGCCGCGAGCCCCGTCAGCGACTGATGCCGCCCACCCCGACGATTACTTGATGACTGTAGTTTTTTTGACCTGAAGTGACAAGGTGTCGGCGATCTGCCGCAGGAATCCGCTCCGTGTGCTCCGGCAGCGCGATCGCCGAGGATGCGGTTGCATGGGCTCGTGACCCAGCCCGAGGCGAACCCGCCCGCCCCGCAGAACCGCGACCCCGACCTCGCCGCCGCGACGACGGCGGAGGAGACGGCCGAGAAGGTCGCCGAGCACGGGCCTCCGGAGCCGCCCCGTCGCGCTGCCGTGATCTTCAACCCGACGAAGGTCGACCAGGAGGTGCTGCGCGCCGCGGTCGACGCGGCCGCCGCCGCGGCGGACTACGAGGAGACCACCTGGATCGAGACCACCGCGGACGACCCGGGTGTCGCCATGGCGAGGGACGCCGTCGAGTGGGGGGCGTCGGTGGTGCTCGCCGCCGGCGGCGACGGCACGGTCCGGGCCGTGGCCGAGGGCCTGCGCGGCTCCGGAGTCGCGATGGCTCTCGTGCCCAGCGGCACGGGCAACCTGCTCGCCCGCAACCTCGGTTTGGTGCTGGACGACATCGACGACGCCGTCTCCACCGCGTTCGCGGGAGCGGAGCGGACCATCGACGTCGGCGTCGCGCGGTTCGAGCGGGCCGATGGAAGCGAGCACGAACGCGTCTTCCTCGTCATGGGCGGCGTGGGCATCGACGCCCAGATGCTCGTCAACACCGACGAGGAGCTCAAGAAGAAGGCGGGCTGGCTCGCCTACGTGCAGGCGATCGGGCGGTCGTTGAAGGGCGGACGACGGCTCAAGGTGCGCTACCGAATCGACGACGCGCCGCCGCGCGAGACCCGTGTCCACACGCTCATGGTGGGCAACGTGGGCGGGCTGGCCGGCGATGTCGTGCTGCTTCCCGACGCTCTGGTGGACGACGGCGTCCTCGACGTCGTCGCGCTGCGTCCCGATGGTGTCGTCGGCTGGGTGAGCGTGTTCTTCCGCGTGCTCGTCGAGCACCGGCGCATGCGCGGCCAGAGCGAGTCGACGTCGCTGCCGCTCAACAAGGGTGGCCGCAAGCGCCTGGAGTCGCTGCGCTATCTGCGCGGCACCACGATCCGGGCGCGCCTGGCCGAGCCCGAGCCGTTCGAGCTCGACGGCGACGAGATGGGCGACGTCGTCGCCTTCACCATGACCGTCGAGCCCGGCTCGCTCACCGTCCGCGTCCCCTGAGTCACGCCCGTTCGGGCTCGGCGAGCAAGGGGTCGACGGCGTCCGGGTCGGGGTCGGCAGCGCGGATCTCCGGGTCGAGCGCGTGGAGGGCGTGGTCGATCGCGACGGCGTAGGAGATGTCGGTCCGCTCGGTGGCGCCCCACGCGTGCCAGCTCCAGTGGTTCGAGTGCGCCCCCACGAGGAGGCCGTCGGGGAGGGGCGGGGTCGTCAGACCGGCGAAGTACGGCAGCTCGGCGATGTAGCCGCGGAACGCCTCCCAGCGGCGGGCGAGCTGACGACGCCACGGGCCGACGACGACCATGAGCCGGCCGTGGTCGATCCGGTGGGCGACGAGGTCGATCTCCCACCCGAACCCCTCGCGCACCGAGTCCGGCGTGCCGGAGAGGACGACGACGCCCGCCCGCTGGGCGAGCTCGGTCACCTTCTCCTGCCACTCGTCGTGGCCGTACGAGGCACGAGCGGCACCGATCGTCGGCAGCCGCGATCCCGGCGGGGCGATCGCCACCACGGGTCCGGCACGCTGCAGCTGCACCACGATCGCCTCCTCGAAGCGGCGGCGGCGCAGCACGTTGAGCGTGTCGATCAGGCCTCGGCGCAACAACGTCGAGGGCAGCGTGAGGCGGTCCTCGTCGAAGCTGCGCAGGAACAGGATCGGCGCTCGCGGGTCCCGCTCGATCGCCTCGCGCAGCGACAGCGCCCGCAGGCGGCGCCCGAGCACGTCGATCCCCGCGACCGCGACCAGCACGACGAGCATGCCCAGCAGCACCGCCAGCATCGCGTCGCGGACCAGCACCGCGAGCACGAGCGCGAGCAGCGTGACGTTGAGCGGGTCGGCGAGCAGCGCCTCCCCCAGCGCGGTCCAGTCGACCGGGCTCCGCGGGATGATCGCGCTCGCGACCGACCCCACGGCGATCGCCAGCACGACACCGACCGCCAGAGCGTGGGCGAGCGCGCTCAGCGCGAGGCCGCACCACGCCAGCGGCGAGCGAGAGCTCGGCACACCACCGGCCGTCTCGACGGGATGCGGGCGGAATCTCCGTCTCAGCGCGAGCCCACCCGCGACCATCGCCGACCCGATGACCGCGCGGACGACGCCGCTCGCCACCGCACCGATCACGACGTTGGCGATCCCCATGACGGTCAGCACGGCACCGAGGCCGAGCAGCCAGCCGCCGAGCTTGCGCCGCACCCGACCACGCTTGACCACGCGCACGGCGCCGCTGACGTCCGTCCAGCCCGGCTCGGTGGAGTCCGCCCGGTAGCGCGGGCGCATCAGCCGGACCACGGCGCGCGCCGGCAGCACCAGGAACAGCCAGACCACGATCGGCGCACCGACGAGGGCACCCTGGACGGCCGACCAGTCGCCCACCGGGGCGACCGGCTCGCCTGGGAAGGCGGCGGCGACCTCGGGAGCCATCCCGGCTCCGACGTCGAACGCGGTGCGCTGGTCCGGGTTCGAGACGAGGAGCACGACGATGTCGTCCTCCTGCACCCACACGCGCGTCGCGATGCCATCGGCCTCCGACCACCCGACGAACTCGACCCCGAGCGCCTGCTCCTGCGGGTAGCGGGTCTGGAAGAGCACCTGCCCGAACGCGACCGCCGCCGCGGACACCGCCGTCTCGCACGGCACGTGAATGAGCGCCACACCGATGTCGCCGTCGCCCGACCACTCCCACACCTGACCGGGCGAGCAGCGGTCGTCGTCGGGGATCGTGTAGGCCTCGGTCCGTTCGAGGCTGTAGCCGTCCGGTTCCCAGGGCGCGACGTCGTCGGCGCGCGCCGGTCCGGAGCCGAGGAGCAGCGCGACGACGGCACCCAGCACGACCAGGACGTGACGTGACACCGCCCCTCGACGCGGGTCGATGCGTCGAGCACGGGGCGCGGGTCGCCCGAGGTCCTCGTGCCGGGTGAACGTCATGGTGACGACCAACCTAGTTCGCAGCGCCACCGACCCACCGTCGCGGTGCGTCCGGCAACTTCGCACCGGCCCGGGGACGACGACGGCGGGACCCCGAGGGGATCCCGCCGTTGCGTTCTGTGCGCAAGGGGGTGTCGAGATTCACGACATCGTTGACTCTCTCGACCAGCAGGTTTTGCGGTGATCGTTGACACCTGGGCTGGGACATCGATGACGCTGGAGACAGGATGATCGTTGTCTGGTGAGTCGCGACATCGGAGACACGGCTACGGCTTCGACGATCGGGCATGGCGTCCAAGGACAAGCACCTAGTCATCGTCAGGTCTGTCTTGCAGCAGGGCCTGAGCCCCGCGCAGGCAGCAGCCCGCTACGGCGTCTCCCGCCAATGGGTCCACACGCTGCTCAACCGCTACAAGGCCGAAGGTCCGGACGGGCTGGCACCACGCTCTCGGGCCCCGAAACGTCGACCGATCACCACCAGCGAGCCGCTACGTCAACGCATCATCACGCTGCGCCAGGAACTGACCGCCCAGGGCGCCGACGCCGGCCCGATCACCATCGCCTGGCACCTGCAGCGCGAAGGACACCGGGCACCGTCGACCTCGACGATCCGACGCATCCTGCACAGGCAAGGACTGGTCGTCCCGGAGCCGAAGAAGCGACCGAAGTCCTCCTACATCCGCTTCGCCGCCGACCTGCCCAACCAGTGCTGGCAGGCAGACATCACCCACTGGTACCTCGCCGAGGGCACCCGGGTGGAGATCCTGGACTTCCTCGACGACCACTCCCGCTACCTGCTGCACCTGCACGCCGCCGCTGCGTTCACCGGGCCCATGGTCGTGACCGCGATGACCGACCTGATCAGCCAGTTCGGCCCGCCAGCCTCCACGCTGACCGACAACGGCCTGGTCTTCACCGCCCGCCTGGCCGGCCGCAAAGGCGGCCGCAACGGCTTCGAGAAACTGCTCCAGGCCAAGCGGATCCAACAGAAGAACGGCCACCCCGGCCACCCCCAGACCCAGGGCAAGATCGAACGCTTCCACCAGACCCTCAAACGCTGGCTCGCCGCCCGCCCCCGACCCGCCACCATCACCGAGCTGCAGACCCTGCTCGAGCAGTTCCAGCACTGGTACAACACCGACCGCCCCCACCGCGCCATCGGCCGCCGCACCCCCGCACAGGCCTACACCGCGCTGCCCAAAGCCACCCCGAGCACCAACCCCGAGCCCGAATGGCGCACCCGCACCGACCGCGTCGACGCCCACGGCAAAGTCAGCCTGCGCTACGCCGGCCGACTACGTCACCTCGGCATCGGCCGCGCCCACGCCGGCACCCCGATCCTGATGCTGATCCGCGACACCCACGTCATCACCTCCGACGCCGACACCGGAGAAGTCATCGCCGAACACCACCTCGACCCCGGGCGCGACTACCAGCCACCCCAACGCCGAACCCACGACCCGGCACCCTCACCGAACCCACCCAGCGAACCCCCGGAAACGACTTGAGTCGCGACCCCGTCTGTCAACGGTGTCGCGACTCAAGACATCTGTGCGCAAGGGGGGAGTTGAACCCCCACGCCCTTTCGGGCACACGGACCTGAACCGTGCGCGTCTGCCTATTCCGCCACTTGCGCGTGGTGCTCGTGCCGCGCGGCTGACCGCGCGATTTGAGCGGGGATCAGGCTAGCACGACGGCGCAGCGTCGCCGTTGGTGTGCCTCACCTCAGCCAGGACGTGCGTCCGAAGCGCTCCCAGCGCTCGACGACACGCGGCGGCGCGCCGTCCTCGCCCGGCACCAGCACCGGCGTCCCCTGGATGAACACACGCTCGACCGCGGAGTCGACCGCGAGCGGGTCGCCCGACCACACGACCACGTCGCCGTCGCGGCCCTCCTCGAGCGCGCCGACACGCGCGTCGAGGCGCAGGATCGACGCCGGGTTCGTCGTCAGCGCCTGCAGCGCGACGTCCGCGGGCAGCCCCTCGCGGATGGCGAGGATCGCCTGCAGCCGGATCTGGTCGATCGCGACCACGGGATGGTCCGTCGTGATCGCGACCTTGACGCCGGCGGCGGCGATCAGCGCCAGCGCGCCGATCGCACGATCGCGCAGCTCGACCTTCGAACGTGACGTCAGCATCGGGCCGAAGATCACCGGGATGTTCTTCTCGGCCAGCACGTCGGCGATCTTGTGGCCCTCGGTGCCGTGGTTGACCACGAGCGAGTAGCCGAACTCCTCGGCGATCCTGATCGCCGTCGCGATGTCGTCGTGCCGGTGGCAGTGCTGGTCCCAGAGCAGGTCGCCGTCGAGCACCGCGGCCAGCGTCTCTTTGGTGAGGTCGCGATCGAACGGCTCACCCTTGGTCGCGGCCGCCGCCCGCTTCTCGGCGTAGGTGCGCGCGTCGGTGAACGCCTGGCGGATCACGGCCGCGACGCCGAGCCGCGTCGACGGCGTCTGCTTCCTGTCGCCGTACACCCGCTTGGGGTTCTCGCCGAGCGCCGACTTCACCGACACGTCCGCGGCGAGCAGCTGCTCGTCGACGGTCCGCCCGCCCCACGTCTTGATCGCGACCGTACGACCGCCGATCGGGTTGCCCGAGCCGGGCTTGATGACGGCGGTCGTCACACCGCCGCGCAGCGCGTCACGGAACCCCAGCTCGTCGATGTCGATGCCGTCCAGTGCGCGGAAGCGGGCGCCGTTGGGGTCGGTCATCTCGTTGGTGTCGTTGCCCGACCAGCCCTCGCCCTCCTCGTGCACGCCGAGGTGACCGTGCGACTCGACGATTCCGGGGAGCACCCACGAGCCGCCGACGTCGATCACCTCCGCGCCGTCGGGGATGGTGGTGTCCGGACCTCCGACGGCGGTGATCACGCCGTCGGTCACGACGACGACGCCGTCGTCGATCGGGTCGGAGCTGACAGGGACGACGTGGCCACCGGTGAGGGCGAGGATCGTGCTCATCACCACTCACCGTAGACCCGTTCCACGAGAACGACCCGCCCCGCACGGCGCTCAGCCGTCGGTCGTCGTGACCCGGCTCGGCGCGGTGCCGCCGGTCGCCGCCAACGGCACCGACCAGACGTCGATCGTGTACGGCGACCACGCGCACGAGACCCGCTCGTCCTCCGTGCGGACCGTGAAGGTGACACCGCCGTCGTCGGTGACCCCGACGACCCTGTACTCCTGGCACCTCGGGTACCCACCGACGACGACGAAGCGCGTCGTGAGGTCGACGTCGGTCATGGCCTCGGCAGCCGCCTCGGGGTCGATCCCGCTCTCCTCGACCCACCGGTCCACCTGCGCGGCGGTCGACAGCACCGCGGGCGCGACCGGAGTGATCTCCGCGACCCAGTCGAACCGCGACTCCGACCAGCTCGTGACCAGCTCGGCGTCGTCAGCCGGCTCGTCTCGCTCGCTCGTGCATCCGGCGGCCAGCACCGCGACGACGGGCGCCAGCAGGATCGCGCGACGGGTGGGCAGGTAGGTCGTGGTGGTTGTGCTCATGCCCGTCGTGTGTCGTGACCGCCGCGTTCGCGTGCCCCGTCGCCCGGGCACCTCTCCCCAGCACGAGTGCGGGTCGGGACGCCCACCCGGCGACCCGACCCGTTCGGCCCCCTCCCCAGGGGCCTACCCGGTGTACGCGGCGTTGGCGCCGTACAACGGGTTGCTGAAGGAGGAGACGTACGTGGAGTAGTCCCCTCCGCCGAGGTTGTAGGTCAGGTACACCCCGTACCCCTCGGCCACGGTGCGCTCCGCGTAGCTCGCGGCGGTCGCGGCCGGGGTGCTCTGGATGTCGACGGCGCCCGGGGAGCACTGGCTCGGGCCCATGCCGGGGATGTCGGGCACCTGCCAGGTCGAGTAGTACGGATTCCAGGCGTAGTCCATGAGGTCGCCCGCCCGGACGCCGTCGTGCTCGGTCCGGGTGGCTGCCGGCCCGATGTTGTAGAAGGTGATGAGCTTGTCGTCGCCCAGCCGGGCGCGCAGGGCCGACACGAGCTCCACGAACGAGTGGTCGTTCGGCTGCCCGGTGCCGTTCTGGCCGTAGTCGGCGTACTCGTCGTCGATGTCGATGCCGTCGAGCCCGTAGGTCTGGACGGCATCCGCCAGCTGCGCGGCGAAGGCGTCCGCAGCGGCGGCGTCCGGGAAGTTGGCGACACCCGCGCCCTCGTGGTTGCCGAGGACCGACAGCAGCACGCGGATGCCACGCTCCTGCAGGGGGCGGATCTGGGTGGCCGCGTTGTCGACGATCCACTGGGTCCGCTCATTGAGGTGCAGGTAGGCGGCACCGGCCTCGGTGTCGTAGTTGATGTTGGCGGCGAAGATGATCGCGACGTCGAACACCGCCGTGCCGGAGCCCTCGAGCACGTAGTCGCCGACGACCGACAGGTCGTGGTTGTTGACCTCGACGTACGCCACCGACACCGGCCCGTCCTTCGCAGGACCGGAGCCGCCCGCCATGGCGCTCGCGGCACCCGTCATCGCGAGCGCACCCGTCGGGACAAGGCCGAGCACGGCCCTCCGGCTCCAGCTGATCGCATCCGCGCGCACCTTCGCTCCTTCCCCGCTGACGGCGTCGATGCCGTCGTGATCATTTCGTTACTTTAGCGCTTTAGCGGGGTCGGTGGAAGGCGCCCGGGGCGGTGGGACGACCGGGGCCTCCACCCGACCCGCCCACAGCCTCCCCGCCGTCCTCGCGATCGGCGCCTACGATTGGGGTGCACCGGTGTGTCTGCCGGGCCACGACCGGCAGCACGACGAGCGACACCTCAGGAAGGAGGCGCGCGGTGGGAGTCCTCGACAGGTTCGAGAAGGGGGTCGAGCGCGCCCTGTCCAACACGTTCTCGCGGGCGTTCAAGCCGGACCTCAAGCCGGTCGACATCGCCGCCGCCATCCGCCGCGACATGGACGAGCGCACCGCCGCGCTCTCCAAGGGCCGCACCGTGGTCCCGAACACCTTCACGGTCGAGCTCGGCGCCACCGAGTTCGACCAGATCCAGGACTGGGGCGCCGACACCCTCGCCGACGAGATGGTCGCCGCCGCCGAGGACCACGCGCGCGAGCAGGGGTACGTGTTCGTCGGACCGGTCGAGGTGACCTTCGTCGAGACCGACGAGCCCACCGGCGCGTTCCGGGTGCGCTCCTCCTCGCGCCGCGGCGCCGTCGCGCCGGCGACCACGTCGCGGGCGAGCAAGCGGCACCCGATCCTCGACATCGACGGCCAGCGCTACCTGCTCACCGGACCGGTCACCGTGATCGGGCGGGGCAGCGAGGCCGACATCGTCGTCGACGACACGGGCGTCTCGCGCCGTCACCTCGAGATCCGGGTCACCCCCGACGGCGTCATCGCCTCCGACATGGGCTCCACCAACGGCATGTTCGTCGAGGGCCACCGGGTCCCCGCCGCGACGCTCGTCGACGGCAACACGCTGACCATCGGACGCACCCGCATCCTGTTCTGGACCGGAAACGACGAGACCGGATGAGGGCGAGGCCGTGAGCGAACTCGTCGTCACGCTGGTCCGGCTGGGGTTCCTCGTCCTGCTCTGGCTGCTCGTGCTCTCCGCCATCGGCGTGCTCCGCCGCGACATCTCCGGCACGCGCGTGCTCGCACGCGGCACCCTCACCGGCCGGTCCACCCGCCCCGACAACGACGAGCGGGCACCGGGGCGCTCCCGCGGCAAGCGCGGCCAGCCGACGCGGCTGCAGGTGACCGCCGGCCCGCTCACCGGCACGACCATCCGTCTCGGCGAGAGCTCGATCCTGCTCGGCCGGGCGCCGTCGTCGACGCTGGTCCTCGACGACGACTACTCCTCCAACCGGCACGCGCGAATCTTCCCCTCCGAGGGCGAGTGGTTCGTCGAGGACCTCGGCTCCACGAACGGCACCTACCTCGGCTCCTCGCCCGTCCAGGGTCCGACCCGAGTGCCGATCGGCACACCGATCCGGGTGGGGCAGACCGTCATCGAGCTGCTCCGGTAACCGGCAGATGACCCTCTCCCTCCACTACGCGGCTCGCTCCGATGTGGGACTGACACGCGAGAACAACCAGGACTCCGGGTACGCCGGCCCCCAGCTGCTCGTGCTCGCCGACGGCATGGGCGGGGCGGCGGCGGGTGACGTGGCCTCCTCGGTCGCGGTCGCGCACCTGTCCACGCTCGACGGCGACGAGCACGACCGCGACGAGCTCCTCGACCTGCTGCGGGACGCCGTCGACGACGCCCAGAAGGATCTCCTCGCCTACGCCAAGGCCGCGCCCACCAACGCCGGCCTCGGCACCACCGTGATCGCGCTGCTGCGGTCGGGCTCGACCGCGGCGATGGTGCACATCGGCGACTCTCGCGCGTACCTGGTGCGCGACGGCGTCATGCACCAGGTCACCCACGACCACACCTTCGTGCAGCACCTGATCGACACCGGCCAGATCACCGAGGACGAGGCGGAGAGCCACCCGCAGCGGTCGGTCATCATGCGGGTGCTGGGCGACTCCGGTGCCGAGCCCGAGCTCGACGAGTCGGTCCGGGAGCTCCGCGAGGGCGACCGCTGGCTGCTGTGCTCCGACGGGCTGTCCTCGTTCGTCTCCGCCGAGACGATCGCCGACGTGCTCCTTCGCACCACGGACCCGGACGCCTGCGCGGACGAGCTCGTCTCGCTCGCTCTCCGCGCCGGTGGGCAGGACAACATCACGGTCGTCGTCGCCGATGTCCGTCAGGACGAGACCGACCCGGGCCGGCTGCCCGAGACGATCCCCCAGGTGGTGGGCGCGGCCGCCGTCGACCGCAACACCCCGACGCGAGGCGGTGACTCGGCCGCCGCGCGTGCCGCCGCCCTCACCGCGGCCGCGCGCACCGGCGAGCGGCAGCTGATCAAGGACGACGACGCCGACGACGAGCTCGATCTCGACGCCCCTCCGCGCCGACGCCCGGTGTTCACGATCCTCGCGGTCGTCGTGATCCTCGCGATGCTGGCCGGGGCCGCCACGCTCGGTTACCGGTGGACGCAGACGCAGTTCTACGTCGCCCCGGACGGCGCCGGGATGGTCGCCATCTACCGCGGCGTGCCGCAGGAGGTCGGTCCGATCGAGCTCTCCCGCGTCGAGGAGACCTCCGACGTCCGGGTCGCCGACCTGCCGCAGTTCGCGCAGGCCCGGGTCGAGGCAGGCATCCCGGCGACGAGCCTCGACGACGCCCGCGCGACCGTCGAGGGGCTCGGCGCCGACGCCGAGCCCGAGACCTCGCCGGCCACCGACGACCCCACGGACGACCCCACCGACGAGCCCACGACCGACGACAGCACCGACGAGAGCACCGCCTGATGGCGACCGTGGCCCCGAGCCGCCCCCGCGCGGGACGGAACGCCGAGCTCGGCCTGCTCGCGCTCGCGCTGGCCGTGGGCGTGAGCGCGTACGTGATCGTCGGTCTCAACCTCGACGGCGCTGTCCCGCCCGACCTGCTGCGGTACGCGGGCACGTTGGTCGGGCTGGCCGTGATCATGCACCTGGTGCTGCGATGGCGGGCACCGGACGCCGACCCGGTGATCCTGCCCGTCGTGGTCGGTCTCAACGGGCTCGGCCTCGCGATGATCTACCGGATCGACCAGGCGCTCGAGGCGCGCGACCTGGCCCACGGGTTCGCCGCCCGGCAGGCCAACTGGACGATCATCGGCGTCGTCCTGGCGGTCGCCGTCGTGATCGCGCTGCGCGACCACCGCACGCTGCGGCGGTACCCGTTCCTGTCGATGATCGCCGGGCTCGTGCTGCTGTGCCTGCCGATGGTCCCGTTCATCGGTCGTGAGATCAACGGGGCCCAGCTGTGGATCGGCGTCGGCAGCCTGTCCTTCCAGCCCGCCGAGATCGCCAAGATCGCGCTCGCGATCTTCTTCGCCGGCTACTTCGTGACACGTCGCGACGCGCTCACCCTCGCCGGGACCAAGCTGCTCGGACTGCAGCTGCCGCGGTTCGCCGACCTCGCGCCGATCGTGGTGATCTGGGTGGTCAGCGTGGGCGTGCTCGTGGTCGAGCGCGACCTCGGCACCTCCCTGCTGTTCTTCGGCCTCTTCGTCGCCATGCTCTACGTCGCCACCGAGAAGGTCGGCTGGATCGTCATCGGGCTGGTGCTGGTCGCGGTCGGGATCGTCTTCGCGTACCTGACGTTCGGCTACGTGCAGGCACGCTTCGACGTCTGGCTGCACGCGCTCGACAGCGACATCTACAACCGCGACCCGGGCGGGTCGGGGCAGCTGGTGCGCGGCCTGTTCGGGCTCGCCGCCGGCGGGCTCATGGGCACCGGACTGGGCCAGGGCCACCCCGACCTCGTGCCGAACGCCCACTCCGACTTCATCGGCTCGAGCTTCGGCGAGGAGCTCGGCCTCACCGGTCTCCTCGCCATCCTCATGCTCTACCTGGTGCTCGCCCAGCGCGGCCTGCGGGCGGCGATCGGGGTGCGCGACGGGTTCGGCAAGCTCCTCGCCTCGGGGTTCGCGTTCGTCATCGCGTTCCAGGTGTTCGTCGTCGTGGGCGGGGTGACCCGGCTGATCCCGCTCACCGGCCTCACCATGCCGTTCCTCGCGGCCGGCGGGTCATCGCTCGTGGCCAACTGGATCATCGTCGCGATCCTGCTGCGGATCTCCGACGCCGCCCGGCGCCCCTCGGCCGCCGGCGCCGGTCAGGTCGTCGGGAACGAGACGGCCGCCATCGCCCTGCGGGACATCGAGGCCGCCGGCGGCAAGCGGTCGGCCTTCGGCTGGGAGGACGTCACCGACGACGACGGTCGGCAGCGCCGCTCGGACGCGCCCGCCGACGCTCCCCTCGGCGACGACACCTCGCACACCGAGTACATCCCGAACGGGCACGCCGATCCCGACGCCGACCACCCGACGGCACCGGGCGCCGTCGGCCACGACGACCCCGGCGACAACCCGACGGAGGTGGTGAGGCGATGAACTCACCGCTGCGCAGGCTCAGCGTCGTCGTGATCGTCATGTTCGCGCTCCTCATGGGCAACGCCACCTGGGTGCAGTACGGGCAGGCCGGAGCGCTCAACGACGACACCCGCAACGTGCGCACCATCTACCGGGAGTACGGCCGCGAGCGCGGTCCGATCGTCGTGGCGGGAGACTCGATCGTGTACTCCGAGGAGGTCGACGACCCCTTCGGCTACCAGCGCGTCTACACCGATGGTCCCCTCTACGCGCCGGCCACGGGATACTTCTCCGTCGTCTTCCAGAGCACGGGGATCGAGAACGCCCGGAACGACGTCCTGAACGGCAGCGACTCCTCGCTGCTGTTCCAGCGGGTCCAGCAGCTGTTCACCGGGGGGAGCGCGCAGGGTGGGAGCGTGGAGCTGACGATCGACCCCGCCGCGCAGCAGGCCGCCTGGGACGCGCTCGGCGACCAGCGTGGCGCCGTCGTCGCCCTCGACCCGGAGACCGGGGCCATCCTGGCAATGGTGAGCAAGCCCAGCTACGACCCGAACGTGCTGGCCGCGCACAGCACCAGCGAGGTCAACCAGGCGTGGGCGGAGCTGCTCGAGGACCCGGACGACCCGCTGTTCAACCGAGCCATCGGGGGCAACCTCTACGCGCCGGGATCGACGTTCAAGCTCATCGACCTCGCGATGCTGCTGGAGTCGGGCGACTACACCGCCGACAGCGACGTCCCGGCCCCGACGACCTACACCCCTCCGGGCACGAGCACCGGGATCCAGAACCCCGGCGGCGCGGTGTGCGGGAACGGCGAGACGGCGACGCTGACCGAGGCGCTGCGGGTCTCGTGCAACACCCCGTTCGCGCAGCTCGCCGTGCAGTTCGGCGCCGACGCGTTGCAGGAGCAGGCCACGGCCTTCGGGTTCGGTCAGGACCTCGACATCCCGATGTCGGTCGAGACCTCGACGCTCGGCTCGGACTTCGACGAGGACGCCCCGGCGCTGGCCCAGACGGCGATCGGCCAGCGCAGCGTGCGCGTCACACCGCTGCAGATGGCGATGGTGTCGGCGGCGATCGCGAACGACGGTGTCCTCATGGAGCCGTACCTCGTCGCCACCGAGCGGGGGCCGAACCTCGCGGTCACCATGGAGGCCGAGCCGCAGGTCCTCTCGCGGCCGATCTCGGCGTCGACGGCGTCGACGATGACCGACATGATGGAGAACGTCGTCGCCAACGGCACCGGGAGTCCGGGGCAGGTGAGCGGCGTCAGCGTGGCCGGCAAGACCGGTACCGCGCAGTCCGGGATCGAGGGCGTCGCCCCGACCGCCTGGTTCACCGCGTTCGCCCCGGCCGACGACCCGCAGATCGCGATCGCCGTCGTGGTCGAGGAGGGTGGCGACCTGGGGAACGAGGCGACCGGTGCTGCGGTCGCCGCCCCGATCGCCTCCGCGGTCATCGAGGCGGTGCTCGGGCAATGACACCGCACACGGGGCTCGTGCTCGGCGGACGGTACGAGCTGATGTCGCGCATCGCCGTCGGCGGCATGGGCGAGGTCTGGGAGGCCGCGGACCTCCACCTGGACCGCAAGGTCGCCGCGAAGGTGCTGCGCTCGGAGTTCACCGGCGACTCGGCGTTCCTGCAGCGGATGCGCGCCGAGGCTCGCAACGCCTCGGGCCTGGCGCACACCAACGTCACGGCGATCTACGACTACGGCGAGCAGCAGGGCGCCGGCTACCTCGTGATGGAGCTCGTCGAGGGTGAGCCGATGGCCGACCTGCTCGCCCGCGAGCGCACCCTCGCGCCCGGCCAGCTGCTCCCGATCCTGGCCCAGACGGCGCGCGGGCTGCACGCCGCGCACGTGGCCGGGGTGGTGCACCGCGACGTCAAGCCGTCGAACCTGCTGATCACCCGCGACGGCACCGTCAAGATCACGGACTTCGGGATCGCGCTCGGCGCGAACCAGGCGCCGATGACGGCGGCCGGCATGGTGATGGGGACGGCCCAGTACCTGCCGCCGGAGCAGGCGATGGGCAAGGCGGCCACGGGCGTCGGGGACATCTACGCGCTCGGGATCATCGCGTACGAGTCGCTGGTGGGGCGACGCCCCTTCACCGGGTCGACCCAGGTCGACATCGCCTTCGCCCACGTCAACCAGCCGGTGCCGCCGCTGCCCGACGAGGTCGATGCCCGGGTGCGCGACGTCGTCATGTCGATGCTCGACAAGGACCCGGAGCGGCGTCCGCGCAGCGGCGCCTCGCTCGGCCGGCTCCTCGACGAGCTGCTCCGCACCATGCAGGCCGAGACCGCGAGCGCGCGGGTGACGCCGCGGCCGTCGCGGCGGGCCGACATCGCCGCGATCACGACGCAGGCGATGCCGTCGTCCTCGACGGGGCGGGACTCGGCGAGGCGGGACTCCGCGTCGCCCGCCTCGGAGGCGGCGTCGCGCACGCCACGCAGCACCGTGCGTACGGCACCGGCCGACGACGGCCCGCGGCCGCGGATGTCGCCGATCCCGCCGGTCGTGGGCAGCACCGCGCTGAGGCTCGACCTCGATCTAGGACCTGACGACGCCGTCGCGGCACGCCCGGAGCCCGTGCCGCTGCCACCGGCTGCGCAGGCGCTGATCAATGCCCCGGTGGGAGCGCCCGCGCCGGCACCGCAGGCCGCGACGACGGTCGAGGAGGCGGCGCCCGAGCGGGCGACCGCACGGCCGCCGTCGGGCGCTCCGGTCAAGGTGGAGGGGGTGCGCCGGCCGACGCCGCCGACCCCGCGCCGATCGCCGGGCGAGGAGACGTTCGCGCCGCGCTGGCAGCCGGTGGGCGCGCCCGAACGGGTGGCGTCCGGCGCACCTGAGCCTGCGCCGCCGCCGGCCGTGCGACCCCGGCGACGACGTCACGACAGGCCCCGTCTGCGCTGGACGTGGGCGGTGAAGACGCTGGTCGTGCTGGTGATGCTGACGGTGCTGCTGCTCTGGCTCGGTACTCTTGCCCAGGCGAACGCTGCGGCGCCGGCTGCCGCAGCCCTGGCCACGATGCCGGGTCTGCGCGCCACCACAGCGCGGACATCGACGAAGGAGACCGACGCGTGACTGAGGGAACCCCCCGCGGGATGCTCGGGGGTCGCTACGAGGTCGGTGAGCTCATCGGCCGTGGCGGCATGGCCGAGGTCCACATCGGGCGAGACACGCGCCTCGGTCGCACGGTCGCGATCAAGGTGCTGCGCAGCGACCTCGCACGCGACCCCACGTTCCAGGCGCGGTTCCGCCGCGAGGCCCAGTCGGCGGCGTCGCTCAACCACCCGGCCATCGTCTCGGTGTACGACACCGGCGAGGACAACGGGACCGACGCGACCGGCAACCCCACGCACGTGCCCTTCATCGTCATGGAGTACGTCGAGGGGCACACGGTCCGGGACCTGCTGCGCGACGGCGCCGCGCTGCCGATCGACGAGGCGATCGAGATCACCGCGGGCGTGCTGTCGGCGCTCGAGTACAGCCACCGGGCCGAGATCGTCCACCGCGACATCAAGCCGGCGAACGTCATGCTCACCCCGACGGGCGACGTCAAGGTCATGGACTTCGGCATCGCGCGGGCGATGAGCGACTCC
>JBMDXU010000244.1:0-7224 GCA_048594485.1 Pseudactinotalea sp. | reverse complement strand
TGGAGGCTGCCGAGGCAGCCCAGAACGCTCCCGCGGGAGCGCCCACCGATGCCGCACCGGCCGAACCCGCTCCCGCTCCCGCTCCCGAACCCGCTCCCGCTCCCGCTCCCGAACCCGCTCCCGCTCCCGCTCCCGCTACGGCTCCCGCTCCCGCCGAGCCGACTCCCTCCGAGCCCGCACCGGCGCAGGCACCTGCGGAGGACAGGCCGTCGAACCCCGCGTTGTCCGACCAGGCGGCGACGATCGCGGCGGGCTACGCCTTCTCCGGAGGCGTCCTCCCGCTCGGTTCCCTCGTCGAGAACGGTGAGCCGGTGCCGGAGGTCCAGATCGGGTTGCCGCTGTCGATGATGAACCGGCACGGGCTCGTCGCCGGCGCGACCGGCACCGGCAAGACCCGCACGCTGCAGGCGATGGCCGAGGGCCTGAGCGCTGCCGGGGTCGCCGTCTTCCTCGCGGACATCAAGGGCGACCTGTCCGGGATCGCCGTGCCGGGCACCGGCAACGAGAAGCTGCTCGCGCGCACGCAGGGCATCGGACAGGACTGGTCGCCGGCGACGTTCCCCGTCGAGTTCTACTCGCTGGGCGGGATGGGTGCCGGTGTCCCCATCCGCACCACGATCACCGACTTCGGCCCGCTGCTGCTGTCCAAGGTGCTCGGGCTGAACGACACCCAGGAGTCCTCGCTCGGGCTGATCTTCCACTGGGCGGACACGCAGGGCCTCGCCCTCATCGACCTCAAGGACCTGCAGTCCACGATCGCGTACCTCACGAGCGAGGACGGCAAGGACGAGCTCAAGGGCATCGGCGGGGTGTCGGCCGCGACGGCGGGGGTCATCCTGCGCGAGATCGTCGCCCTGCAGGCGCAGGGTGCCGAGGCCTTCTTCGGGGAACCGGCGTTCCGCACCACCGATCTTATCCGCACCGCGGCCGACGGCCGAGGCGTCATCTCGGCGCTCGAGCTCCCGGACGTCCAGGACCGCCCGGCGCTGTTCTCGACGTTCCTCATGTGGCTCCTCGCCGACATGTTCGGCGATCTTCCGGAGGTCGGCGACGCCGACAAGCCGAAGCTGGTGTTCTTCTTCGACGAGGCGCACCTGCTGTTCAACGACGCCTCCAAGGAGTTCCTCACCCAGGTGGTGCAGACGGTGCGGCTGATCCGTTCCAAGGGCGTCGGCATCTTCTTCGTCACCCAGACGCCGAAGGACGTGCCCGCCGACGTGCTCGCCCAGCTCGGCAACCGCGTGCAGCACGCGTTGCGCGCCTTCACACCCGACGACGCCAAGGCCCTGCGGGCGACGGCGCGCACCTTCCCGACGTCGGAGTACGACCTCGAGGAGCTGCTCACGACCCTCGGCACCGGCGAGGCGGTCGTGACCGTGCTCGCCGAGAAGGGTGCGCCCACGCCGGTGGCGTGGACGCGGCTGCGTGCACCGCAGGGGTCGATGGACCCGGCACCCGAGGCCACCATGACGGCGATCATCGACGCCTCCCCCGCCCTCGCCCAGTACGGCACCGCCGTCGACAACGTCAGCGCCTACGAGATGCTGGTCCGTCGGATCGACCAGGAGCGCGAGGCGCGGGAAGCGGCGGACCGGGCCGAGGCGCAGGCCGAGCAGGCGGAGAAGGATCGTGTCGCCGCCGAGAAGCTGGCCGCGAAGGAGGCCGACGCCGAGGCCAAGGCGCGCGCGAAGGAGGACGCCGCACGTGCCGCCCGGGAGGCGAAGCAGGCCGAACGCAACGCCCGCTCGCGCCGCGCCGGGCTCGACTCCCTGCTGCGGTCGGCCGGATCGGCCATCGGACGCGAGATCACCCGCTCGATCTTCGGCACCCGCCGCCGCTGACCTCCCCGGCTCGGCGTCAGTCGTCGTCAGGGCGTGCGAAGGCGATGGCGACGAGACGGCGCAGGACGCCCTCGTCGAGGTCGCTCAGGCGTGCGGCGTAGAGGCAGCCCGCTCCCTCGGTGTACGGGCCGAGCTCGGGAAGCAGCTCGGCCGCCTCGGGGCGATCCTTGAGCCCGTAGAACGTCAGCGCGGCCTTGCGCGCCGAGAACGCCACGCGCGGCCAGCTCCCGTGGTTCTTCGGGTTCGACGGCGACCGGTAGTGGTAGCTGCCGTACCCCACCATCGACGGCCCCCACATCACCGGGTCCGCACCCGTGACCTCGCGCATGAGCTCCGCGACCGCACGGCCATCCTCGCGACGGGCGACCGGGGTCACCGCATCCAGGTACTCCGCGACCGACGCCTCCGTCGGCCTCGTCTTGATCTCCGCCATGGTCGGCATCATCGCGCGACCCGCCGACATGGGGCGAGAACGATGGCGCGCACGAGTGCGATTTCCGCGCTGACGGCCGTCTGCTCCCACCGGCGACGCTGAGGGGGCTCCATCACGACGAACGAGGGGATCCATGATGAGGACGCGAGTCATCAAGGCAGCGGCGGCGATCGGGCTGGCGATCGGGGGGTTGGGCGCGTGGCAGGTGGCCGAGGCTCCCGCAGCCTCGGCGGCGAGCTGCGTGATGTCACCCAGCGGGTCGACGCTGTCGTTCACCTGCCCCACGAGCCTGCCGGGCACGATGTTCCGGGTCGTGGGCATCTGCGAGGCGTCTCCGACGCAGGGGTGGCGCGTCACCTCCGGCTGGGCGACCCAGGGCCGCTGGACCGCTGTGGTGTGCGCGCACAACTACTACACGCTGCGGTTCGAGACCCGGTAGCGGGTCGCGTCACAGGGTCGCGAGCTCTCCCTCGGACAGCCGCAGCCGGACCTGGCGGCTCTCACCGCCGTCGAGGACGACCTGGTCGACGGCGATCGTGCCGGAGCGGCACTCGAGCGTCAGCCCGCCGTCGGGGTCGTGCCGAAGACTGCCCCACCCGGTGCGGAGCAGCACGGGCCAGCCGCTCCCGGCGGGCGGGGTGCTCATCGTCAGGGTGCGGGTGGTGGCGTCCCATCCGAAGGCGGTGCGGGCGTCGAGCACGCTCCACCCCGACAGCGCACGCACGTAGTGGTCGCCGCACTCGATCTCGTTGTACGGGTTCCGACGGCGACCGTCGTACCGACCCCACAGCCCGTCCAGGATCGCGTGCGACTCGGCGTGCAGGCCCTCGAGGAGACAGTGCGCGGCGACCTGGTACTCGATGCCGGTCCAGACCTCGTCGCAGTACCGCGTCGGGATCTCGGGACGACCGCCGTGCGGCCAGCTGCACATGAGCAGACCGGTCTCCTCGCCGTCGGCGTAGACGCGGTAGGGGTGCTCGAAGCCGGTGAAGTCACGCCTGAGGTTGTGCCGCACCACCGCGGCAAGCGCGGTGCGGACGTGCGCCTGCGGCAGCAGGTAGCCGAGGTCGAGCTGGTGCGCCCACCACTGCCCGATCAGCTGGTCGGACAGGCAGCCCTCGCGCCACTGGAACGCCTCCGGGTCGCCGTCCTCGAGCACCTGCCGGTAGTACTCGCCGGTGAACAACGCGTCGTCGTACCCGCGCGAGCCCGCCTCGAACAGCGCGCGCCACCGCGCGGCGCGCTCGAGCTCGCCGACCGCGAGCGCCATCTCCTCGCCCGCCCGCAGCGCCGCCAGCCAGTAGGTGCCCATGAACGTGTTCAGCCCGGCGAGGTCGATGTCGTGCGTCGAGGGCTGGATCCCGTGCAGCATGCCCGTGCCCTCGGGGTCCCAGGTGCGTGCGACATGGTCGAGCAGAGCGACGATCCGCGGCCAGGCCGAGGCGAGCCACTCGGACCCGACACCCGAGCGCACCTGCTGGTAGCACTTGAGCACGGCGGCGAGCATGCCGTCGAGCGCGGGCTCCTCCGGTCCGCCGATCACGCGGTCCCAGAGCTGTCCGTGCGACGTCGGCAGGATCACCCGGTGCGGAATGACGCCCTCGGGCGACTGCATCACCCGCAGCTCGGTCTCGCGCATGCTGAGGTCGAGCTCGGGCCACAGCCGCGCAAGCCCCTGGGCGTAGGCGAAGACGTGCGTGCAGTTGAGCGGGCACGAGCCACCCACGTCACCCGACCACATCGTCGTCGACGCCCCCTGGACCCCCTCGAAGCCGTACAGCTCGCCCGTGGCCACCCGGAAGAACGACGGGCTGCGCACGATCGCCGCCTGCGCCGCCAGGTGCTCGACCTCGACCTGCTCAAGGCCGCTGTCGAGCAGCGTGCCGGTCCACGTCAGCGTCGCCCCGCGCAGGGCGTCCCAGTCCCGGTGCACGAGGTCGGCGACGGCGCGGGCGTCTCGGAACCGGGTCGTGTAGGCGTTGCCGAGCCAGTCCCGGCCCATCCCCCACTCGGGCCGGACGCCGCCGAACTGGGTGAAGTTGACGTACCGGTTGGGCAGGTGCCACGCCAGGCTCACCCGCACCCGCGTGGACTCCCCGGGCGCGACCGCGAACTGCGCCGCCAGCCCGCCGTTCCACGTGCCCCCGTGCGGGCTCGGCCCGGCACTCGTCCACGAGGCGCTGGGCTGGGGGTCCGCGAGGTCGTCGGGGATGTGCGACCAGTCCGTCGGGCCGAACGGCTGCCGGCTGCGGAGGAAGTCGAGGAACTGCTCGGGTGCGCTCCAGTGCGGGAGCGCCGTCGTCAACGGCGCGTCGGCGCTGACGACCAGCTGTCCGGCACCCGGGTGCGCGGGGTCGAGGGCGGGGTTCTCCATCACGAGATGGGTCCACCGTGCTGCCCCGTCGTCCGCCTCGTCGACGGCGGAGCCGCGGTCCACACGGTTGACGTTGCCTCCGTAGCCGGGCGCCCGGACGCCGTCCGGGGCGAGCGTGCCGTCGATCCCCAGGGGGTTCTGCATCCCGATGCCCAGCCACCCGTGCGCCGGGACGGCGGAGGTGTTCGTGATCGTGAAGGTGAACATCGCGACCGGCAGCGAGCTGGCGTCGACGTCGAGCGGCACCATCGGGGTGAGCGCCTCCACGGCGATCCGCACCGGGAGGTCGTCGTCGTACTCGATCTCGGCGACCGGGTAGGTCGCACGGAACCGTGTCCCGGCGACACCCCGGTGGCGCGCGAGCAGGTCGCGCTGCCAGTCCGGGACGTGGTCGTCGTTGACGAGCGGTGTGCCGGTGCCCCGCGACGGCGGCGCCTGCAGCACCCGCACCGCGTCGAACGGCGGCTCCCACTGGCTCACCCGTACGGCGAAGAACGAGAAGGGCAGGTCGCCGCGGTGGTTGCCGATGTTGTGGAGCTGCCACTGCCGCAGACCGCCGTCGGCGCACAGGCTGACGTTGCCCGTCCCGATACCGCCCAGCGGCATCGCGACGTGCGGTCCGTCGACGTCGCGCACCCACCGCGGCGAGCGACCCGTCACTTCAGACCCGAGAGCTTGATGTTGCCGATGATCTGCCTCTGGAAGACGAGGAACACGATGATCACCGGCGCCGCCGCGAGCACCGATCCGGCCATCAGCAGACCCAGCTCGGAGGACCGCTCGGAGCGGAACGTCGCGAGGTACTGCTGCACGACGTAGCGCTCCTCGGTCGTGATGGTCATGATCGGCCAGACGTAGGAGTTCCAGTAGGCGAGGAACGCCGTGATGCCCATGACGACGAACGGCGGCTTCGACAGCGGCAGGAACATCGTGACGAAGATCCTGGCGCGGCCGCAGCCGTCCAGCATCGCCGCCTCCTCGAGGCTGGACGGTACGTTCAGGTAGAACTGGCGGATGAAGAAGACCGTGCCGGCGCTCGCCGCTCCCGGCACCACGAGGACCGCGAGCGTGTCCAGCATCTTCAGCTGCGTGACGACGATGAAGCTCGTGAGCAGGATCGTCATGCCGGGGATGAACATCGTCGTGATGACGGTGACCCAGAGCGCCTTCTTGAAGGGGAACTCCAGGCGCGCGAACGCGTACGCCGCGAGCGAGTTCACCGTGAGGCTGAGGGTGGCGAAGAGCAGTGCGCCGCCGAACGTCCATCCCATGGTGCGCAGGAACGTCGGGTCGGCGAGGATCTGCGTGTAGTTCTCCACCCGCCAGACCTCGGGGAAGAACTGGAACGGGGTCTGGATGACCTCGGTCTTGGACTTGAAGCCCGCGATCAGCATCCAGGCGAGCGGGAACAGCGCCGCGAGCAGGAACAGCAGCCCCGCGAGCGCCTTGCCGACCGCGACGACCCAGTCGAGCGGGCTGCGGGGCAGGCGCGGTCGGCGGTGCACGGGAGCAGGGTCCTCGGGCGCGACCTCGGCCACGGTCATCTCGGCGAGTGCCATGTCAGTCCACCAGCTTCTCGGAGTTGACGAACTTGAAGATCAGCGCGGAGACGGCGCCCAGCACCACGAACATCACGAGAGCGGCGGCGATCGAGTAGCCGACCTTCACGTCGTTGCGGAAGTGGTTGAAGATGAAGAGGTTGGGCAGGTTGGTGGAGTCGAGCGGGCCACCGCCCGTCATCACCAGCGGCAGCTCGAACTGCTGGATCGCGGCAACGAACCCGGTGACGAGCAGGTACAGGACAATGTTCTTCATCTGCGGCAACGTGATGTAGCGGGTCTTCTGCCACCAGTTGGCCCCCTCCATGGCGGCCGCCTCGTAGTACTCCTGAGGGATGTCGACCATCGCCGCGACCATGATGAGCGACGTCAGCCCCATCCCCAGCCAGACCGCGGGCACGGCGATCGCGAGCAGTGCCCATGCCGGGTCGCCGAGCCACGGCACGGCCTCGACCCCGAGCCGGGCGAGCGCGACGTTGAGGATGCCGCCCGAGTAGTCGTAGATGAGCACGAAGATGATCGACGTGATGACGGCGGAGATGATGGTCGGGATGTAGATGCTGACCTTGAGGATGGTCGCCATCCGCTTCGCGACCGACGTGACGAGGCTCGCGAACAGGTACGCCAGCACGAGCATCGGCGGGACCGTGAGCGCGACGAAGACGAAGCCTCGTCTCACCGCGCCCCAGAACAACCGATCGCTGAGCACGTCGACGAAGTTCTTGAGGCCGACGAACTCCGCCGGCTGGTAGAAGCTCCAGTCCTGGAAGGACAGCAGCACGGCGTAGACCGCCGGCCAGATGACGAAGATCCCGAGCATCGCGACCACGGGCAGCAAGAACAGGTAGGCGACCTTGCCGTCGCGGTACCGGAACCTGTTCGCGCGCCGCCGTAGGTCGGCTCTGGAGCCCAGATCTGCGCTGACCATCCCTCACCTCTCTCATGGGGGTCTCGCCGGGCCGGCGCGCCCCGCGCCACCACAACCGGTCTGTGCAGCGGCGCCGTGTCCGCCCGACC
>JBMDXU010000243.1:0-7651 GCA_048594485.1 Pseudactinotalea sp. | reverse complement strand
ACCAACAAGCGGTCGGTCGCGCTCGACCTCCGCGACGACGCCGACCGGGCCGTCCTGCTCTCGCTGGTGCGACGGGCGCACGCCGTCGTCGAGTCCTTCCGGCCCGGCCATCTCGAGAGCCTCGGCCTGGGGCCCGACGTGCTGCGCGCGCTCAACCCGCACCTGGTCGTCACCCGGATCAGCGCCTTCGGGCAGACCGGTCCCTACCGCGACCGGGAGGCGACCGGGCTCGTGATCCAGGCCGCGGGCGGACCGATGAACGCGACCGGCCAGTCCGACCGCGAGCCGCTGCGCAAGCCCGGTCTGCTCGAGCACTACACGATCGGCCGCAGCGCGGGCCAGGCGACACTCGCGGCGGTGCTGCGCGCGCGACGGACCGGACGCGGCGCGACGATCGACGTCTCCGGTCAGGAGGTGCTGCTCGCCGGCGCGGACCGGCGGGCGTCCTACCTGCTCTCGGCGGCGTACTCCGGCATGACCGCACCGCGCGGTGCCCGCAGCCCGCACCGGCACGGTGCGACCTTCACCGGGCCCTTCCGCGCGTCCGACGGCTTCGTGATGGTCTACGTGACCAACCAGGCCTTCTGGAACCGCTTCGTCGACCTGGTCGCCGCCGACGACCCCGCCTTCCGGGAGCGCTACCGCGACCGGCAGACGGTCAAGGACCAGGACCGCGAGGACTTCCTGGCCTACGTCGCGGCGTGGTTCGCGGCCCGTCCCAAGGTCGAGGCGATGGAGCTCGCCGAGGCCGCGCGGATCCCGGTGACGGCCTTCCTGTCCGTCTCGGAGGTGCTGGCCCATCCGCACTTCCGCGAGCGCGGGCTCTTCGTCGAGGCTGAGCACCCCGTCGCCGGCCGGCTGGAGTACGTCGGCGCGCCGTGGCGGATGGACCGCGGCTTCGCGCTGCGCAGCACCGCGCCGCTGCTCGACCAGCACGGCGCCGTCGTCCGGGCCGAGGCGGCCCGCGAGGAGGTGACCGCATGACGGCCGTGGCCGACGACCTGCCCCTGGCGGGCATCCGGGTGATCGACCTGACCGTCGTCTGGTCGGGGCCGGGCGCCACCGCACTGCTGGGCGACCTGGGCGCGGAGGTGATCCGGGTCGAGGGCAACGACCGCCTGAGCCGGCAGGTCTCCGCCAAGGTCACCAAGGAGCTGATCGCGGCGACCGGCTACCACGGCGGCACCTACCCGGAGAAGGACCCGGGGGCCCGGCCCTACGACCGTTCCGCGGTCTTCAACTGGCACGCCCGCAACAAGCTCTCGGCCTGCATGAACCTCGACACCCCGGAGGGCCACCAGGCGCTGCTCGACCTGGTCCGGGTGAGCGACGTGCTCGTCGAGAACAACTCCAACGGCGTGCTCGAGAAGCTCGGCATCGGCCACGAGCGGCTGCTCGAGGTCAACCCGGCACTGATCGTCGCGCGGATGCCTCCGCTCGGGATGGCGGGGCCGATCAGCGACTACCTCGGGTACGGGCCCAACTTCAACTCGCTCGTCGGCATCGCCGCGATGGACGGCTACGAGGGCGAGGAGCCCGACTCGGCCGGCGAGAACTACCACATGGACGAGGCCGCGCCCGCCGGGTTGGCCTTCGCCGTGCTCGCCGCGCTGTGGGACCGCGAGGAGACCGGTCGCGGCGGGCTCATCGAGTTCCCGCAGGCGGAGAACGTGATCGCCGAGATCGGCGAGCTCGTGCTCGACCACCAGGTCAACCACCGCGACCCCGCGGTGCTCGGCAATGCCGACCCGTACGCCGACCAGGCCGTGCTCCCCGTCGCTGGGGACGACCGGTGGGTGGCGGTCTCGCTCCGTGACGACCGCGACCGCGAGGCCGTCGCGGGCGTCGCCGGTGCCCCCACCCTCGACGCCGTGCGCGCGTGGTGCGGCGGCCGCGAGGCCGACGAGGTCGTCGCAGCGCTCCAGGCGGTCGGCGTACCCGCCGGAGAGGTGATGTCGGAGCCCCGGCTCCTCGAGGACCCGCACCTGGCCGAGCGCGGGTGGTTCCGCGAGCGCCACCACCCCTCGGTCGGCACGCACCGCTATCCCGGTCACCCCTGGCGGGCCGACGACTTCGAGCTGCGGCACGACCGTCCGCTGCCGGGCTTCGGCGAGGACAACGAGCACGTCTACCTCACGGTGCTCGGCTACGACCGCGCGACGTACGACGACCTGGTCGCCCGCGGCCTGGTCACCGACCACCAGATCGCCTGAGGAGACTCGTGACCACGACATCCCTGATCCCGCCCGACGTCGCCGCCCGCGTCGGCACCGTCGCCGCGAGCGCCACCGGTGAGGTCAACCGGCGCGAGTGGCAGCGCTGGGCGGTCGCGGTGAAGGACCACAACCCGCTGTGGTTCGATGCCGATGCCGCGCGTGCCGCCGGGTACGACGACGTGGTCGCGCCGCCGCTCTACGTCCAGTACGCCGTGCTCGGCGTGACGCCGCTCGACGGGCTGCGTCCGGACGGCTCCTCGGGTGCGGTGTCCGGCAACCTCACGTTCCCGGACGCGCCGCGCCGGATGGCCGGCGGGGAGAGCACGACCTTCCACCTGCCCTGCTACCACCGCGACGAGATCACGATGGTCCGCACGATCGAGTCCGTCGTCGACAAGCAGGGCCGGTCCGGTCCGTTCGTGCTCGTCACCTGGCGCACGACCTACACCAACCAGCGCGACGAGCTCGTGGCCGAGGCCAGCACGTCGATGATCGCCCGCCCGTGAGGAGCCTCCGATGAGCAGTGCCGCGACTGACCAGATTCATGCCGAGGACGTCACCGTCGGCGACGCGCTGCCGCCGCTGCCGGTGACGGTCGACGAGACGCAGATGTTCTTCTTCAGCGCCGCGACGTACAACGGCCACCGCATCCACTACGACAAGGACTGGGCGCGCGACACCGAGGGCTACGAGGACGTGCTCGTCCAGGGCCCGCTCCAGGCCGCGCTGCTGGCCCGCGCCGTCACCGACTGGATCGGCCCGCTCGGCCGGCTGGTGACCTTCTCCGCGCAGAACCGCGCGGTCGCCTTCCCCGGTCAGGAGCTGACCTTCGGCGGCACCGTCACCGCGGTGCGCGAGGAGGGCGACCGCACCCTGGTCGACCTCGACATCGCGGCCACGCGCGGCGAGGACGTCCTGATGCCCGGCACCGCCGTGGTGTCGCTGCCGCGCCGGGGCGGGGCCGCCTGATGGGCCTGCGCGGGGAGGCGGCGATCGTCGGGATCGCCGAGCTACCGGCCGAGCGCAAGCAGACCCGGCCCGAGCTCTTCACCCTCGACCAGTACGCCGTGCTCGCCAAGCTGGTCGTCGAGGACGCCGGGCTGACGCCGGACGTCGTCAACGGCCTGGTGACGCACGGAATCCAGGAGTCCGACATGTTCGCCCCCGCGACCCTGTCGGAGTACCTCGGGCTGCCGCTCGACTACGGCGAGCGCGTCGACCTCGGCGGCGCGACGTCGGCCGGCATGGTCTGGCGCGCGGCCGCGGCGGTCGAGCTCGGCATCTGCGACGCCGTGCTGTGCGTCGTCCCCGGCTCGCTGATGCTGCCGCGCTCCACGCGTCGTGCGCCGGTCGACCCGGGCTGGTACGGCGCATCGAGCAACAAGTACGGCTCGCCCCAGGCGGAGTTCGAGATCCCCTACGGCAACGTCGGGCAGAACGGGCCCTACGCCCAGATCGCGCAGCGCTACGCCGCGGAGTTCGGCTACGACGCGCGGGCGACCGCGAAGATCGCCGTCGACCAGCGCACCAACGCGTGCGCCCACCCGGGCGCGGTCTTCCACGGCAAGCCGATCACGGTCGACGACGTGCTCGGGAGCCCGATGATCGCCGACCCGATCCACATGCTCGAGGTGGTGATGCGAGTCCAGGGCGGCGCCGCCGTCTTGGTGGCGAACGCCGACCTGGCCAAGCGGTCGCGCCACCGGCCGGTCTGGGTCAGGGGCTTCGGCGAGCACCTCTCCTTCAAGACCCCGACGTACGCCGAGGACCTGGTGCGGACGCCGATCGCGCGCGCGGCGGACACGGCGTTCGCCATGGCGGGCCTGGAGCGCGCGGACGTCGACATGGCGTCGGTCTACGACTGCTACACGATCACGGTCCTCATGACGCTCGAGGACGCGGGCTTCTGTGCGAAGGGCGAGGGCATGCGCTGGGTGACCGAGCACGACCTCACCCACCGGGGCGACTTCCCGGTCAACACGGCGGGCGGTCAGCTGTCCTTCGGTCAGGCCGGGATGGCGGGCGGCATGCACCACGTGGTCGACGGGGCGCGGCAGGTGATGGGCCGGTCGGGGGCGGCCCAGGTGGCCGACTGCGACACGGCATTCGTCACCGGCAACGGCGGCATCATGAGCGAGCAGGTCGCCCTCCTGCTCCAGGGGGCGTGAGATGAGCGAGACGCGACCGGTTCCCGAGCCGACGCCGGTGTCGCAGCCCTTCTGGGATGCGCTGCGCGAGCACCGGATCCGCATCCAGTACTCGCCTTCCTCGGCCGCCTGGGTCTTCTATCCGCGCACCCTCGCGCCGGGCACGCTGGCCGACGACCTGGAGTGGCGCGAGATCTCCGGCGCCGGGACGCTCTACACCTTCACGGTCGCCGAGCGCCCGACCGCGCCGCCGTGGGCCGACGCCGTGCCCCAGCTGCTCGCGGTCGTCGAGTGGGACGAGGGGCCGCGCTTCAGCACCGAGCTCGTCGAGGTCGAGCCGGCCGACATCCGGGTCGGCATGCGGGTCGAGCCGGTCTTCTGCGACGACGCCGACAGCGGCATGACCCTGCTGCGCTACCGGCCGGCGGGGTGAGCCCGATGGCCGAGCACGACCTCGTGGTCCGCGGCGGCGTCCTCGTCGACGGATCCGGTGGACCACGCCGTACGGCGGACGTGGCCATCCGGGACGGCGTCGTCAGCGAGGTCGGCCGGGTGTCCGGCCGCGGTCGGGAGGAGGTGGACGCCGACGGCGCCCTGGTGCTGCCGGGCTTCGTCGACCTGCACACGCACTACGACGGTCAGGCGACCTGGGACAGCCGGCTGCAGCCGTCGTCGTGGCACGGCGTCACCACGGTGGTGATGGGCAACTGCGGGGTGGGCTTCGCGCCGGCGGTGCCGGCCGACCACGACCGGCTGATCGCGCTGATGGAGGGCGTCGAGGACATCCCGGGTGTCGCGCTCACCGAGGGGCTGGCGTGGGACTGGGAGAGCTTCCCGGAGTACCTCGACGCGCTCGAGCGGAGACCGCACGACCTCGACCTCGCCGCGCAGGTCCCGCACGCCGCGCTCCGGGTCCGGGCGATGGGCGAGCGGGCCGCCGCGCACGAGCAGGCGACCCAGGAGGAGATCGCCGTCATGGCCCGGCTCGCCGCCGAGGCGATCCGGGCCGGGGCGCTCGGCTTCACGACGTCGCGCACCCTCAACCACAAGACCCGGGCGGGCGAGCTGATCCCGTCGTACGCCGCGGGCATCGCCGAGCTCGAGGCCATCTCGCGGGCGATCGGGGAGACGGGGACCGGTGTCCTCCAGCTGGTCACCGACTGGGACGACGACACCATCGACACCGACTTCGAGCTCATCGCGACGATGGCCCGGGCCGCGGGACGGCCGATGTCCTTCTCGCTGGCGCAGAACCCGGCGTACCCCGAGCGGTTCCGCAAGGCCCTCGACTTCCTGGTGCGCGCCAACGACGACGGGCTGCGACTGCGCGCCCAGGTCGCGGCGCGCGGCATCGGGATCCTGCTGGGCCTGGACTGCACGCTGCACCCGTTCTCGGGCAACCCGGTGTGGCAGGACCTGGCCGATCGTCCGGTCGAGGAGCAGGCCCGCCGGATGCGTGACCCGGACGTCCGCCGGCGGGTGCTCGAGCACGGCGTGGTCAAGGCGCCGAACCTGATCGGTGGCGCGTTCCTCGACGCCTTCCACCTGATGTTCGAGCTCGGTGACCCTCCTGACTACGAGCCCGACCCCGACCGCACGGTGGCGCGGCGAGCGGCCCGGGCCGGGGTGAGCGCCGAGGAGCTGGCCTACGACCTGATCGTCGGGGGCGATGGTCGCGGCATGCTCTACCTGCCCTTCACCAACTACGTCGACGGCAGCCTCGACGGCGCTCGCGAGATGCTCGCGCACGAGTTCGCCGTCCCGGGCCTCTCCGACGGCGGTGCGCACGTCGGCACGATCTGCGACGGCAGCTTCCCGACCACCCTGCTCCAGCACTGGGCGCGCGATCGGGCGGACGGGCTGCCGCTGGAGCTCGTGGTGGCCCGGCAGGCGAGGGCGACGGCGGAGGCGGTCGGTCTGCACGACCGAGGCCTGCTGGAGGTGGGCTACAAGGCGGACCTGACCGTGGTCGACCACGACCGGCTGCGCCTGCACAAGCCCGAGATGCACCACGACCTGCCGGCGGGCGGTCGGCGGCTGCTCCAGCGGGCCGACGGTTACGTGCGCACCGTGGTGAGCGGGGTCGTCACCTACGTCGAGGGCGAGGCCACGGGAGAGCTGCCGGGACGTCTGGTCCGGGGCGCCCGGAGCGGCCCCACGCGTGCGTGAGTCGCACCGTGATCGTTTCGTAGTCTGGATTATTCTCGACAGAAGTATGCCGAATAGATATGGTCCGAGAAGTTCCCGGAGAGTGGGACCGGGTGTCATCCGAGGAGTAGGCATGAACCGACGTAGCGTCCGTGGCTTGCGGAGCGCGATCGCCGTGATGGCGGCAGTGGCCCTCGTGGCCGGATGTGGGTCGTCGTCCGACGACGACTCCGACCAGGAGGAGCCGGGTGCCAAGGAGCGCACCTATGAGGAGGGAATGATCGGCGCGTCCGACGGGGGCGACCCCGTCCAGGGCGGCACGCTGAGCTTCGCGGCGTTCTCCGAGCCCGCCGCGCTCGACCCGGGCGTCACGATCGCGGCCGGCTCGACCGGCGGCGTCGAGATGGCAGCGATCTTCGACACGCTGATGCGCTACGACACCGAGTCGGAGGACTTCGTGCCTCAGCTCGCGGAGTCGCTGGAGCCCAACGACGACTTCTCCGAGTGGACGCTGAAGCTCCGCGACGGTGTGAAGTTCAGCGATGGGACGACGCTCGACTCGGCCGCGGTGAAGTGGAGCCAGGAGCGCTACGTGGCTAAGCCCGGCCCGGAGACCGCGCTGTGGGCGGGCAACGTGGCCTCGGTCGAGACGCCCGACGCGAACACGGTCGTCTACAAGCTGAACGGCCCCTGGGTGCTGTTCCCGAGCATCCTCAGCACGGGCCCCGGCATGATCGTGGCGAAGGCCTCGGACGCGGGCGGCGAGTACGAGCCGATCGGTGCGGGCCCGTTCGTCTTCGACCGGTGGGCCCCGCAGGAGGAGCTGGTCCTGGCGGCCAACGAGAACTACTGGGACGGCCGGCCGAACCTCGACGAGGTCCGCTCGGTGTTCCTCTCCGACCAGCAGACGGCGGTCGACTCGCTCGAGAGCGGCTCGCTGAACATGGCCTTCATGCGTGACCCCGACAAGGTCGACGCGCTGCTCGACGACGACATCCCCGGCTACATGAACCTCGTCGCGGCCAGCAACGTCGCGGTGATCAACGCCGGCGAGGGGCGACCGGGTGAGGACGTCCGCGTCCGCCAGGCGATGGTCATGGGCATCAACCCGGACCTGATCCGGGAGCGGGCCGTCGACGG
>JBMDXU010000242.1:0-3216 GCA_048594485.1 Pseudactinotalea sp. | reverse complement strand
CACACGGGCCGAGTGAGCGCAAGGACGGCGACATCCTGCCGCCGCCGCGGATCGCCCCCGTCGAGGAGCCGGGGGCGCCGCGGTCCGCGCCCGACGACGCCGCTCGGCTCGCGCTCGCGAGGGCACGCGACGCGGCCCGCGCGAAGGGACTCGTCCCCGGTCAGGCCGGGCCACGCCGTCGGCGCGGGACGGCCGGCCACGCACCGGCGGTCGTCCCGGGTGCCGGCCGCGACCCGCAGCCGCTCGCCGACACGATGGACCGGCTGACCGCGCAGCTCGGCTGGAACCAGTCGCTGCAGGTCGGGGGTGTGGTGGGTCGTTGGCGCGAGGTCGTCGGCGACCAGATCGCCGATCACTGCCAGCCCGAGACGTTCGCCGACGGTGCGCTCGTGGTGCGCGCCGACTCCACCGCCTGGGCGACGCAGATCCGGCTGCTCGTGCCGCAGCTCGAGCGGCGGATCGCCGAGGAGGTCGGCGAAGGAGCGGTCACGTCGATCCAGGTCCTCGGACCGGGCGGCCCGACGTGGCGCAAGGGGCCCCGGTCGGTCCGTGGCCGGGGTCCCCGAGACACCTACGGCTGACGGTCGGGCGCAGCGACACGCGCCCTGTGGAAAAGGCTGTGGACGATTGGGCAGATCGGCCAGGTCACGGTAGAATCACGGAACCTGGCGGTCGTGTGTCCGCGGTCGGTCGAGCAACGTGACCACCCGCGTCCGCGCGGCAGCCGGGCGGTGCATTCCCCGCCGGTCGAGCAGGGGTGTCCACGAGGGTGTTCGGCCCCGTGACGACGAGGACGAGGAGCCCACGAGTGCCAGATCAGCCTGGGGTCGACACAGCGACAGCATCGAACGAATCGAACGAGCAGAGCAGCACGGCGGCACGGCCGCCGGCGGCATCGTCCAACGGCAGCTACGACGCCGGCAACATCACGGTGCTCGAGGGCCTGGAGGCCGTCCGCAAGCGCCCCGGCATGTACATCGGGTCCACCGGCGAGCGCGGCCTGCACCACCTCGTGTACGAGATCGTCGACAACTCGGTCGACGAGGCGCTGGCCGGGTACTGCGACACCATCCTCGTCGAGCTCCTCCCCGACGGCGGCGTCCGGGTCACCGACAACGGTCGCGGCATCCCGGTCGCCATCCACCCCACCGAGGGCAAGCCCACGCTCGAGGTCGTCATGACCGTGCTGCACGCCGGCGGCAAGTTCGGCGGTGGCGGCTACGCCGTCTCCGGCGGCCTGCACGGCGTCGGCATGTCGGTCGTGAACGCGCTCTCGACCAGGATGGTCTCCGAGGTGCGTCGCGACGGTCACCACTGGTCGATGTCGTTCGCCGACGGCGGCACCCCGACCACCGAGCTCATCCAGGGCGAGCCGACCGATGTCACCGGCACCACCCAGACGTTCTGGGCCGACCCGGGGATCTTCGAGACCACCACCTACGACTTCGAGACGCTGCGCGCGCGGTTCCAGCAGTACGCGTTCCTCAACAAGGGTCTGAGCATCACCCTCGACGACCAGCGTGCCGTCGCCGATCTCGAGGACACCGTCGCTGGGCCGGGGTCGGACGGCGTCGAGCTCGCCCGCAAGGTGACCTACCGCTACGACGGCTGCCTTGTCGACTACGTCGCCCACCTCGTGCGGGCGAAGAAGGTCGACGTCGTCAACCCCGAGGTGATCGACTTCGCGGCCGAGGACACCGAGCGGAAGATCTCGCTCGAGATCGCGATGCAGTGGACCACGGCGTACTCGGAGTCGGTGCACACCTACGCCAACACGATCTCCACCACCGAGGGCGGCACCCACGAGGAGGGCTTCCGGTCGGCGCTCACCACGCTGATCAACCGGTACGCCAAGGAGAAGGGCCTCCTCAAGGACAAGGACGACAACCTCACCGGTGACGACATCCGCGAGGGGCTGACCGCCGTCATCTCCATCAAGCTCGGCGAGCCGCAGTTCGAGGGTCAGACGAAGACGAAGCTCGGCAACACCGAGGCCCGGACCTTCACGCAGAAGATCGTCTACGACGAGCTCGGCGCCTGGTTGGAGTCGCACCCGAACGAGGCGAAGGACGTCGTCCGCAAGTCGATCCAGGCGGCGGCCGCACGGATGGCGGCTCGCAAGGCCCGCGAGGCCACACGCCGCAAGGGTGTCCTCGAGAGCGGCGGCATGCCCGGCAAGCTGCGCGACTGCTCCAGCCGCGACGCGTCGAAGAGCGAGATCTTCATCGTCGAGGGAGACTCGGCGGGCGGCTCCGCTGTCCAGGGCCGCAACCCCGAGACGCAGGCGATCCTGCCGATCCGGGGCAAGATCCTCAACGTCGAGCGGGTCCGGCTGGACAAGGCGCTGAGCAACAACGAGGTGCAGGCGCTCATCACGGCCTTCGGGACCGGGATCGGCGAGGACTTCGACATCACCAAGCTCCGGTACCACAAGATCGTGCTGATGGCGGATGCGGACGTCGACGGCCAGCACATCTGCACGCTGCTGCTCACGGTGCTGTTCCGCTACATGACACCGTTGATCACGTTCGGCCACGTGTACCTGGCGATGCCCCCGCTGTACCGGCTCAAGTGGACCAACGCGCCGCACCAGTACGTCTACTCCGACCGCGAGCGCGACGCGTTGGTGACGGAGGGCCGTGAGCGTGGGTGGCGGCTGCAGAAGGACGGCGGCGGCATCCAGCGGTACAAGGGTCTCGGCGAGATGGACTACCACGAGCTGTGGGACACCACCATGGACCCGGACACCCGCACCCTCAAGCAGGTGACGCTCGACGACGCCGAGGCGGCCGACGAGATGTTCTCGATCCTCATGGGCGAGGACGTCGAGCAGCGCCGCACCTTCATCCAGCGCAACGCCCGCGACGTGCGGTTCCTGGACATCTGAGAGAGACACGACGTGACCGACGAGCCGACAGACGCCACTCCCGACGACACCGACCTCCCCGAGGGCGTCGCGATCGAGGCCGAGACCGACCGCGTGCAGCAGGTCGACCTGCGCCTGGAGATGCAGCGCAGCTACCTCGACTACGCGATGAGCGTGATCGTCGGTCGCGCCCTGCCCGACATCCGCGACGGCCTCAAGCCGGTGCACCGGCGCATCCTCTACGCGATGTACGACGGCGGCTACCGCCCCGACTCGAGCTTCTCCAAGTGCGCGCGCGTCGTCGGCGACGTCATGGGTCACTACCACCCGCACGGCGACTCGGCGATCTA
>JBMDXU010000241.1:0-3547 GCA_048594485.1 Pseudactinotalea sp. | reverse complement strand
CGCCTCAGGCGGCGTCGCTCACGGCGACGGCGGCAGCAGTCCTGGGCAGCGCCGTCCGGGGCGCGATGACGACCACGACGAGGACGATCCCCACGAGCCACGCCAGCAGCCACGGGAGCCCACCGGCCAGCGCGAGCAGCGCCGTCAGCGCACCGCCGACCCCGATGAGCAGGGCGGTGGACAGTCCGTCGAGGATCTGGGCGGCGGCGGTGTTGAACCCCACCTCGCCCTCACCCGAGTGCCCCATCACCAGCAGCGCGACCGACGACATCCCGAGCCCCATGCCCAGCCCCGCGATCGCCTGCGCCGGCAACGCGAACCAGCCGCTGACGAGCGTCAGCGCAATCGGGATCTGCACGGCGATCCCCACCGCCACCAGCGTGGCGCCGATCCGCAGCAGCACGTGCCGGGGCAGGTCCGGTCGCCCACCCTGCCACGCCGACGCGGCCGACCACCCGAGCGAACCCGCGATCAGCATCGCGCCGGCGCGCTCCAGCGGCCACTCGTGCAGGTCGGTCAGGACCAGCGGGAGGAAGGCGTTCGCGGCGAAGAACGACCCGGCCAGCAGCCCGCGCGAGAGCACCGCGCTCGACACCCCGCGCGCGGCCCACAAGGTGCCGCGCGGCACCAGCCGCAGCAGGCACGGGACCAGCACGGCCAGCGCCACCAACGCGATCGGGAGCACAGCGAGGTCCGCGCGCTCCCCTGCCCACGACAGCGCCGCCACGCCCGCCGCCGCACCCAGCGCGGCCAGCACCAGCACGAGCCCGGCACCACCGCGCCGGTCGGTCGTGACCGGCGCCGCCTCCAGCCGACGCAGCGCGCGCGACACCATCACCAGTGCGACCACCGCGACCGGGGCGATGCCGAGGAACACCCAGTGCCAGCTCCACGTCTTCGTCACGAACGCGGCGACCGGTGGTCCGATCAAGGAGGGCAGCACCCACGCCGACGCCGTCCACGCGAACACCGCCGGCCGCAGCGAAACCGGGTACACCAGCGCGACCAGCACGAAGATCGCGACGGTCAGCAGACCGCCGCCGAAGCCCTGCAGCGCCCGTCCGACCAGCATCGGTGCCAGCGTGGCCGACAGCCCCGACACCACCAGCCCCACGGCGAACGTCAGCACTCCTGTGACCAGCGGCCACCGCGGCCCGCGCCGATCGGCCCACCGGCCGCCGACCACCGTCGCGAACACCGACGCCGCGAGGAACGCCACGAACGGCCATGCGTAGGTGGCCGGGGTGCCGATGTCGCCCATGATCGCCGGCATCGCCGTGCCGACGCCCATGCCCTCGAACGCCGCGGCGCTGATGACGAGGAGGATCCCGATCGTGGTCCAGCGGTACTGCTGGCCCAGCACCGCCATCCGCGGGCTGACCGCGCGCGAAGACGTGGCACCCACCGCGGTCGCAGTCACGTCGTCAGTCATCGTCTCGTCACGTTCATCGTCTCGTCAACGCCATCCCTCGGGCGTCACATCCTGCTGCGACAACCACGCCGCACGCACGCGGATTCCCGACGGCGGGACCGCCGTCCCGCCGTCCCGCCGTCGGGCCGGTCAGGCCTGGACGAGCGAGCGCAGCACGTACTGCAGGATGCCGCCGTTGCGGTAGTAGTCGGCCTCACCGGGGGTGTCGATGCGCACCACGGCGTCGAAGGTGACGACGCCGCCGTCGGTCTTCGTCGCGGTGACGTGCACCGTCTTCGGCGTCGTGCCGGAGTTGAGCTCCTCGATCCCGGTGATGTCGAAGGTCTCGGTGCCGTCGAGCCCGAGCGAGCTCGCGCTCTCCCCCGCCGGGAACTGCAGCGGCAGCACACCCATCCCGATGAGGTTGGAGCGGTGGATCCGCTCGAAGCTCTCGGTGATGACCGCCCGCACACCCAGCAGCGCCGTGCCCTTCGCGGCCCAGTCGCGCGAGGAGCCCGAGCCGTACTCCTTGCCGCCCAGCACCACGAGCGGGATGCCCTGCTCGGCGTACGCCTGCGCGGCGTCGTAGATCGACGTCTGCTCGCCGGTCAGCAGGTTCTTCGTGAAGCCACCCTCGACGCCGTCGAGCAGCTGGTTCTTCAGGCGGATGTTCGCGAAGGTGCCTCGGATCATCACCTCGTGGTTGCCGCGGCGCGAGCCGTAGGAGTTGAAGTCCTTGCGCGCCACCCCGTGCTCGGCGAGATAGACGCCGGCGGGCGAGTCGGGCTTGATCGACCCGGCGGGCGAGATGTGGTCGGTGGTGACCGAGTCGCCCAGCTTCGCCAGCACACGCGCGCCGGTGATGTCGGTGACCGGCGCCGTGTCCATCGTCATGCCCTCGAAGTACGGGGGCTTGCGGACGTACGTCGAGTCGTCGGCCCACGCGAAGGTCTCCCCCTCGGGGGTGTCGAGCCCGCGCCACTGCTCGTCACCGGCGAACACATCGGCGTAGTCGGCCGTGAACATGTCGCGGTTGATCGAGGAGTCGATCGTGCTCTGGACCTCCTGCGGCGTCGGCCAGATGTCCCGCAGGAACACCGGGTGGCCGTCCTCGGTGCGACCGAGCGGCTCCGACTCGAAGTCGAACTCCATGGTGCCGGCGAGCGCGTACGCGATGACCAGCGGCGGCGACGCCAGGTAGTTCATCTTGACGTCGGGGTTGATCCGTCCCTCGAAGTTGCGGTTGCCCGACAGCACGGACACGACCGCCAGGTCGTGCTCGTTCACGACCTGGCTCACCTCGTCGGCGAGCGGCCCGGAGTTGCCGATGCAGGTCGCGCAGCCGTAGCCGACCAGGTGGAAGCCGAGCTTCTCCAGGTACGGCCACAGGCCGGCCTTGTCGTAGTAGTTGGTGACGACCTGCGACCCCGGCGCCATCGACGTCTTGACCCACGGCTTCGCCGTGAGGCCCTTCTCGACGGCGTTCTTCGCCAGCAGGCCTGCCGCGAGCATCACGCTCGGGTTGGAGGTGTTGGTGCACGAGGTGATCGACGCGATCGCGACGGCGCCGTGGAACAGCTCGTACGTCTCGCCCTCGGGCGTGGTCACCGGGAACGTCGGGTGCGGGGTCGCCGAGATCGCCGGGCTGTCCGACGCCGGGAAGGACTCCTTCTCGGCCTCGTCGACATCGGCGCTCAGCGACGGCACGTAGCTGAGGATGTCGCGCTGGAACGCCGACTTTGCGTGGCTGAGCTCGATGCGGTCCTGCGGGCGCTTGGGACCCGCGATCGACGGCACCACCGTGCCAAGGTCGAGCTCGAGGTACTCGGAGTACACCGGCTCGACGTAGCCGTCGGCGTGCGGGTCGAGCCACATGCCCTGCTCCTTGGCGTACGCCTCGACCAGGGCGACCTGCTCGTCGCTGCGACCGGTCAGCCGCAGGTAGTCCAGCGTGATGTCGTCGATCGGGAAGATCGCGGCGGTCGAGCCGAACTCGGGGCTCATGTTGCCGATGGTCGCGCGGTTCGCGAGCGGCACCCGCGCCACACCCTCGCCGTAGAACTCGACGAACTTGCCGACGACGCCGTGCTGGCGCAGCATCTGCGTGATCGTGAGCACGACGTCGGTCGCCGTCAC
>JBMDXU010000240.1:0-8456 GCA_048594485.1 Pseudactinotalea sp. | reverse complement strand
GCCGCGCTGGAGCTCGCCGAGACCGAGCAGACGGAGGCCGACGCCGCGGCCGCCGCGGCCGAGGCCGAGCTCGACGACGCCAGCGCCGCGCTGGCCGAGCTCGCCATGGCCAGCTACCGCTCGGGTGGCGACCTCGCCCAGATCGGCGCGATGCTCTCCGCCGACGGCATCGAGGACGCGCTGGCCGAGGCGACGACCTACCAGGTCCTGGGCACGGCCACCTCCGAGGCGGAGCAGCAGTACGCGGCCGCCGAGTCGGCGGCCCTCGTGGCCTCCGAGCGCGCCGCCGACGCGGTCACCGAACGGGAGGCGGCGGCCGCGGTCCTCGAGGACGCCAAGGCGGACGCCGATGCGGCGGCAGCCAGCGCCGCCCGCATCGTGGCCTCGAACGAGCAGCGCCGCTCCGAGCTCGTCGTCGAGCTCGCGGTGCTGCGCGAGACCTCTGTCGCGATGGAGCAGCAGCGCCAGGAGGAGGCTGAGGCGGCCCGCCTGGAGCAGGAGAACGACGCGGCGGCCGTCGCCCTCGGGGTGGCACCTCCGCAGGAGCGGCCCGCGCAGACCGAGGATCCCGACCCGACGTCCGCGACGCCCACGACGCAGACGTCACGGCCGACGACGACCACGACCCGCCCGACCCAGGCGCCGACCACCACGACGCCGAGGCCGACCACGACGACGCCCCGTCCCACGACCCCGCCGTCGACGCCGGCCCCGCCCGCCTCCGACAACGCGAACGCCGCCGCGCTCGCGTGGGCGCGCACCCAGCTGGGCAAGCCCTACGTCTACGGTGCTGCCGGCCCGAGCTCCTACGACTGCTCCGGGCTGACCATGCGCGCCTACGAGCGCGCGGGCATCTCCATCGCCCGGAACAGCCGCGCGCAGTACTACTCCGGTGCCTACGTGCCGGTGGGCCAGATGAAGCCGGGCGACCTGATCTTCTACTCCAACAACGGCGCGCCGAGCGGCATCTACCACGTCGCCATCTACGCCGGTAACGGGATGCGTCTGCACGCGCCGCGTCCCGGGTCGAACGTCGAGCTCGTCCCGATGTTCTGGACCAACGTGCTGCCGAACGCCGTCCGTCCCTGAGACCTGCGCCCGACCGTCAGCCGGTCAGGGGGACGATCCGGCGGCGGTCCCCGAGATCCGCCGGACCTCCAGCGCCGGGACGTGGTCGGCGTGGGCGCCGTCGTCGGGCGGGAAGTCGAAGACGCCGAGCATGAGGATCATGGGGTAGGTGGGTGCCGTCGGGCATCGCCGCACCACCTCGCCGTCGACGCTGAAGCGCGCGCCCTCGGCGTCCCAGTCGACGCGGTAGTCGTGCAGATCGGCGACGTCGATCGGCAGACGAGGCGCGTCGAAGTCCTGGCGCAGCCGTGCGTCGCGCAACGCCTTGACGCCGATCCCGACCTCGGCGGACCGGCCCGGCTCGACGGCGGACCCGAACACCTCGACGACGCAGAGCTCACCCGAGCTCTGCGGGTCCTCGTCCCAGCCCGCCAGCCACAGGGCCGCCATCGAGCGAGGTGAGAGCGACATGCGGCACCGGATCTCGACGAATCCGCCGTCGCCCGTGCCGTCGACCAGCCAGCCGGTGCGGCGCGGCTGCTCCTCGCGCACCACGAGGCCCTCCCGGAACGGCTGCGGGCCGCGGTCGCTGCCGAGCGGCCCCGACCAGTCGCCCGAGGCGATCGTCGACGTCCGCAGCGGCGGGTGGTGCGTCTGCGCGCACCACAGGCCCTGCCCGGGCGGGATCTCGAGCACGAGCCCGGCGTCGGTGAGCCGGTACGTGGCGGCGTTCTCCTCGCGCGAGGCCCAGCAGGCCAGGTAGGAGGCGACCCAGCGGTCGCGGTCGAGGTCGTCGCCGTCGAAGCGTTCGACGACCGGGTCCGCGCTCAGCTCGCCCTCCCGTCGCAGAGACGCGGCCGCACGAGCGGGCTCAGCCGATGTGGGGCTGCGGGTGCGTGTACCCGGTGTCGATCGCGCGCTGGAACGAGCGCTGGATCTCGGCCTCGGCCTCGTCGCGGCCCACCCAGTGAGCGCCCTCGACGGACTTGCCGGGCTCGAGGTCCTTGTAGACCTCGAAGAAGTGCTGGATCTCGAGGCGGTGGAACTCGGAGACGTCGTCGATGTCGGACCGCCACGACGCACGCTGGTCACCCTTGGGCACGCACAGCACCTTGTCGTCGCCACCGGCCTCGTCGCGCATGCGGAACATCCCGAGCGCGCGGCACCGGATCAGGCAGCCGGGGAACGTGGGCTCCTCCAGCAGCACGAGGGCGTCGAGCGGGTCGCCGTCCTCGCCGAGCGTGCCCTCGATGTAGCCGTAGTCGTCGGGGTAGCGCGTCGAGGTGAAGAGCATCCGGTCCAGGCGGATGCGCCCGGTCTCGTGGTCGACCTCGTACTTGTTGCGCTGCCCCTTGGGGATCTCGATCGTGACGTCGAACTCCACGCTTCGCCCTTCTTCTCGACGGGTCGCACCCGCGGCCCGGTCGGCTCCGGGCCTAGTCTGACGCACCGACGAGGGTGCGGGATACTCCGAGCATGGCAGCGGCGAGCACGACCACCTCCCGCCCGCGTCGCCGACGTCGCGGCCGGGTGTGGATCCCGGTCGTCCTGATCGTGGTGCTGCTGGTCGGGGGGTACGGCGCCGCCGACGCCGCCGATGTCGTCCCCGGCGTCCTCACCGTGCGGCCCGTCCCGGCCGCGAACCCGCCCTACCCGAGCACCGACGCCGTCGAGATCGGCGTCCCGGCCGGTGTGCCGGGACCCGACGAGGCGGCGGCGCTCCCGGAGCCCGACGGCGTCCAGGCTCTGGTCGGGGACCTGCTGGGCGATCCCGCGATCGCCGGGTCCACCGGCGTGATGGTCGTCGACGTGCTCACCGGGGACCCGCTCGGGGCGGCCAACGCCGACGTGCCGCACGCGCCGGCGTCGACAGCGAAGCTGCTGACCGCGACGGCGGCCATCGCGACGGCCGGCCCCGACGCCGTCTTCACGACGCGTGTGGTGCAGAGCGAGCCCGGGGTGGTCGTGCTCGTCGGCGGCGGCGACCTCACCCTCGCGCCCGGCGCGGGCGACCCGGACGCCGTCATCGGACGTGGCGGCATCGGCGACCTCGCCGAGCAGACGGCCCTGGCGCTCGCCGAGTCCGGCGAGACCAGCGTGAGCGTGCAGCTCGACACCTCCTACTACACCGGCCCGGAGCTGGCGGCGCGCTGGGACGAGATCGACCTGAGCGTCGGCGACGCGATGTTCATGGCCCCGCTCGCGATCGACATCGGCCGTCTCGAGGGCCAGCGCGCCCGCGCCGTCGACCCGGCCGGAGCCGTGGCGGCCGAGTTCGTCGAGTCGCTCGCCGAGGCCGGGATCGCCGTCGAGGGAGCGGTGACCGACGGGGTCGCCGCGGCGGATGCCACCGAGCTGGCGTCGGTGTCGTCGGCGCCCCTGGAGGACCTCGTCGCGTACGCGCTGCAGGCCTCCGAGAACATCCTGACCGAGGGGCTGGGCCGGCTGGTGGCGCACGAGCAGGGTGAGGAGCCGAGCTTCGCCGGCGCCGGTGCCGCGGTGCGCGACGCCCTCGCCGACCTGGGCGTCGACGTCGCCGGGCTGGAGCTGATCGACACCTCCGGGCTGTCGGGGACGAGCCGGGTCGCCCCGCAGACGCTGATCAGCACGCTGCTGACGATCGCCGAGCACCCGCGGCTCGGCTCGGTCGCGCGCGGGCTGCCGGTGGCCGGGCTGGAGGGTACGCTGTCGGACCGATTGAGGGAGCCGCCCGCCGCCGGCCTCGTCGCCGCGAAGACCGGCACCCTTCGCACCGTCGTCGCCCTCTCGGGCTACGCCACGACCGCCGACGGTCGCCTGCTCGCGTTCGCCGTCATGGCGGGCGACCTCCCGCTCGGGGGCACCGACCCCGCCCGCTCCGCCGTCGACACCTTCGCCCAGTCCCTCGCCACCTGCGGCTGCTGACCCCACCCCCCTCGCTCTGTCTCAGAAGACCGACACATCGGGGAAGGGGTGGGGTCCGTAGGGTGGTGGGTGTGGCGGAGGGTGCGGTGGACTGGGAAGCGGCTCGACGGCGGTCGGCCGCGTTGGTGCGTCCCGGGCCGACGGTGACGCGCGCGGAGGCGGGCGACCTCGTCGCGTCGTTGCGCGGCGCGGCTCGTCGGGCTCCCGCCGTCGTCGGAGGCCTCACCGGGCTCGTCGACGCCGCCGATCGCGCGGCGGCGCTGCCGACCTACGTGATCGACCGTCCGCGGTGGGCCGAGGCCAACATCGCCATGTTCGACGACCTGCTCGGCGACCACGTCCCGCCGAGCGGCGGGGCGGCGGGAGCCCGCGCCGCGGGCGAGGAGCTCGGGGTGCTGCTGTCGTTGCTGGCGAGCCGCGTGCTCGGTCAGTTCGACCCGTTCACCGACCAGCCGGGCGGGCCGGGGCGGTTGCTGCTCGTCGCGCCTAACGTGCTCCACGTCCAGCGCGAGCTGCGGCTCGACCCGGGCGACTTCCACCTCTGGGTCTGCCTGCACGAGCAGACCCACGCCGTGCAGTTCGCCGCGGCGACCTGGTTGCCCGGGCACCTCCGCGCGGCGATGTCCTCGCTGACGGCGTCCCTCGGCGAGCAGGAGAGCGCCGGACGACGGATGCGCGCGCTGGTCGAGGCGCTCCCGAAGGTGCTCGCGGGCGGTCCCGTGGACGCGACCTCCGGCGGGCCGATCATGACGGCGGTGCTCACCGACGACGAGCGGGCGGAGCTGGAGAAGGTGCTCGCGGTGATGGCCCTGCTCGAGGGGCACGCCGACGTCGTCATGGACGAGGCCGGCCCCGGCGTCATCCCCACGGTCGCCACCATCCGCCGCTCGTTCGAGCGACGACGCGACGGCCAGGGTCTGCTCGACGTGCTGCTGCGCCGTCTGCTCGGCCTCGACGCCAAGCTCGCCCAGTACCGCCAGGGCGCGGCCTTCGTGCGCGGCGTGATCGACGCGGTGGGCCACGCCGGGCTCAACGCCGTCTGGACGTCGCCGGAGCAGCTGCCGCTGCCCGCCGAGATCACCGACCCCGGCGCCTGGGTCCGCCGGGTCCACGGCTGAGCACCACCCCGCCCATGACCGGCCCCCATCCCGCGGTCGCGCGGGTGCGCAGCGCGGTCCGCACCCAGCTCGCGCAGCGGCTCGACGTCGGTGACCTCGCCACCGGTGACCTCGTGCTGGTGGCGTGCTCGGGAGGCCCGGACTCGCGCGCCCTCGCGAGCCAGGTGGCCTTCGTCGCACCGCGGCTCGGGGTGCGGGCCGGAGCGGTCGTCGTCGACCACGGGCTGCGCGACGAGAGCGCCGACGTCGCCGACCGCGCCGCCGCCGTGTGCCGCGGGCTGGAGCTCGATCCCGTGCTCGTGCGGCGGGCCAGCGTGCCGGGCCGGACGAGCGAGACGGCGGCACGCGAGACGCGTTACGCCGAGCTCGAGGCCGCGTCGAGGCATGCCGGCGCCGCCGCCGTGCTCCTCGGTCACACCGCCGACGACCAGGCGGAGACCGTGCTGCTCGCCGCCGGCCGGGGCGGCGGCACCCGCGCGCTCGCCGGGATGGCACCGGTGCGGGACCGGTACTGGCGGCCGTTGCTGACGGTGCGCCGGGCCGACACGCATGCCACCTGCGACGTGCTCGGCCTCGCCTTCGAGACCGACCCGAGCAACGCCGTCGACGGGCCCTGGCGGCGTGCGGACGGCGGTCCGGTGCCCCGGTCCGCCGTCCGCGAGCACGTGCTCGCTGCCCTCGCCGACGCCCTGGGTCGCGACCCGGTCGCGGCGCTCGCGCGCACCGCTCGCCTCGCGCGCGCCGACGCCGACCTCCTCGACCAGCTCGCGCGACAGGCCTGGGACCGCTGCGTCGCCGGCGACGCCTCGGCGACCGCGGCCGCCGTCGTGCTCGACACCGACTCCCTGGCGGCGGAGCCCGACGCCCTGCGCACCCGCGTCCTGCACCGAGCCGCGCTGCGAGCCGGAGCGCCGGCGGGCGACCTCGCGCAGACGCACGTGCACGCGCTCGAGGCACTGGTGACCGACTGGCACGGCCAGGGCGAGGTCGCCCTCCCGGGGGGCGTCGTCGCGCGGCGCGACTGTGGCAGGCTGGTGCTCGCGGTCGCGAGCGGGCGGGTCTGACCAGGTCCGTCGGCGCGCGCTCTCCTCGATCGAGGACGCGCAGAGGCGAGCAAGGAGCACGGTGGACGCCACGGACATGGGGAGCGACCTCGAGAGGGTCCTCTACACGGAGACGCAGATCCAGGACCGGCTGTCCGAGATCGCCGCGCAGATCGACACCGACTACGCCGGACGGGACGTGCTGCTCGTCGGTGTGCTCAAGGGCGCCGTCATGGTGATGGCCGACCTCTCGCGCAAGATCAGCCTGCCGGTCACGATGGACTGGATGGCGGTGTCCTCCTACGGCTCCGGGACCAAGTCCTCGGGCGTGGTGCGGATCCTCAAGGACCTCGACTCCGATCTCCTCGACCGCGACGTGCTCATCGTCGAGGACATCATCGACTCCGGCCTGACGCTGTCCTGGCTGGTCTCGAACCTGCGGTCACGCAACCCGGCGAGCATCGAGATCGCCACCATGTTCCGCAAGCCCGACGCCGCCAAGGTCGAGGTCGACGTGCGGTACGTCGGGTTCGACATCCCCAACGAGTTCGTCGTCGGCTACGGCCTCGACTACGCCGAGCGGTACCGGACCCTCCCGTTCGTCGGCACCCTCGCGCCTCACGTCTACGCCGGTTGAGCCGGGGCGTCCGAGCGCGACCACGCCGGTGTGGGGAGCGTCATCATGCTCACGGCGAACGGGACCGAACGATTTCGGGTCCTGCCGCGTTAGTCGTATAGCGTCACGGCCTGGATATCGAGGAGAGAGGGAGTCGGCCCGCCGGGGTCGCCCGACCACATGAACGTCAAGAAGCTGCTGCGCGGCCCCCTGATCTGGGTGATCGTCGCGCTGCTCGTCGTCTACACCAGCTTCCGACTGCTCTCCAGCGGCGGTACGCAGACCATCGACACCTCGACCGGGCTCGAGCTGCTCCAGGGTGACACCGTGGAGCAGGTCGAGATCAACGACGGCTACCAGCGCGTCACCCTCTCCCTCAGCGAGGACCTCGTCGTCGACGACGAGAACAAGGGTCGCGTCGTCGAGTTCTACTACGCCGTGCCGCAGGCCGACGACGTGGCCGACGCCGTGGCGGCGGGCATCGCCGACGACCGCATCGAGCTGTCGAACTCGGTCGTCCCGCGCCCGTCCATCTGGTCCTCGATGCTTCCGCTGCTGCTGTCGGTGGTGCTGCTCGGCGGGCTGTTCTGGTTCTTCATGTCGCGCGCCCAGGGCGGCGGCAGCCGGATGATGAACTTCGGCAAGTCGCGCGCCAAGCAGGTCACCAAGGAGATGCCGAAGGTGACGTTCGCCGACGTCGCCGGTGTCGACGAGGCCGTCGAAGAGCTCGGTGAGATCAAGGAGTTCCTCGCCGACCCCGCCAAGTTCCAGGCCGTCGGCGCGAAGATCCCCAAGGGTGTGCTGCTGTACGGCCCGCCCGGAACCGGCAAGACCCTGCTCGCTCGCGCCGTGGCCGGTGAGGCGGGTGCGCCGTTCTACTCGATCTCCGGCTCGGACTTCGTCGAGATGTTCGTCGGTGTCGGCGCCTCCCGTGTGCGCGACCTGTTCGAGCAGGCCAAGGCGAACGCTCCGGCGATCATCTTCGTCGACGAGATCGACGCCGTCGGGCGTCACCGTGGCGCCGGTCTCGGTGGCGGTCACGACGAGCGCGAGCAGACGCTCAACCAGATGCTCGTCGAGATGGACGGCTTCGACGGCAACCAGAACGTCATCATGATCGCGGCCACCAACCGGCCCGACATCCTCGACCCCGCGCTGCTGCGGCCGGGCCGCTTCGACCGGCAGGTCGCCGTCGAGGCCCCCGACCTGCGTGGTCGTGAGGCGATCCTCAAGGTCCACTCGGTGGGCAAGCCGATGACGCCGAACATCGACCTGCACACGGTCGCCAAGCGCACCCCGGGCTTCACCGGCGCCGACCTCGCCAACGTGCTCAACGAGGCCGCGCTCCTCACCGCGCGCACCGGTCGTCAGCAGATCGACGACCGCGCGCTCGACGAGGCGATCGACCGCGTCATCGCCGGTCCGCAGAAGCGCACCCGGGTGATGAACGAGAAGGAGCGCAAGCTCACCGCCTACCACGAGGGCGGCCACGCCCTGGTGGCGGCTGCGCTGCGCTACACCGACCCGGTCACCAAGGTGACGATCCTGCCGCGCGGACGCGCCCTCGGCTACACGATGGTGATGCCCGCCGAGGACAAGTACTCGGTCACCCGCAACGAGCTCCTCGACCAGCTCGCCTACGCGATGGGCGGCCGTGTCGCCGAGGAGATCGTCTTCCACGACCCGAGCACCGGCGCCAGCAACGAC
>JBMDXU010000024.1:0-2806 GCA_048594485.1 Pseudactinotalea sp. | reverse complement strand
CCACCGGGGGGCCGGGCCCCCGCGGGGGGGGGGGGGGGGTGCCCCCCCCCCCCCCGCCCGGCTCACTTGAGGAAGTCGGGGATGTCCAGGTCGTCGGCGGCCGGACGGCGTCGCGGCTGCTCCTCGACGACGGGCGGCACCTGCACACCTTCGCTCGGCGTGGGCTCCTGCTCCGGCTCGGGAGCCGGCCGCGCCGGGGGCTCATCGATCGGTGCCGGCTCGACCACCGCCGGGGCGGTGCGGACCGCTCCCTGCGGCAGCACCGTGCGCTCGGACTCCGACGCACGCGCGGCTGGGCGCTGCGACGGCCCCGCGTTGTCGAAGCCGGCGGCGATCACGGTCACACGCACCTCGTCGCCGAGCGCGTCGTCGATGACGGCGCCGAAGATGATGTTCGCCTCCGGGTGCGCGGCCTCCTGCACGAGCCGCGCGGCCTCGTGGATCTCGAGCAGCCCGAGGTCGCTGCCACCCTGGATCGAGAGCAGCACGCCGTGCGCGCCGTCGATCGAGGCCTCGAGCAGCGGCGAGGAGATCGCCAGCTCCGAGGCCTGGACGGCACGGTCCTCGCCCCGAGCCGATCCGATGCCCATGAGGGCGCTGCCGGCGCCCTGCATGACGGACTTGACGTCGGCGAAGTCGAGGTTGATCAGACCCGGGGTGGTGATGAGGTCGGTGATGCCCTGGACACCCGACAGCAGCACCTGGTCAGCCGACTTGAAGGCGTCGAGGACCGAGACGTTGCGGTCGCTGATGCTCAGCAGCCGGTCGTTGGGGATGACGATGAGGGTGTCGACCTCGGCGCGCAGCGCCTCGATGCCCGTGTCGGCCTGCATGCCGCGACGCCGGCCCTCGAAGGTGAACGGTCGGGTGACGACGCCGATGGTGAGCGCGCCCAGCGAGCGCGCGATCTTCGCGACGACGGGTGCGCCGCCGGTGCCGGTGCCACCGCCCTCGCCCGCGGTGACGAAGACCATGTCGGCCCCGCGAAGGACCTCCTCGATCTCCTCTTCGTGGTCCTCGGCCGCCTTCTTGCCGACCTCCGGGTCGGCACCGGCGCCGAGCCCGCGGGTGAGCTCGCGGCCGACGTCGAGCTTGACGTCGGCGTCGCTCATCAGCAGCGCCTGCGCATCGGTGTTGACGGCGATGAACTCCACGCCCTTCAACCCGACCTCGATCATGCGGTTGACGGCGTTGACGCCGCCCCCGCCCACGCCGACCACCTTGATGACCGCCAGATAGTTCTGCGGTGCTGCCACGTCAATCCCTCTCGCCGGTGGACGCTCGACTCTCAACCTTCAACCTCAACCTGAGGGTGAGAGTTATGTCATTTTCGATCGGGACGACGGTAGGCGGGCGACCTGCCGCAGACAACGACCACGGTGGGTGTGTCGCGCGCGCGTCGTGGGTTCGCTGCCCGCGGCGGTCAGCGCGTGATCGGGCTGAGCGGTGCGGAGACGTCGTAGACCTGCGCGTCGACGGCGAGCAGCTCGCCCAGCACGGCGGCCTTGAGCTCGCTGTCCTCCGCGCTCCCCCACAGCACGGTCGCGCCCTCGGCGAGGGTGAGCTCGACCTCGTAGGCGCTGCTCGCCGAGGCCGCGCTGACCTGCTCGAGCAGGCCTGCCTCCGACATCGCCTCGAGCGCGGCCAGCACGGCGGTCAGGGCGTCGGCGGTGTCGGCGGTCCCGACCGGTACCTCGACCGTGGGGATGCCGTCGACGGGGTCGTCGGTGGAGCCGAGCTCGACGCCCTCGGCGTCGAGCATCACGTATCCGCCGTCCTCCTCGACGCTCGCCACGGGCACCCGCGGCGTGATCGCGATCGTCAGTCCGTGCGGGAAGTCGCGCTCGACACCTGCGTCCAGGACACCGGTCACGCTGCGCAGGTCCTCCCGCAGCCCGCGGGTGTCGAGCCGCAGCAACGGCTCTCCCTCGAGCGGCTCGACGAGCGCCATCACGTCGTCGTCGGACACGATGGTGTTGGTGCCGGCGACCGTGACGTCGTCCGCGCGCAGCGCCAGCACGGGCGACGCCAGCGCGAGGTAACCGCCGCCCGCGAGCACCAGCGTGATCACCGCGGCGATCACGACGGCGCGGACGCGGAGCCGCCTCCGTGCGCGCTGCCGCTCGGCGATCCGGTCGCCCAGCTGATCCGTGATCCGGTCCTCCGGCCGCCTGCTCATGACCGGCCCAACCGTTCGAGCACCACCGCCGCGAGCTCGGTGACGTCCCCCGCGCCGATCGTCATGACGAGATCGCCGGGACGTGCGAGGTCGGCGACGAGCTCGGCGGCCGCCCGTCGATCGGTGACGAGGCGAGCCCCGGGGAGCGCGTCCGCGATCAGGGCGGACGTCACCCCCGGCATCGGCTGCTCACGCGCGCCGTAGACCGGCGCCAGCACGACCTCGTCCGCACCCGCCAGCGCCCGCGCGAAGTCGCTCGCGAAGTCGCGGGTCCGCGAGTACAGGTGCGGCTGGAAGAGCACGAGCAGGCGTCCGTCACCGGCCGCGCGACGTCCGGTCGCGACGGCGGCCGCCACCTTGGTCGGGTTGTGGGCGTAGTCGTCGACGACCTCGACGCCGCCCGCCGACCCGCGTCGCTCGAAGCGGCGGGCGGTGCCGGTGAAGGAGCCGAGCGCCCGTGCCATGAGGGCGCCGTCGACACCGAGCTCGACGCCGGCGCACCAGGCCGCGCACGCGTTGCGCAGGTTGTGCTCCCCCGGCACGACGAGCTCGAGATCGAGCGCGGGTCCGTCCGGTGTCCGCAGCCTCGAGCGGCTGCCGGCGCCGCCCAGGTCGACGTCGTCGATG
>JBMDXU010000239.1:0-2632 GCA_048594485.1 Pseudactinotalea sp. | reverse complement strand
GCGACCGTGGACCTGCCGTTCGACGTGTCCATGTACGGGCAGTCGTACTCGCAGGCGCACGTGGCCACCAACGGGTACCTCAACTTCCTGGCGCCGAACGCGGCGTTCGGGAACGTGGCCATCCCGGCCGCTGGGATCCCGAACGCGGCGATCTACCCGTTCTGGGACGACCTGAACGTCGACTCCGAGGCCGCCGTCTACACCGGTGAGGCCGAGGTCGACGGCGCGGACGCCTTCGTCGTCGAGTGGCGCAACGTCATGCCGCTCAGCAGCTCCGACGTCCGGATGAACTTCTCGGTCGCGCTGCTGGACGACGGTCGGATCGTGCTCGGGTACGGCGACATCGCGGACGACGCGCGTGCTCGCGGCAACTCGGCGACGATCGGCATCGAGAACGAGGCGGGCTCGATCGCCCACCAGTACTCGTTCAACCAGGAGACGGTGTCCAGCGACCTCACGATCACCTACCAGCTGCCGCCGCACGGGTTCGTGAGCGGTGTCGTCACCGACGCCAACGACGGCCAGCCGATCGCGGGAGCGACCGTGACGGCCACTCCGAGCAACGGTGACGACCCCGTCGTGGTCACGACCGGTGACGACGGCCGGTACGAGACGCTGCTGTTCTTCGGCTCGTACACGGTGGAGATCACCAAGACCGGCTACGTGACGCGGTCCAAGGACGTGATCATCGACGTCGACGGCGAGCAGAACACCTTCTCGCCGAAGCTCAAGACCGGCATCGCCGAGGTGGCTCCGTCGTCCTTCGACTGGGTGCTCACCGAGGGCGAGACACGGTCGGCCGATCTGACGATCGAGAACACCGGCTCCGCGCCGCTCGGCTTCGAGATCGGTGAGCTGCCGCGGAACGTGCAGGTCCAGGGTGAGGCGCCGGCGCTGTCGATGGGGGCGCAGGACTCCGTCTCGGTGCCCTCGGGTCTCACCTCGGCCGACGAGGCCGAGGCGGCGATCGCGGAGATCACCGAGGCCGCCGAGGCTGCCGACACCGAGGCGACGAGCGCCCGTGGTCTGTACACGGACGCCCAGGCCGAGGCCTACCGCGGCCGGGATCTCCAGCCCGACGCGGTCGGTGACGTGCTCGCCCAGTGGCCCACGGATCTGGCGGGTGTCGCCTGGGGCGTCGGCTACTCGGGTGACGTCTGGATCTCCGACGCCGAGGCGCTGACCAACCACCGGTTCACCCCGGACGGCACCGAGCAGGAGTCGTTCCCGGCGAGCTGGGGCGGCACCTGGTCCGCCGACCTGACGCAGGACACCAGCTCCGGTGACCTCTGCCAGGTCAACGTGGGCGGCGACAACGCGATCGTCTGCTTCGACCCGGCGACGGGTGCGGAGTCCGGTCGGCTGACGGGCACGCCGTGGAGCACCGTCTCCCAGCGTGGCGTCGCGTACAACGCCACCGACGACGTCTTCTACGTCGGCGGCTGGAACGAGGGCATCATCTACACGGTCGCCGGGTTCTCGCACAGCACGCCCGGTGAGACGCTCGCGCAGTGCGAGCCGGAGGAGCCGGGGATCGCGGGCATCGCCTACAACCCGACCTCCGACACCGTGTGGTTCGTGCCGTCGGCGGCGTCGACGCTCATCTATCAGGTCTCGCCCGAGGACTGCTCGACGGTCTCGACCGTCGCCTTCCCCAACAGCGGCGAGTACCCGGGCGCCGGCCTGGAGGCCGACGCGACGGGTGCCCTGTGGGCGACCGATCAGCTGACCGGCGACGCGTACCTCATCGACGTCGGCGACCCGAACGTCACGGACGTGCCGTGGCTGTCGGTGAAGCCGTCGTCCGGGACGATCGCACCGGGACGGTCGGCGACCCTCGAGGTCACGGTCGACACGACCGGGCTCGAGCCGGGTGTGTACGGCGCGAACATCGCCGTGCAGACGACGGCGGGACGCACCCCGACGATCATGGTCCCGGTCACCCTCGTGGTGTCCGGCTACCAGGTCGCGGTCAACGCCGGCGGTGGCGAGTACACCGACGGCTCCGAGCTGACCTGGTCCGCGGACCAGCCTCTCGCCGGGAACGACTGGGGCTGGCTGGGTCAGCGCAGCGAGCAGGAGACGACGACCAAGGCGATCGGCGGCACCACCGACGACACGCTCTACCAGTCGCGTCGTGTCGGGGCGTTCACCTACGTGTTCGAGGACGCGCCCGCGGGCACGTACGAGATCACACTCGGGTTCGCGGAGTTCAGGAAGAACTTCCCCGAGCGCGACCGCCTGTTCGACGTCATGGTCGACGGCGACTACCAGCTGGTCGCGGTCGACGTGGCCGGGGACGTCGGTGGCCTGTACGCCGACGACTACACCCTGGTCGTCGAGCACGACGGCGGCGATCTCGAGATCGAGTTCGGCGCCCGCCGCAGCTACGACTACCCCATCGTCAACGCGCTGTCGGTGACGGAGAGGGGTGATCTGGAGGCCTCCTGACCCTTCCGGGATGAGGTGACGACGGCGGCCGGGCTCTCCCGGCCGCCGTTGTCATGCCACGGTGCAGGTCGACCAGGCGGTTCTGCCCGCAGGCAGCGCGCCCAGCAGGTGGGGGATCCCGGGGGGGGGGGGGGTGCCGGTGGGTGTGGCCGGGGGAGGGTGGGGTGCCCGGGGGTGTGCG
>JBMDXU010000238.1:0-9341 GCA_048594485.1 Pseudactinotalea sp. | reverse complement strand
CCGTTCGCCTTCCTGTGGTCGACCGCGCCGTCGATGTCGAGGAGCTCGCTGTGTCCGATGGCCTCGTCGAGCGAGCGGAACCCGAGTTCGGCGAGGTACTCGCGCACCTCCTCGGCGATGAACTCCATGAAGTTCACGACGAACTCGGGCTTGCCCGAGAACCGCTTGCGGAGCACGGGGTTCTGGGTCGCGACGCCGACAGGGCAGGTGTCGAGGTGGCAGACACGCATCATGATGCAGCCTTCGACCACGAGGGCTGTCGTCGCGAATCCGAACTCCTCGGCGCCCAGCAGCGCCGCGATGATGACGTCGCGGCCCGTCTTCAGCTGGCCGTCGGCCTGCACCACCACACGGTCGCGCATGTCATTGAGCATCAGCGTCTGCTGCGTCTCGGCGAGGCCCAGCTCCCACGGTGTGCCCGCGTGCTTCAGCGAGTTGAGCGGGCTCGCGCCGGTGCCGCCGTCGTGACCCGAGACCAGGATGACGTCGGCCAGCGCCTTCGCCGTTCCGGCGGCGACCGCGCCGATGCCCGACTGGCTCACCAGCTTCACGTGCACGCGGGCGGCCGGGTTGGCGCGCTTGAGGTCGAAGATCAGCTGCTTGAGATCCTCGATCGAGTAGATGTCGTGGTGCGGCGGCGGCGAGATCAGCCCGACGCCGGGTGTCGCGTGCCGGGTCTTCGCCACCCACGGATACACCTTCGTCCCGGGGAGCTGGCCGCCCTCCCCCGGCTTGGCACCCTGCGCCATCTTGATCTGGATGTCGTCGGCGTTGACCAGGTAGTCCGACGTCACCCCGAACCGGCCCGACGCGACCTGCTTGATCGAGCTGCGCCGTCGCGGGTCGTGGAGCCGGTCGGTGTCCTCGCCGCCCTCGCCGGTGTTCGACTTGCCGCCGAGCGCGTTCATCGCGATCGCGAGCGTCTCGTGCGCCTCCTGCGAGATCGAGCCGTAGCTCATGGCACCGGTCGAGAACCGCTTCACGATCTCGCTGACCGGCTCGACCTCCTCGATCGGGACCGGCTCGCGCACACCCTCGGCGAACGAGAACAGCCCGCGCAGCGTCATCAGCCGGCGCGACTGCTCGTCCACGCGCCTGGTGTAGTCCTGGAAGACGTCGAACCGGCGGTTGCGCGTCGAGTGCTGCAACCGGAACACGGTCTCGGGGTCGAACAGGTGCGGGTCGCCCTCACGCCGCCACTGGTACTCGCCCCCGACCTCGAGCCCGCGGTGCGCCGCGGGGATGCCGCTCTTGGGGTAGGCGTGCTGGTGCCGCGCGGCCACCTCGCGCGCGATGACGTCGAGACCGACCCCGCCCAGCGGCGTCGCCGTCGCCGTGAAGTAGCGGTCCACGAGCTCCTGCGACAACCCCACCGCCTGGAAAACCTGCGCGCCCCGGTAGGAGGCCACCGTCGAGATGCCCATCTTGCTCATCACCTTGAGCACGCCCTTGCCGAGCGCCTTGATGAGGTTCGTGACGGCCTGCTCGGGGGTGACCCCCTCGACGACGCCGGAGTGCACCAGCTCCTCGACGCTCTCCATCGCCAGGTAGGGGTTGACGCACGCGGCGCCGTACCCGATGAGCAGCGCGACGTGGTGGACCTCGCGCACGTCGCCCGCCTCGACGAGCAGCGAGATGCGGGTGCGCGTCTGCCTGCGCAACGTGTGGTGGTGCACCGCCGAGGTCAGCAGCAGCGACGGGATCGGGGCGAGCTCGTGGTCGGACTCGCGATCCGAGAGCACGATGAAGCTCACACCGCGCTCGATCGCCTCGTCGACCTCGTCGAAGATCTCCTCCAGCCGTCGCTCGAGCGCCGGCGCTCCCCCGGCCACCGGGTACAGACCGCTGATCGTGACCGCCTCGAAGTCCCTGCCGGGGCCGCGGGTGCGATGGATGTGCTTGATCTTCGCGAGCTGGTCGTTGTCGATCGTGGGGAACCCGATCACCAGCTTGCGGGCGTGGCTCGGGTCGTCGCTGAGGAGGTTCGGCTCGGGGCCGATCGCGCCGCCCAGGGAGGTCACGAGCTCTTCGCGGATCGCGTCCAGCGGCGGGTTGGTCACCTGGGCGAAGAGCTGGACGAAGTAGTCGAACAGCAGCCGCGGGCGTGAGGACAGCACCGCGATCGGGGTGTCGGTGCCCATCGAGCCGAGCGCCTCGGCTCCCGTCGCCGCCATCGGGCGCAGCAGGATCCGCAGCTCCTCGTCGGTGTAGCCGAAGGTCTGCTGGCGACGCAGCACCGAGCTGCGCGAGTGCGCCACGTGCTCGCGGTCGGGGAGGTCGGCGAGCCGGACCAGGTTGTCGTCCAGCATGCGGCGGTACGGGAGCCGCGCCGCCAGCTCGGCCTTGACGGCGGCGTCCTCGAGGACGCGACCCACGCCGGTGTCGACGAGGAACATCTTGCCGGGCGCGAGCCGACCCTTGCGGGTGACCTTGTCCGGTGGGATGTCGAGGACGCCCGCCTCCGAGGCGAGCACGACGAGGCCGTCCTCGGTGATCCAGAACCGCCCGGGTCGCAGCCCGTTCCGGTCCAGGACCGCACCGATGTAGCGGCCGTCGGTGAAGCACATCGCCGCGGGGCCGTCCCACGGCTCCATGATCGTCGAGTTGTACTCGTAGAACGCGCGTCGCTCGGGCGGCATGGTGGCATGGTTCTCCCACGCCTCCGGGATCATCATGAGGACCGCGTGCGGCAGCGAGCGCCCACCGAGGTGGAGCAGCTCGAGCACCTCGTCGAAGCTGGCGGAGTCGCTCTCGGACTCGCTGCAGATGGGCAGCAGGTCCGACACGTCGCCGAGCAGCTCCGAGCGCAGCTGCCCCTGCCGCGCCGCCACCCAGTTGCGGTTGCCGCGCACCGTGTTGATCTCGCCGTTGTGCGCGACCATCCGGAACGGGTGGGCCAGCGGCCACGACGGGAACGTGTTCGTCGAGAACCGCGAGTGGACGAGGGCGATCTCGCTCGCGAAGCGCGGGTCGGACAGATCGGGGAAGAACGGCTCGAGCTGCGACGTCGTCAGCATCCCCTTGTAGACGAGGGTCCGCGAGGAGAGCGACGCGAAGTAGATGCCCTGGTCGTGCTCGACCCGCTTGCGCAGCCGATAGGTCTTGCGGTCGAGGTCGATGCCCTGGACGTCCCGGCCGGTGGCGGCGACGACGAGGTGCTTGAACGTGGGCATGCAGGCGCGCGCGGTCGGACCCACGAGGTCAGCGGTGACCGGCACGTCGCGCCAGGCCAGCACGTCCAGCCCCTCCTCCGCGGCGATCTCCCCGACCCGCCAGATCGCGGCGTCGATCCCGGCGGCGTCCTGCGGGAGGAAGCACAGCCCGATCGCGTAGAAGCCCGGCGCCGGCAGGTCGGCGTCGACGACGTCGCGCACGAACGCGTCCGGGATCTGCGTGAGGATGCCCGCACCGTCGCCGGAGTTCACCTCGGCGCCGACGGCGCCCCGGTGGTCGAGATTCGCCAGGGCGGTCAGCCCGGCGTCGACGATGTCCCTGCCGGGGGTGCCGCGCAGGGTCGCGACGAAGGCGACCCCGCAGGAGTCGTGCTCGTTCGCGGGGTCGTACAGGCCGTGCTTCTCGGGTGCGGCCGAGAAGGCACGGAAGGCACTCGCAGGCGCCGCCGCGGCGTCGGTCTGTCGGCTCGTGCTCATCGGGTCGTCCTCCTGCCGTGATCTGCTGCCACGGCCATCGTGCTGGCGGGGACGTCGTCGGCCCGGGTTCCGGTCAGGATACCGAGGACGGCGTTCGTGCCGGAGAGTCAATCCGCGGTCCGGGATCCCGTCGAGGTTGCGGAATTCGGGTCGCCGTCCTCCGTGGGTGCGAGGCGGTCGTCGTCGGGGTCGTCGCTGGTGGCGTCGTCACCCTCGTGGCTCGTGTCATCGGCGTCGCCGTCGGAGCCCTCGCCAGCCTCGTCGTCGGAGCCCTCGGGCTTCTCGGCGGGCTCCCGCCCCGGGATCCAGATCGGGTCGGGAACGCCGCGGGTGCGCAGACCGATCACCACGAACACGGCGACGGCTGCGGCGAGCACGATGATCGAGGTCCAGACGTTGAGGCGGAGCCCGAGCACCGTCTCGGCCTCGTCGATCCGCAGCATCTCGACCCAGAGACGGCCGAGTGTGTAGAGGGCGACGTAGAGCCAGAACACACGGCCGTGGCGCAGGTCGAACCGCCGCGCGAGGTAGACGAGCACCCCGGCCATCGCGAGGTTCCAGAGCAGCTCGTACAGGAACGTCGGATGGAACAGGGTCCCGGCGGCGAAGTCCAGCCCGGGCGGGTAGTGGGAGGGGTCGATCTGCAGGCCCCACGGCAGCGTGGTCGGGGCGCCGTAGAGCTCTTGATTGAAGTAGTTCCCGAGGCGACCGACGGCCTGGGCGACCAGGAGCGCGGGCGCGACGGCATCGGCGAGCGGCGCCATGCGCAGCCCCATCCGACGGGCCGCGATCCAGGCGCCCAGCGCACCGGCGGGGATCGCGCCCCAGATGCCGAGCCCGCCCTCCCAGATCCGCAGCGCGAGCCACGGGTTGCCGTCCTCGCCGAAGTAGCGGTCCGGTGATGAGATCACGTGGTAGATCCGGGCGCCGATGATGCCGAGCGGGACCGCCCACATGATGATGTCGAGGATCGCGCCCTCCGGGCCGCCCTTCGCGCGGTAGCGCCGGATCCAGATGACCGCCGCCAGCAGGATCCCCGCGAGGATGGCGAGTGCGTACGCCCGGACGGGGACGACGTCGAACAGCATCCACACGCCGTTGGTCGGACTCGGGAGGCCGCGGTCGCCGTCGGTGAAGAATCCTTCGTCACCGTTCATCGGCGCGCCTCCTCGATGCCCGATCGCAGCTCGGTGACGAGCGCGCGGAGGGCCTGGATGCCCTCGGCGCCCGGGGCGCTGCCCAGCGCACGTACGGCGGCCGAGCCCACGATGACGCCGTCGGCGTACCCGGCGACCTCCCGTGCGTGCTCGCCGGTCGAGACGCCGATGCCCACGCACACGCGGTCGGCCCCGGCCTCGCGGGTGCGGGCGACGAGGACCTGCGCCGCGTCCCCGATGGACTCGCGGACCCCGGTGACGCCCATGGTCGACGCCGCGTAGACGAAGCCGCGGGAGGCGGCGGCGGTGAGCTCCAGCCGCTCCGGGGTCGAGCTGGGGGCGACGAGGAACACCTTGTCGAGGTGGTGGGCGTCGGCGGCGGCGATCCACTCACCGGCCTCGTCCGGGATGAGGTCCGGCGTGATCAGCCCGGCGCCACCAGCGGCGGCAAGGTCCCGCGCGAAGGTCTCGACCCCGTACCGCAGCACCGGGTTGTAGTACGTCATCACGAGTGTGGCCGCACCGGTCGCCGCCGATGCCTCGACGGCGCCCACGACATCGCGGATGCGGACGCCGCCGTCCAGCGCCTGCTGGGCCGCCGCGGCCACGACCGGGCCGTCCATGCCCGGGTCGGAGTACGGCAGACCGAGCTCGAGGATGTCCGCACCGGCCTCGACGGCGGCGCGGGCCGCCTCGATCGACGTCGCGACGTCGGGGAAGCCGACCGGGAGGTAGATGACGAGCGCCGCACGCCCCTGGGCGCGGGCGTCGTCGATCGCCGCTCCGGCGGTGCGGGTCATGCCCGATCCTGCCCGGGTTCGTCGCCGCGCAGACCGGGGCCGCCGTTGCCGGTCAGCCCGAACCAGTCGATGGCGGTCTCGACGTCCTTGTCGCCCCGGCCGGACAAGCTCACCAGGAGGGTGACGCCGGCGGGGTCGGCACCGCCGTCGACGAGCTCGCGGCCGAGCTCGAGCGCGCCGGCGAGGGCATGGGCGGACTCGATCGCGGGGATGATGCCCTCGGTCCGCGACAGCAGGGCGAACGCCTCCATCGCCTGGGCGTCGGAGATGCCTCGGTACTGGGCACGACCGATGCTCGAGAGCCAGGAGTGCTCGGGCCCGACACCCGGGTAGTCGAGCCCGGCGCTGATCGAGTGGGACTCGATGGTCTGGCCGTCCTCGTCCTGGAGCAGGAAGCTCTTGGCGCCGTGGAGCACGCCCGGGGTGCCCTTGCTGATCGTGGCGGCGTGCCGCTCGGTCTCCATGCCGTCACCGGCGGCCTCGCACCCCACGAGTGCGACGTCGGTGTCGTCGAGGAACGCGTGGAAGATGCCCATGGCGTTGGAGCCGCCGCCGACGCAGGCGACCACCGCGGTGGGCAGCACCTCGTAGCGGTCGAGCACCTGCTGGCGGGCCTCCTCGCCGATGACCTTCTGCAGGTCGCGCACGAGCGTGGGGAACGGGTGCGGCCCCGCCACCGTGCCGAAGACGTAGTTCGTGGTCTCGACGTTGGCGACCCAGTCGCGGAACGCCTCGTTGATGGCGTCCTTGAGTGTCCGGGAACCAGTTGAAACCGGGATGACCTCGGCGCCGAGGAGGCGCATCCGGGCGACGTTGAGCGCCTGCCGACGCGTGTCTTCCTCGCCCATGTAGATCGTGCAGTCCAGGCCGAACAGGGCCGCCGCCGTCGCGGTCGCGACGCCGTGCTGACCGGCGCCGGTCTCCGCGATCACCCGGGTCTTGCCGATCCGCCTGGTCAGCAGAGACTGCCCGAGGACGTTGTTGATCTTGTGCGAGCCGGTGTGGTTGAGATCCTCGCGCTTGAGGACCATGCGGACACCGCCCGCGCTCTCGGCGAACCGGGGCACCTCGGTGATCGGCGAGGGACGGCCGGTGTAGTCGCGGTGCAGCGCGCTCAGCTCGAGCTCGAAGGTCGGGTCGACACGCGCCTTGTCCCAGGCCACCGACAGCTCGTCGAGGGCGCGGATGAGGGCCTCGGGCACGAAGCGGCCACCGAAGTCGCCGAAGTAGGGCCCGATGGCGGCGCGCAGCGCGTCGCCGGGTGCGGCGGTCACGGGCGGACCGCCCGGAGAGCGGGGTGCGCACCGGCGGCGACCATGTCGGAGGTGGCGCCGCGCGGGTCTCCCGTGGTCACCAGCGCCTCGCCGACGAGCACCGCGTGCGCGCCCCAGCGGGCGTAGTCGAGCACGTCGTGCGGGCCGCGGACACCGGACTCCGCGACGAGCACGACGCCGGACGGCACACGCGGCGCCAGCCCGGCGAAGGTCTCGCGGTCCACCTCGAGCGTGTGCAGGTTGCGGGCGTTCACGCCGACCACCGTGGCGCCTGCGGCCATGGCGCGATCGACCTCCTCGGCCGTGTGCGTCTCCACGAGCGGGGTCATGCCGAGCGAGACGATCCGTTCGATCAGCCCCTCGAGAACGGGCTGGTAGAGCGCGGCGACGATGAGCAGCACGGCGTCGGCACCGTGGGCACGCGCCTCCCACACCTGGTAGGGCGTGACGACGAAGTCCTTGCGCAGCACCGGGATGTCGACGACGGCGCGGACCGCGTCGAGATCGGCGAGCGAGCCGCCGAAACGTCGTCGCTCGGTCAGCACGCTGATCATCGCGGCGCCACCGGAGGCGTAGTCGCGGGCGAGCGAGGCGGGGTCGGCGATGTCCGCCAGCGGACCCTTCGACGGGCTCGACCGCTTGACCTCGGCGATCACGGTCACGGCGTCGTCGCGGCGCAGCGCACCGACGACGTCCTTGGCGGGCTCCTGCTCGGACGCGGCCGCCCGCAGCTCAGCGAGCGGCAGCGCCGCCTCGCGCGCGGCGAGATCTTCGCGGACACCGGCGATGATGTCCTCGAGAACCGTCAACGGTCGATCCTGGTGAGCGCCACGGCGACCATGCTAGTTCGACTCACGGGTGAGGCCGACCACCGGCCGAACGGCTCAGACCGGGGCGAGCCAGCCCTGCAGCGCCGGGATGTTCCGGAGCACCGTGAACGCCAGCACGACGGCCCCGATGGCGATCCAGAGCCATGTCGGCGGGTGCCAGGGCTGCCGGCCGGTCGCCGCACGGAACGTCCACGTCGCCCAGACCAGCGCGAGCACCGGCATCGCGACCGTGAGCATCGGGTTCATCGACCAGGCTCCGGCGACGTCCCCGTTCACGAGGTCGTGGGCGGCACGCAGTCCGCCGCAGCCGGCGCAGTAGACGCCGGTCAGCGCCAGGATCGGGCAGACGCCGTACCCGCCCCGGTGCGGGTCGCGGAGCGCGACGAGCACGGTGGCGGCCGCCAGCGAGGCGCCGACGAGCACGGGTGTGCGCACATCGCGCAGCACCCGGGCCCGTGCCGTCACTGAGAGACCAGAGCCAGGCTCGTGACGATGCCGAACAGACCGAGGGCGATACCGATGATGCCGAGGACGACACCGGCGGTCGCCGCTCCCCCGTTGGTCGCCGTCCCCGCGGCGGCCGCGCGCCTGCCCTGCACGCCGAGGACGACGGCGACGACGGCCAGGGCGGTCGTGACGAACGACACGAACGGGACCCAGCAGAGCACGATGGCGATGATGCCCAGCACGAGCGCGCCGGTTCCCTTGCCGTTGTCCTGGGTGTTGCCGATCCCGAACCCGTAGCCCCCGCCGTAGCCGCCGGGCGAGCCCACGTAAGGCGAGTACTGGCCGGGCTGCGGCGGTCCGACCGGCCCACCCGGGGGTGCGTACCCCTGCCCGCCTCCGTAGCCGGGGCCGCTGGACGGCGGCCCCCAGCTTGCGGGCGACGGCGGAGGAGGCGCCGGGGGCACAGGCGGCACCGCGGCTGGACCCTGCTCACGCGGGTCGGGCTCCGGGAGGTCGCCGTAGGGGTTGACGCCTCCGCTGGGTGGCGGGGTCGGTGGGTAGGACACGGTCCTCAGGCGACGACGTCGCCATCCTTGGTGATCCGCGGCTGACCGTGGCCCATGGCGCGCAGGATCGCGCCGAGCGCGAGGCCGAGAAGGGTCACACCGACACCCGCCCAGAGCAGCGGTGTGCTGGGGATGACCATGGCGATGGCGACGATCGTCGCTCCGAGAGAGGTGACGCAGGTCAGCGTCCAGCCCGCCACCGTCTTGCCCTCGTTGGCGTTCGGTGCGGCATCGGGCAGCACGGCGGTCTCCTCGACCGGCTCGGTCCCGCTGATCTGGCGCGTGATCACGATCTGCTGCTCCACGTCCTCAGGGTAGGGCATCAGGACCGCTGCTCCGGCGGCTCGTCCTCACCGGCGGTGCGCGCGTCCGAGGGGTCGTCACCCCGGCTGAGCGCATCCCAGTCGTCCATCGCCCGACGTCGCGGCGTGAGCGGCGCTGCCGACGCCGTCGACGGCTCTCCCCGACGCTCCTGCGAGCCGGTCTCGTACCGACGGCCGACCGTGGTCCACGTACCGGCGAGCACCGGGAGCGCGAGGGCGACGAGCACGAGCAGTCCGGCCACGACGACGGCGGCCGTCGGCGCGGCCGTCGTGCTCGGCGCGCCGACGAACCGG
>JBMDXU010000237.1:0-53393 GCA_048594485.1 Pseudactinotalea sp. | reverse complement strand
CTTCCAGTCGGCGCAGTACCGCGAGGTCGAGTTCCGGCTCGGCAACAAGAACGCCGACATGGTCGGAGTGTTCCGCCACGACCCCGCAGCGCGCGCGACGCTCGACGGCCTCCTGCACGAGCCCTCGCTCTACGACGAGTTCCTGCGCTACCGGCACCGGCACGGCTACCCCGTGCCGGCCGCCGTCCTCGACCGCGACGTCACCCAGCCCTACCGGCTCGACCCCGCCCTCGTGGACGTGTTCGCCCTCGTCTACGCCTCGCCGTCGGAGCACTGGGGCGTCTACGAGACCTGCGAGGAGCTCGTCGACGTCGAGGACTCCTTCCAGCAGTGGCGCTTCCGCCACCTGCAGGTGGTGCAGCGGACCATCGGGCACAAGGTCGGCACCGGCGGCAGCTCGGGCGTCGACTTCCTCCGCCGCGCGCTCGACCTCACCTTCTTCCCCGAGCTGTTCGAGGTCCGCACCCGGATCGGCTGAGGCGCGCCCGCCCAGCCTCATCCCCCGACAGGGCTGGGGTCAGGCCGGGTTGAGGACGTCGTAGGTGAGCTTGATGATCAGGGCGCTCACGACGACGAGGAACGCGACGCGGACGAAGCCGTTGCCCTTCGCCACGGCCATGCGTGCGCCGATGTAGGCGCCGACGAGGTTCGCCGTCCCGACGACGAGCCCGACACCCCAGATCACCACGCCGTGCGGCACGAAGAACGCGAGGGCGCCGAGGTTGGTGGCGAAGTTGACGATCTTCGCGAGCGCCGTCGCCGGGAGGAACGCGTACCCGATCACCCCGACCAGCGCCATCACGAGGAACGAGCCCGTGCCCGGCCCGAGGAGGCCGTCGTAGAGACCGATGAGGGCACCGAACCCGACGGCGGCGCCGTAGTGCCGGTTGCCCTCCCAGCGCAGCGCGGTCGTCGCCCCCATCGACGGCTTCACGAGTGTGTAGACCAGCACGCCGACGAGCACGACGACGATGATCGGCCGCAGCGCCTGCTCGGGGATGAACGACGCCAGCGCCGCTCCCCCGATCGACGCGATCAGCGCGGCGACGGCCATCGGCGCCGCCGTCCGCATGTCCGGATGGATGCGTCGGTAGTAGGTGATCGAGCTCGTCGACGTGCCCATGATCGAGCCGACCTTGTTCGTCGCGAGCGCCTCGACCGCGCTCATCTGCGGGAACAGCACGAGCAGCGCGGGCAGCTGGATCAGGCCACCCCCGCCGACGACGGCGTCGACCCACCCGGCCGCCAGCCCGGCGAGCACGAGCAGCAGGAGCACCGTGAGCGTGATCTCCACGGTGCCGAATCCCGGCAGGGTCAGCGGGGCGTCGGCGAGTGGCACCCGCCTGTCCTACCACCGCGCGTGTCCACGCACGGAATCCGGCCCGCGCGTTGTCGGCTCAGGGCGTGGTGGTCGGGGGCTCGGTGGGGTCCGGCGTGGGCGTCGGCTCGACCGACGGCGTCTCGGTGCTGTCGTCCGTCGGGACCTCGGTCGGGGCCTCGCTCGGAGTCTCGGACGGCGTCTCGGACGCCTCCTCCGACGGCGTCGGGGTGGGGTCGTCCGTCGCGACGTCGGACGGCGTCTCGGAGGGCGAGTCCGTCGGCGTCTCGGACACGTCGTCGGCGGGCCGCTGGTCGGGCGTGCCGTCGGTGCGTGACGCACCACCCTCGCCGACCTGGGAGATCGTGGTGCCCGAGCCGCCCGAGACGGCATTGCCCGTGATGAGCTCGACGGCGGTGAGCCCGCCCACGGCGAGGACGAAGACGACCCCGGCGGTCACGAGCAGCGTGCGCCAGCGGCGGCGGGGCAGGCCCGCGGTTCGGCCCCGCTGAGGGGTCGGCTCGACGGGTTCCTCGACCCGAGGCAGCACGGCCGTCGGCGTCGGCCTGCCCGGACGCGGGAGCGGCGTCCGCGCGAGCGCCTGCCGGCCACGGTGGAGCGACGCGGTGTAGAGCGAGCTCGCCACGCCGGCGACCACGCTGCCGAGGGCGGCGCCGATCACGGTGCCGGCGACACCGAGCTGCGCCCCGGCCACCGCCGCGGTCATCGCCGCGAGCGCGCCCGCGACGAGCTGGGTGGCCGACAGCTCGATGCGCACCCGCTCGCCCGTCCCGGGCTGCTCGCCGTCGGCGGAGAGGTCGGCTGCGGGGTCGATCTCGGTCGTGGGGTCGTCGGTGCGGGGATGGCGTGTGGTGGTGGTGTTCGTCATGAGTGAGCTGGTCGTTCGTGTCGGAGATCGGGGTCGTCGGGACGCCGATGTCCACCGTCGTCAACGGTAGGTCGGGCGAGGTGGTTCCCCGGCGGCGAGCCGCCGTGAGCCACCACACAGAGGCCCCGACACGCCGCGGATTCACCGGATCTCCCCGTCTGATCCAGAGCGTCGCCGCACGCGAGCACGGTGCGGGCACCTACCGTGGTCGCCATGGACGAGGGGAACGAGCCGACGACGGCGATCGCGGCCCGAGGGGTGCGTCGCGCGTTCGGTGAGGTGCTCGCCGTCGCGCAGGTCGACATGGATGTCGCACGCGGATCGGTGACAGCGCTCATCGGACCGAACGGCTCCGGCAAGACGACGCTCCTGCTCATGCTCGCCGGGCTGCTCAAGCCCGATCAGGGCACGATCCAGGTCGCGGGTGCCGACCCCGCGAGCTCGGCGGTGGCGCGCAGCCGGATCGGGTGGATGCCCGACACCTTCGGCACCTGGGACTCGCTCACCTGCACCGAGGTGCTCACCACGATGGCGGCGGCCTACCGGCTGCCGCCGGCGCTGGGTCGTGAGCGCACCACCGAGCTGCTCGGCATGGTGCACCTGAGCGAGTTCGCGGCCACCCCGGCGCACGCGCTCTCGCGCGGGCAGAAGCAGCGCCTCGGTCTGGCGCGCGCGCTGATCAACTACCCGCCCGTGCTGCTGCTCGACGAGCCGGCCTCCGGCCTGGACCCGCGCTCGCGTGTCGACCTGCGGGTGATGCTGCGACGGCTGGCGGCCGGTGGTGTGACGGTCCTGATCTCCTCGCACGTGCTGGCCGAGCTCGACGAGATGGTGGACGACGCCGTCTTCCTCGACCGCGGCTACACCGTCTCCTCCGAGGCGCTGCTCGCGACCACGCAGGCCCGGCGCCGCTGGCGTCTACGCTCGCTCGACGGCGACGCGCTGCGGGCGTGGGCCTTCCAGCAGAAGGTCACGCTGCACCCAGACAACGACGCCCCGGCCGGTGGCACGTCGGCGCTGGTCGAGCTCGCCGACGACCACGCCGCCGCCCGCCTGCTCGCCTCGGCGGTGGCCGACGGCGTCCCGGTGGTCTCCCTCGCCCCCGTGGGCGGGATGCTCGAGCAGGCGTACCTCTCCCTGGACACGGAGCGACGATGACGACGACGCAGCAGCCGACGACGGCGCCGACCCGCCGGTTCACCTGGCAGGGCGTGCGCACCGTGCTCACCCTCGAGCTGCGGCAGCGGGTGCGCTCGACACGATGGAAGATCGCGCTCATCGCGTGGTTCGCGATCGTCGGGCTCATCACCCTGCTGCTGCCCGCGCTGATCGGCTTCGACGGCGGCACGACCAGCGGGTCGTGGGTGTTCGGCCTGATCCTGCTGTTCGTGCTCGGTCTCGGGCTGGTGGTGTCCCCGACGCTGTCGTCGACGGCGATCAACGGCGACCGCAACGCCGGCACTCTCGCCATCCTGCAGGTGACGATGCTGGGCCCGGGCGAGCTCGCCGTCGGCAAGCTGCTGGCCGGATGGATCGCCGCACTGGCGTTCCTGGTCATCAGCCTGCCGTTCCTGATCTGGGCGGCCGTGGTGAGCCAGGCGTCGTTCGGCGGCTTCATGCTGGTGCTGCTCGTGCTGGCGCTGCTGCTGGGTGTGGTGTGCGCGATCGGGCTGGGGTTCTCGTCGCTGACGACCCGCCCGGCGGGATCGTCGGTGCTCACCTACGTCGTCGTCGCCGGGCTCACCGTCATCTCGCTCATCGTGTGGGGGCTGTCGCTGCCTCTCGTGACGTCGCAGAACGAGGAGGTCGAGGTGCTCGCCGTCCCGATCGACAGCAACGCCGAGTGCGAGTGGACGACGCAGACGCGCAGCGTGGTGCACACCGAGCGCACCTGGTGGCTGCTCGCGATCAACCCGTTCGTGGTGCTCGCGGACGCCGCTCCGACGGCGCCGCAGGACGTCGACGAGTACGGCTACAGCAACTACGGCCCGCTCGAGGCGATCCAGCAGGGGGTCCGTGGCGCGCGCGTCGGCGAGGGCGACCAGCGCGACGAGTGCTGGAGCGCGAACTACCCCGCCGGCGTCAGCGCCGACGACTTCCGCACCATCGAGAGCTCGGACAACCTGCCGATCTGGCCGTGGGGGCTGACGGCGAACCTGCTCCTGGGTGCCGGCGGGCTGTGGCTCGCGATCCGTCGGCTCCGCGTCCCGTACACGTCGCTGTCCCCCGGTACCCGCGTCGCCTGATCCGCTCGCCGGCCGCTGCGCTGACGGGCGGGTCAGCGGCGGGTCAGCGGCTGTGCAGGGCGTCGAACTCGGCTTCGGAGGCGGTGTCGTCGTCGACGTCGAGACGGAGATGGGCGATGAGGGTGAGCAGGACGCGGCTGGCGCTGGCCGCGCGCTCGCCCCAGGTGGACAGGTAGGAGAACTGCCACCACCAGAGCGCCTCGGACGGGTGACCGGCCCGGTGGTGCCGCAGCCCGAGCAGGAGCGCCTGTGCGACGTCGGCGAGGTCGTTGCTGAGGGCACCGTCGCTCACCTCGGCGCTCACGAGCGGGTCGGCGACCTCGCGGTAGTCGTCGATGCCGTCGAAGAGGTTCGCCAACGAGGTCCGCAACGGCTCGACGTCGACGTCCGGGCCGTCGTCGGGCTCGAAACGCTCCGAGGGGACGACGTCGACGATCGCCCCGAGACGCGCACCCGCAGCGGCGAGATCGGTGACCGCGAGCAGCATCAGCGGGATCGCGGCGTCGGGCGTTGCACCGGCGGCCACCTCCCCGACCGTGGAGAGGAATCGCTCAGCGACGGCGGCCGTCGCGTCACCGAGGGCCGTCAGGTCGTCGTCCAGCTCGGCAGCCACGGTGGTCTCCTTCGTCGGTGTCGCCACGCTATCGCGCGTGCCGGGTGAGGACAGGCGGTCGCCGCGCGGTGGTCGGGGAACGGCGTCTCACACGTCGATGGTGCGGCGCCCCTCGAACGCGCGCCCGAGGGTGACCTCGTCGGCGTACTCGAGGTCGCCGCCGACCGGGAGGCCCGAGGCGAGCCGCGAGACCGTGATGCCGAGCGGACGGAGCATGCGGATGAGATAGGTGGCCGTGGCCTCGCCCTCGACGTTCGGGTCGGTGGCGATGATGACCTCGGTGATCTCGCCGTCGGAGAGCCGGGTCATGAGCTCGCGGATGCGGAGGTCGTCGGGCCCGACACCCTCGATCGGGTTGATGGCGCCGCCGAGCACGTGGTACCTGCCGCGGAACTCGCGGGTGCGCTCGATGGCGATGACGTCCTTGGCCTCCTCGACGACGCACAGGAGCGCACCGTTGCGGCGCGGGTCCTCGCAGATGCGACAGCGCTCGGCCTCGGAGATGTTGCCGCAGACGACGCAGAAGCGGACCTTCTCCTTGACCACGGTGAGGGCGTTCGCGAGGCGGGCGACATCCTGGGGGTCGGAGGCGAGGATGTAGAACGCGATCCGCTGGGCGCTCTTGGGGCCGACGCCGGGGAGGCGGCCGAGCTCGCCGACGAGATCCTGCAGTGCTCCCTCGTACATCAGGCTCCCTCGTGCATCGGGCACTCGCGCATCGGGCACTCGCGCATCGGGCACTGGTTCATCAGCGGCGCTCTTCCTCGGAGATCTCGTCGATCACGGTGCCCCCCAGCATCTGCGCCACCAGCGGGGCGCCGATGAGCCCGGACTCCTCCAGGTCGGGGTCGGAGTCACTCGGCTCGTCGACGGCGAACGGGGCGACGGCGGCCGCGGTGCTCGCCCGCGCGGTCGCGATGCGTTCCCGGGCCGAGGGCGCGTTGCGGCCCTGCTGGCCCGGCGGCTCCGGTGGGGCGTCATCCGGCGGAGGCTCGTCATCGGACGGCGGCGGGGCGTCGTCCTCCCAGGGCGGGCGCCGCCCGTCGTTGCGTGCGGCGGACGGCTCACGCGACTGCTGGGTCTGCGCGCGGTCGCTCGTGGGCGCGGATCGCGTGGGGTCGGGCTGCCGCGACGCGCTCGGAGCGGGTTGCTCGGCGGGTCGGTCGGCGCGACGGTCGGCGGAAGGCGCCGTGGGTAGCTCGGCCGAGGGGGCGGGACGCGCCCAGTCGGCGGCGGCTTCGGCGGCGCGGTCGGGAGCCGGCGCGCTCGGCGCGGCCGACGACGCCGGGGCCGAGCCATCGGCGACGACGGCCTCGACCCGCACCTGCAGACCGAGCGTCTCGGCGACGGCGCGCTGCAGCGGCTCGGTGTGCGGCCCGCCGCGGAACGTGGAGACGAGCCCGTCGGTGGGGAATCCGATGCGGAGCACGCCGCCCCCGAGATCGACGACCTGGGCGTTCTGCGCCAGCGCCCACGTGATGCGCTTGACCGTCGCGAGAAGCGCGAGCACCTCCGGCCACCGGCGACGCACCTGCTCGGTCGTCATGCCGTCGGAGTCCGGCGCCGGGGTCGGCGCGGGCTGCGCCGCGCCGGCGGGGCTGGGAGCGGTGCTCGGGGCGGCGAGGCTCGCTTCTCTGGTCGCGGATGCTGGCGCGGTCGGCGTCTCGGGCGCTCCCGCGGGAGCGTCGGCGCTCGCGCTTGAACTCGCGTCCGGCGGCGGTTCGCTGTGCGAGCGGCCGGGCGCCGTTGACGCGTCGACCGAGCGGGCGGGTGCGGGCGCGGCGGCGGACTCCGGCGCCGCGGCGGGCGCGGGCTGGGCTGCTGGTGCGGGAGCACGGGTGACCGAGATGTCGGCGACGGCCCGGGGCGCGGGGGCGACGCCGTCGGCCCCAGACTCCAACCGCTCGAGACGGGCGTTGACACCGTCGACGCCGTCATCGGCGGCGGGCAGGAGCAGTCGCGCGCAGAGCAGCTCGAGCTGCAGCCGCGGCGAGGTGGCGCCGACCATCTCGGTGAGGGCGAGGTTGGCGAGGTCGGCGGCGCGGGAGGCGTTGGCGAGCCCGAGGTGCTGCGCCTGGTTGCGCATGCGCTCGAGCTGGTCGGCGGGGATGGTGCGGAGCACGGAGCCGGCCTGGTCGCCGGCGGCGAGCACGACGATGAGGTCGCGGAGCCGTTCAAGGAGGTCCTCGACGACCCGGCGCGGGGCGTGGCCGGAGGAGATGACGCGGTCGACGACGCGGACCAGGCTGGCGCCGTCGCGGGCGGCGAGCGCGTCGGCGGCGTCGTCGAGGAGGGTGTCGTGGGTGAAGCCGAGGAGGGCGACGGCGCGTTCGTAGGTGACGGTGCCGTCGTCGGCGCCGGCGATGAGCTGGTCGAGCACGGAGAGCGAGTCACGGACCGACCCTCCCCCGGCGCGGACGACGAGCGGGAGCACGCCCGCGGCGATCTCGACCTGCTCGGCGGCGGCGAGGTGGTCGAGGTAGGCGAGCAGCGTGTCGGGTGGGACGAGGCGGAACGGGTAGTGGTGGGTGCGGGAGCGGATGGTGCCGATGACCTTCTCGGGCTCGGTCGTGGCGAACACGAACTTGACGTGCTCGGGCGGCTCCTCGACGAGCTTGAGCAGGGCGTTGAAGCCCTGCGTGGTCACCATGTGCGCCTCGTCGATGATGAAGATCTTGTAGCGGTCGCGGGCGGGGGCGAAGGCGGCGCGCTCGCGCAGCTCGCGGGCGTCGTCGACACCGCCGTGGGAGGCGGCGTCGAGCTCGACGACGTCGAGCGAACCGGGGCCGCCGCGGGCGAGCTCGACGCAGGAGTCGCAGGTGCCGCACGGGGTGTCGGTGGGGCCGGCGGCGCAGTTGAGGCAGCGGGCGAAGATGCGGGCGGAGGTGGTCTTGCCGCAGCCGCGCGGGCCGGAGAAGAGGTAGGCGTGGGTGACGCGCCCGCCGCGCAGGGCCGCCATCAGCGGCTCGGTCACGTGCTCCTGGCCGATGACGTCGGCGAACGAGTCGGGCCGGTAGCGGCGGTAGAGGGCGGTGCTCACGCGCCTCACTCTAGGCGGCGGCACCGACACCCATCGGGCGGGCTGGTGATGACGCCGTCGGGCGTGGGAGGCGGCCGGTGGCGGCCGTGCGCGGAGACGTGAAGACCCCTCGCGCACCCATCAGAGCTCACCTGCCCTTGCTGCCTTCCGGCCCTGGGGGAGTTCAGCGAGATGACGCCGCGCGAGGGGCTGCCGTGCAGTCTACGACGTCTCGACGGCTGGTCGGGTCCGGGCAGTTGGGATGCCCGGACGAGCGCGCGCTCAGGTGAGCTGGGGCCGCCGGCGCCGCCCCACGAAGGTGGCGTGGCAGTCGCGGCAGGCGCGATCGTCGACGGACCCGTCGGGGTGGACCTGGACGCAGCACCCGCCGAGCACGACCTCGCCCCGCTCGCTCTGCTCGAACAGCTCAGGACCCGGCATCCCGAGGATGTAGGGCACCACGTTCCTGCTCCCGCACTCCGGACACGTCTTCCTCACGGCCACCTCCCGCCCCCGCGCCGGCCGGGCGCCGACGACCACTCGATCCCACCACCGACCACCGACAACAGCGCTGGCGCCGCCGCGAAGCCCGTCGCCCACCCACCAGTTCCGCCGAGATCGCACTTCTCGCCCGAGATCGCACCGTACGCGGTGCGATCTCGAGCCCAAGGGTGCGATCTCGACCTCGTCGGGCCGCACCGCCGTCGTCCGGTACGATCTTCTGGCCCGAGGAGGATTCGCCTAGTGGCCTATGGCGCACGCTTGGAAAGCGTGTTGGGTGCAAGCCCTCGGGGGTTCGAATCCCCCATCCTCCGCCCTCGTGACCAGCACAAACACCCCCGGATGGGGGCTAGGTCCACAAATGCGGACCACATGCCGACCGGTCTACACCACGCCTCGACCGGCATTGGACCGCCTGAGATCACGGATTCGACGCAAGCGGTTCACTGTCATCGGCGCGTAGGCGGCAGCCTCCTGGTCGTCCAGCAGTCGCCGCAGGCGCTGGTAGTAGCGCGTCTCGCTGAGTCCGAGCGCGTGGATGCGGTTGAGCTTGGTCCCAGCGTGACGCCAGTGCTCACGCTCGGTGTCCAGGATGAGCATGTCGGTCGGGTCCAGAGCCATCAGGCGCCACCTTCGATCTCGCGGTACAGGTCTGCGACCATCCTGCGCTCGAGGTCTGACATTCCCCGCAGGCGTGCGAGCAGCATCGGCACGTCCACCCAGCACTCATCGGCCAACTCGTGCTCGTCGCGTGTCCAGCGCAGCTTGTCCAGCAGCAGCGGCATCGGGATGAGGATGCGCGCAGCCTGTCGCTCGACCACTTCCTCCTCAGCGTCGTCACTGCCGTGCTGGCTCGAGCGTGCCAGGTGGACGAGCTCGTGCTGCAACGTGCATCTGCGCTGAGCCTGGCTCTGGTGAGGGTGGAGTGTGATGACGTTGCCGTCGGCCCGTCCGAGCAGCCCGCGCATGGGCCGCCAGACGACGTCGATGTGCGTCATCGCACGGAGCGTCTTCCAAGGATGTCCCGACATGCAGCCCGACCGTAGGGGGCGGGTGTGACATCGGCTCAGGAGGGCTCCATGCCTCCGTCGTCTTGGCTTCCCTGACCAGTGGTCGTATCGGGCGCCGCGTCAGGCTCGCCAGCCCGGGCTGCGTCGGCGATCTCGTTGCCGTCGACGTCGTGCTCGACGTCGAGGTGGTGCTGCGTCTGTTTAGTCCAACCATCGGCCGGCGGGTGCTTGATCGCCAAGGGGTCGTCCTGGACGAGACTCAAGTGCCCGGGTGCGCCCCCCGGGCCGGGCTGGGTAATGGCGGGGGCACCGAGTTGGTCATCGCCCTCACCGTCCTTTCGTTGACGCCCCGCGACCATGACGCCGATGAGTCGGGACAGGGCAGCCCGCTCGTCGTCGGTGAGTAGTCGCGAACCGGGCGGAGGGCTCCATCGACCAGGGTCGACCGCCGGCTCTCCGCGCATTTCGCGGACGAGCTCGACATCGACGCTGAGCGCTCGAGCAACGGCCTCGATCGACGCATCGTCTGAGGTCATGCCCAGAACGACGCGCCTGACCGCCTCGTGGGAGATCTTCGCCTTCTCGCCCAATCGCCTGTACGACGTCAGCCCACGAGCAGCCATCAGCCGCTCCCATGCCGGGGTTCGCCTACTGCTCACAGACACACCATCCACTCGGCTGGGCCGCGGTGTCTAACCGCGTGTTTGACAGGGCGTCAAGTAGTTCCACACGTGTGACTTGCAAACGCGCCGAGAACTCGCGGTCTCGACGGGTTGACAGGTTAGACAGCGCCGTCTACTGTCAAGCCTGTCGGTAGTCACCGATACAACAGGACCAACGAGAGAGGACCCCATGCGGGTCACGGTGAGGAGGTGGGACGTGCGGCTGATCAGCCCCGATGCCCTGGCCTCGTACATGAGCTTCCGCGACGAGTCCACGCGCTCGCTCGGCGAGAAGGTGGGCTGCTCGCACGGGACGATCCACAACTACTTGTCGGGCAAGGTCAAGAATGTTCCCGACAAGCGGGCCAAGTCGATCGCGAGGGTGCTCAACGTGCCCGCCGAAGCACTCTTCATGCCCACGGTGTCTACCGTCACGCGTGACGTTCCGCCGCAGCGAGGGGCGGTGGCTTGATGTCGACCACCTACATGACAGTCGACGAGGCGGCGGCGAAGCTCAGCATCAAGCCAGAGACGCTCTACGAGTGGGTCCGCAACGGCGAGATCTCACACCAGCGCTGGCACAACCGCTTCATCCGGTTCACCGACGCCGACCTCGACGACTACGCAGCCCGGCATCGCATCCCTGCTGCGGAGAATCTCGGTCGCTCTCGCCCGAAGCGGAGGCGGTCCGCGTGAACCTGCGGCCAGCGTGGGACGAGCGCTTCTACCTCGACCTCGACACGGAGGACTTCTGGTCGAACGTCGACACCGACCCGAGCGTGGGCATTCTCGATCGCGCGTTCCGACCTGACGTCACCTGGTCCGACACCCGCAGCGGATGCATCGCGCAGATGGGCAACGGACTCAAGTGCACGCGCCCAGCCTCGAGGGACTGGCCCTTCTGTCACCGCCAGCACTCGGAGCGTGCAGCGCAGGCCGTTCTCAACCTGATCGCCAAGCGGCTGCGCGAGGCGCCCTACCCCGGTCAGGCTCTCGCCAAGTTCTACGAGACGTTGCTTGAGGACTTCGACCGTCCGAACCGGGCGCGGTGGGCGCTGATCCACAACCTGATGCCCGTGCGGGACCACCACCGCCCCACGGCGCGCGTGCGTAGCAGTTCGACAACCGACAGGACGGCGCTCTACCGCCACTACGACGCCGATGGGGTGCTGCTCTACGTCGGCATCACGCGCGACCTCGAAGCGAGGTTCCGGTCGCACAGCAAGCACGCGGCGTGGGTCCAGTACGCGGCCACTCACACGGGCGAGTGGTTCGACTCCCGCGCCGAGGCCGAGCGTGCCGAGGCGCAAGCGATCAGGGACGAGCTGCCTGTGTTCAACAAGGTCCTCAACTACGGGGGCGCGGGTCGAGTCGACGCGTACCTGATCGCCCGTAGGCACCCACGACTCGACGAGTCCGCCTAGTCCCCCGGTGGCCGCCCTCCTGCACAGAGCACGGCCACCGGGTGTCAACAAGAAGGGCGAACCCCACCCCGCAAGGTACAGGGGTAGCCACAACTCACGAAGGACTCAATCGATGGACCGTTCGACCGGAACAGCGACGCTCGTCAGGGCGCATCTTTCTGGCTTCTACGGCGACGCCAGCCTCTACAGGCTGGACCCGCCGCTCGAGGGCAGTGCGCTGGTGGCTGTGTCGGCCACCGTGGCCCCGTACACGGGGCCAGAGACGTACATCTTCCCGGCCAACAGCGACGGCTCGGTGACCGACTGGGGGGAGCTTCCTGGATCCACGCGGGGCACCCTCAGTCACGTCGAGGCGTTGCACGGCGCTGGCTACGAGGTGGCGTCATGACCACCCCCACCTACGACGAGGCCCTGGCCGCGCAGGAGCGTCGCCGCGCCGAGGACCGGATGGACGCCATGTGGGCAGCCCGCGATCGCACTCCGACGTTCGGTGGAGAGTCTCGCGCATCCCACGCGTTCGGCCTCATCGCCGGCGCGGTCCTGATTGCTGTCGCCGTCGTCGCCCTCACCATCCTCGCCGCCACCCGAGCCGACGCGCACACCCCGACCGTCTCCGGCACCTGCGACTCCCTGACCGTCAAGCTCGCGTCCTACAACGGGGCCCAGCCGAACAGCGTCGCCGTGACGATCGACGGCGCAACGGTCCTGACGCAGAACTTCCGCACGGACTTCGCGCAGACGTTCCCGCTGGACCCGACCAAGCCTCACGAGTGGTCGGTGCGAGTGTTCGCCCACGACGACCCCAAGGGCAAGAAGGGGTGGACGTTCACGGCGGTCGGCTCGTCCAGCGCGTGCGTGACGGAGCCGCCGACGTCGGAGCCACCCACGACCGAGCCACCCACGACCACCCCGCCCACGACTCCCCCGCAGCCTAAGAACGAGGTCGAGGAGCAGTTCTCCGACACCGTGGACTGCGACGCGAACCACGTGGTCGTGCAGCGGTTCGAGCGTCAGGCGGGCTACTACCTCGGCGAGGACAACACCTGGCACCTGGGCGAGTTCGGCGAGTGGGTGCTGGTGGAGACGTTCACCCGTGACCTGAACCCGGGCGAGCTGGAGGCGTGCGAGCCGGAGGAGACGACTCCCCCGGTGGCGGAGCCGCCCTCCGAGGAGCCGCCGACTACGGAGCCTCCGACCGAACCTCCGACGACGGAGCCGCCGGTCACCGAACCTCCCACGGACACTCCGAGCGAGCCCGAGCCGACGACGCCCGTCGAGCCGGAGCCGACCACCCCCGAGCCCACGACACCCGTCGAGCCGTCCACGGAGCCCACGCCCGACATCGGCACCCCGACGTCGGCCGAGCGGATCATCACCCCCGACGTGCCGGTGCAGGCTCAGTCGGAGGGGCTGCCGGAGACGGGTGCTCACGGCGAGGTCGTCCGTGGTGGTCTCGCGATCGCTGCCGTGGCGTTCGTCCTCGGTGTGCTCCTGCTGTGGGTGCGTCGGATCGGGGCGCGGCGATGAGCGGCGTCGGGGCCGGCCAGGGGGCGCAGAACCGGGAGCACGGCTCTGACTTTCGCAGGTTCGTGCGCGGTGAGTGGCCTTGCTGCGTCTGCGGCTTCAACCCGCGCGACAACCAAGCACTGAACGCACACTTCGAGGCCCACGGGTTCCGAGAGGTCGACGTCCACGGAACCATCGTCCGCGAACCGGTGGTGACGCCATCATGAGCGGGCCATCGGTGGTCATCGGCAACACTCGGGCTGAGGATCTGCCGCTGGTCGACGGGACCGTGCAGACCACGGTGACCAGCCCTCCGTACTGGGGCCAGCGTGACTACGGCTACGAATCCCAGTCGGGCGTCGAGCGCTCATACGTCGAGTACCTGGACTGGTGGCGCCAGGTCTGTCTCGAAGTGCTTCGTGTGACCACGGATAGCGGTACGTGGTGGCTCAACGTTGGCGACACCTACAACACCCGCGCGGCCATCCGCCCGTCCGCACATCAGGGCGGCGTCGGGCACACCAACACCTCCATTCGTCGCAGCTGGGCCGATCACCGCGACCTGGGGTTGGTCCGCTACTCGTCACAGCAGCCCGGCTTCAAGGACAAGGACTTGATGGGCCTCCCGTGGCAGATGGCAGCCATCGCACAGAACGCAGGCTGGTGGCTCAGATGCGACGTCATCTGGCACAAGCCCTGGGGCATGTCCGAAAACGCCCCCGACCGCCCCGCCCGGTCCCACGAGTACCTGTTCCTGCTCGCCAAGAGCCGCCAGGGAGTGAAGTCTCGCAGGACGCCATACATGGACCAGCACCGCTCGGTCTGGCCTATCGCTCCACGACGCGAGGCTGCGGGTCCAGCTTCATTCCCCGAGGAGTTGGTCGAGCGCTGTCTCGAAGCGACATCGGACCCCGGCGACCTGGTGCTCGATCCCTTCGGCGGCGCGGGGACCACCCACATGGTGGCCAGGCGGCTCGGCCGGTCCGCCGCGTCGTTCGACGCGGCCCCCAGCGAACTGCTGTCTGTCTGGTGGGAGCGCGCCTATGGCGCCACCCCAGCCATTAGGAGGCGGGTGTCCTGATGGTCGGCGCAAGTTCCGCCGCGTGCGATTTCGGCCCTCCGCACACGAGCCACCCATGTCCGTCCAAGAAGCCCGAGGCCCCGGGTGCGCCTTGCCGCTTCTGCAGCGCTCCCGTACCGCTTGACGGCTCTCCATGCCCCGCGTGCTGGATCCCCGTCTCAACCAACCACGCCGACGCGAAGGCTCTCCTCGCGCTCGGCGGATTCGACATCACCCAGGAGGCCACCTCATGACCGCCCCCAGCTCGCAGGCGACCCCGACCCCGCGTCCGGGTGCCCGGGTCTTCAAGCCTCGTTCCGATCGGTGTCAGTGGTGCGGAGTCTTCGTTGCTGCTGGCACGCCCTACACCATTTGGTCGGTCGAAGTTCATCCGGACTGGCAACAGGTGCGTCACGAGCCCAACATCTGGGCGCGCATCCTCTGCCCCAAGTGCTCAGAGCACACCACTGTCGTGAGCGCCTGGAAGCGCCCCGCCTCGCTCTCCGAAGCGATAGCCCGAGCCGTGCTGCTTGGACAGGAGGTGCTGTCGTGACCGCCCTCCCCACACCGGTCGACACCGACGAGGTCGCCCTCGCCACGGTCGGCATGTACGCCGCCGCAGCCAAGGAAGGCCGCGACGTGGTCGACGTCATCCGCTCCCACCGCGCCATCTACGCCGCCCGCATGGCCCTGTCCACGGGTGCTGCAGCGGCTTCCTGGCGGCATCAGATCGACGTGCTCAACGCCGTCGAGAAGCAGATTCTCACCGAGAGGAACGAGCCATGAGTGACCGCCACATCAGACCTGTCGACCACACCGACCTGGGCCTGCGCGACCGCCGCTCCTGGGTTCCCGGCATCGTCGGTGCGGTCGTTCTGATCGCCGCCGCGTGGGGGCTCGCCATCGTCGCCGCGGCTCAGGGGATCGAAACGGGGACGCCATGACCGCCTGGACCGTGGTCGAGCCCGAGCGGCCCAAGCACACCACGAAGCCCTACGCCGTCCGCAGCCCCCACGGACTCACCTCCGACGCCCGGTTCCGCACCCGCGAGCTCGCCGAGAAGTACGCCGAGCGCCTCGCCTCCGACCCCGACGCCGAGCTGCGAATGGAGGTCGGAACGTGACCCCCGACCCACCGGTCCACATCCCCGGTCACCACCACAAGCCCGCATCCCTGCACCTGGACGGCACCTGCGACGAGTGCCGTTGGTGCGACACGTGCGACGGGCTCACCACCCTCGAAGACGACCCGCATTGGAGCGCGGTATGACCCCCGAACAGGCAGCGGAACTACGCAAGCCGTTCCCCAAGTCCGCCATCGGCAAGCTGCCCAAGGGCGGCACTCAGCTCGACTACGTCGGCCACGCCGCCGTCACCGACAGACTCCTCGCCATCGACCCGGAGTGGTCGTGGGAGCCGTTCGCGCTCGACGAGCACGGCCTCCCGGCGCTTGACCGGGCGGGCAACCTCTGGATCCGTCTCACCGTCGCGGGAACTACGCGCGTCGGCGTGGGCGACGGGAAGAACGCCAAGGAGATCATCGGCGACGCCCTCCGCAACGCCGCTATGCGATTCGGGGTCGCCCTGGACCTGTGGTCGAAGGAAGAGCTCGAGCAGGGCCACCTGCCCGAGTCCGCTCCGATCACCCCACCACCAGCCCGCGAGGCGCAGCGACCAACGGCGGGCATCACCGACGCCCAGATGAGAGCCCTTCACGCCTCACTCAAGGAGCAGGGCATCACCGAGCGTGACGTCGCGCTCACCACCATCAGCACCCTTCTCGGCACCCCCATCGAGTCCACCAAGGACCTCACCAAGGCGCAGGCGTCCACCGTCATCGACGCACTCAAGCAGCAGGACTCCCCTGCCGAGGAGCCCGCCAGCATCCCAGGGTGGGAGCAGTGATGGCGACCCGCACGCAGCGGCCTCGCGCCTATGGCAACGGCGACCCCTGGGCCGATGTCGAGCTGACGGAAGAGGATCGCGCCAAGGTCGCCGCCGCGCTCGATCGGCCCCACCGATGGGGCACCTACAGCCAGCTCATCTTCAACGCCCAAGGACTCTCCGAGGCCCAGTACCGCGCCGTCGTCGACGCGCCCCGCTTCACCTGGCGCGAGTGCTCCCGATGTGGTCGACAGGACTGCGAGCTCGCCGACGTCGACGCACCGACCGCCAGTGCGCAGCTGGCGTTGCTGGCGGACCTGCATGGGGAGGCGTCGTGAAGATCGGATCCCTGTTCGCCGGTTACGGCGGTCTCGAGATGGGCGTCACCTCGGTCCTCGGCGGCGAGCCTGCCTGGTTCTCCGAGTTCGACAAGCACCCCTCGCGCATCCTCGCTCACCGCTATCCCGACGTCCCGAACCACGGCGACATCACCAGCATCGACTGGACCTCCGTCGAGCCCGTCGATGTCATCACCGGTGGCTTCCCCTGCCAGGACGTCTCCCACGCCGGCGCACGGCGCGGCCTCAAGTCCGATACCCGCACCGGCCTGTGGTCCTACATGCGGGACGCCATCGCCACCATCCGACCGCGACTCGTCGTCGCCGAGAACGTCAGGGGCCTGCTCAGTGCCGACGCCGATAGCTCAGTGGAACCCTGCCCGTGGTGTGTGGGAGACGGCAACGCCGGTCGTCCTATGCGGGCACTTGGAGCCGTACTCGCAGACCTGGCCGACATCGGGTACGACGCGTGGTGGTGTGGCCTACGAGCTGCCAACATCGGAGCCCCGCACGGACGGTTCCGGGTCTTCATCTTCGCCTGGCCTGCCGACACCGCGGGCGACCCGGGGTGGTTCGACCGCGGAGATGGCGGCGCTACTGCCGACGCCACTCACGACGGACGCGAAGGGGACATCCCCAGGCGACCTGCGCCGGAAGGACCCTGGACTGCGGGCAATCTTCTCCGCACCCCCACCGCCCAACTGGCAGTGAACGGCGGCTCGCAGCACCCCGACAAGCGCAAGGCCGGGGGGCACGGGCCGACGCTGGCTGACGAGGTCGAGCACTTGCTGCCTACCCCTGCGGTCAACGACATGGGCAAGGCGTACACGCCCGACGAGTGGGACGCCTGGACGGCCAAGATGCGCGTCGCTCACGGCAATGGCAACGGCCACGGCCCGAGCCTCCACGTCGAGGCGCTGCGGATGCTGCCAACGCCACGTGCCCTCGACGCAACAGGCGTGAGGGGCGTCACTGGCAATCGCAGCGATGAAGCGAATGCCCGCGCTGGGCTCACCCTCACCGACGCCGCTCATCTCATGCCGACCCCGTCGGTGGCTGACGCGATGGGTGGACACGACCGGCGCGGTGGTTCTCGAGGTGACGAACTCCTGCTGAACGGTATGGCGAAGGCCGGCCACCTCGACCGCTACGGCGACTACGCCCCCGCCATCGCCCGCTGGGAAACCCTCACTCGACCAGCGCCAGCACCCACTGAGCCGACCGGCAAAGGTGGCGCACACCGCCTGTCCCCCGCGTTCGTCGAGTGGATGATGGGCCTGCCGGCGGAATGGGTCACTGACCCGGCTATCTGGCAGGACTCCGCCGAAGTCGAGGGGAAGAAGGCGCGGGCGTTCAAGCCATCGACGGCGAGGAACGCTCAACTCAAGGCGCTGGGGAACGGCGTTGTCCCTCAGCAGGCCGCAGAAGCCGCTCGGCGTTTCCTTGCCTGGACGCAGACCCAGAGAGCCGCAGCATGACCGCCCCCACCCAGGTCGGCAGCTGCCTGCACGCAGCCCTCGCCGAAGCCTGGGGCATGACCGAGGACGAGGTTCGGGAGCGGCTCGAGCAGGCACGAGACAGAGAGGAGGTGCGCGCCTGATGGTCTGGTTCAAGGTGGACGACAGCCTGTCGACGCACCCGAAGGTCATGGCCGCCGGCAACGAGGCGATGGGTCTGTGGGTGCGGGCCGGGTCGTGGTGCGCGCAGCAGCTCAGCGACGGGTTCATCCCGACGTCGATCGTGCAGATGCTCGCCGGAAGCCGTTCCAAGTCGGCCTCACGGCTGGTTGAGGCGGGTCTGTGGACGGTCTCAGACGGCGGTTACGCGTTCGTCAACTGGGCTGAGAGGCAACCCAGCAAGGACGCGGTGGAGACTCGCCGAGCGGAGGATGCGGAGCGGAAGGCCAGGGCGCGAGCCGCGAAACGGCGCGGTTCTGATGATTCTGTCCGCGATGTGTCCGAGCGGACTCCGAGCGGACTCCGTGCGGAGTCCGAGGAGAGTCCGAAAGATGTCCGGTCCGCGTCCGCTCTACCCGACCCGACCCGACCCGACCCGACCCTTACACAGAACTCTACGAGTTCTGTGGAGCCCGCTAACGCGGGAGCGCAGGCCGTCGAGGCCAAGCGCGCTACCCGCCTCCCAGCATCCTGGCGACCAACCGACGAGCACCAGCAGCGAGCTCGCGAGGCCGGCGTCGACATCGACCGCGAGGTCATCAAGTTCCGCACCCACGCTGAGGACAAGGGCCGCACCTCCAAGAGCTGGAACGCCGCGTTCACACAGTGGCTCATCAAGGCCGCCGAGTACGCCCAGCGTGACCGACCGGCTCGACAGCGCACCAACCAGCCCTCCGTCGATCAGTGGATGTTCCAGTGAGCGACCACATCAGCAGCCTCGAGGCCGAGCGCGCCGTCATCGGCGCGATCCTCCTCGACGAAGCAGAGGGACGACACGCAGCCATCCGAGCGGCGCGCGAGAACTGCGCGCCGGGAGACTTCGGCAGCGTTGTCCTGGGCGGCCTGTTCACGCTCATGACGGGGCGGCACGCGATCGGCGACCCGATCGACCCGCTGACGCTCTGGCCAGCCGTGAAGGCGGACGAAGCGCTCTCCAGGTCGTTGCGGTCCGCGGCCGACCTGCACGCGTTCATGGAGGCGACCCCGACCAGTTCGAACGTGGCCTTCTACGCCAAGCAGGTCGCCGAAGCGGGACAGTCTCGACGGCTGCTGTCGACGTCGACACGGCTCGCGCAGTTGGCGCAGCGGACCGACATGCCCGCCGCGGAGAAGCTGTCCGTGGCGCGCAGCGAGATCGAGTCGATCGCGTCGGAGTACGTCACGACGACGACGGTGCCGACGCTGGCTGAGGTGCTGGCGGTCGAGGACTCCTACGACTGGGTCATCCCCGGCCTGCTCGAGCGCATGGATCGTCTGGTGCTCACAGGCGGCGAGGGGCTCGGCAAGAGCACGTGGCTGCGGCAGATCGCCGTCCTGGCCGCTGCCGGCATCCATCCCACCCGGCACGCCGAGCGGGTCGATCCGGTGCGTGTGACTGTGATCGACACCGAGAACACCGAACGGCAGTGGCGGCGCAAGGTTCGCCCGCTGGTCCACAAGGCCGCGATGGTCGGCGCCGCTGACCCTGGCGAGTCGATCCGGCTGCTGTGCACCGGCCGGTTGAACATCACCACCGAGCGCGACCTCGGGACGGTGCACGCGATCCTGGACCAGCACCCGACCGACATCCTCCTGATCGGCCCGCTCTACAAGCTCACCCCGCGCGGCCTGAACGCCGAGGATGACGCGGCGCAGGTCATCGCGGCACTCGACAACCTGCGCGAGCGAGGCGTGTGCCTGCTCATGGAGGCACATGCGGGCAAGGCGGTCGGCGGGGACGGCGAGCGGAACATGAGCCCGCGCGGCTCGTCGGCACTACTGGGGTGGCCGGAGTTTGGGCTCGGGCTCGCGTGGGACACGACGATGCTGCAGGCAGGCGACAAGCCCTCGGTCGTCAACGTCAAGCGCTGGCGTGGCGACCGTGAGGACGACCGTGCGATCCCGTACCAGATGCGCCGTGGCGGCGACTGGCCGTGGACGGATCTCGACTACCGGCCCCGAGGCGGGCGCTGGTCACCCTCGGACGCACTGGAGGCGTCATGACCAACACCCTGCTCCTCGAGATCCCCAACGCGCTCTGGATGTCGTCCAACGACCGCAAGGACCGTCGCGCCGTCATGGGCAGGGTCGCAGCGGTTCGTCGGATGGCCGAGATCGAAGCGCGTAACGCCGGACTGACCCCGATGACCCAGGCGCACATCGCGATCTTCGTGGGCTACCCGACGCGCGTGAAGGCCGACCCGCCGAACGCGTGGCCGACCGCGAAGGCCGCGATCGACGGCGTCGTGGACTCCGGGGTGCTCGTCGATGACAGCTCCGAGTTCGTGTTCGCGCACTCGTTCATGCGGGACGCCAAGAAGTCGCCCACGAAGCACCACACGCTGCGGCTGGTCTTCACGGATCAGTTCTTGCCCTGGATGACCAACGAGCGGCCCGAGGAGGACCGATGAGTACGCCCCGCTGCCCCGCGACCTGGTCCTCACCCCTGGGCCGCCACCGCTGCTGCCTGATCGCCGGCCACGACGGAAGCCACGCACGTTCACGGTTCCCCGACAACACCCCCACCCCTGCGAGCAGAGAGATCACGCCGATGTCCAATGCCGATGTCACCGCCATGTTGCGAGCGGGGAGGCGGGGAGAGTGAGTGACTGCTGCCCCTACCACGACGAGTTCGCGCCAACCACCGACCAGGTGCGTTCGGTCTACGCGCTCGGACAGGGCGACCACTCCGAGGCTGTCGCGTGGCGTATCGACTGCTTCGACCGCTGGCTCGCCGCCCACACCGCCGAGGCCGAGCAGCGGGGCGCGGAGAAGGCGTGGGAGGAGGGGCACGTGTGCGGGTACAGCGACGCCCAGGACGCCGCTCGAGGGCTCGTGCGCGAGCCGCACAACCCCTACCGCGCCGACGAGATCAAGCAGGCGCGAGAGCGTCAGGAAGGAGGCATGTGATGAACGAGCAGGCCACGGCCCCAGAGCCATGCAATCACCACTGGATCTTCCACCACCAAGGCGACACCCCGATGCCGTTCATCGGGCAGTGCTCCCAGTGTGGACACTTCAACGCGGCCGATCTTCACGAGTGGTTCGCGAAGGCAAAGGCCGAGGCTCGCGCTGAGGGTGTGGAGGTCGCGCGGAAGGGCATCGCGGTGGCGCTGGGCCGCATCTACGCCTGGCAGCTCGACGGCAGCGATCAGGCGCCCGGCGAAGTGGTCGTGTCTCGCGCTGACGCCATCGCCGCCGCCGAGTCGTGGACGGAGCGGGCCGATGTGTGAGCACAGCAACCGCGAGGCCGCAATGGTGACCATCCGCGACGGCATCTGGTGCGACCCGTGCCTCGCCCCGCTCGTGACCGCCCTGAACGACGGAGGGCAGGTCACGGTCGCGTCCTGCTGCGGGCACGAGGAGCCCGGTCGGCTGGGGTGGGTGCAGATGGCCGACGGGCGCGTGCTGGTGATTGCGCCCGATCTGGCAGCGGCGCATCACATCCACGACACCTACGAGCGGACGCCGATGAGTGCGCAGACGCTGGCTTGGATCGCGCAGCAGGAGGTGGATCGCCGTGGCTGACGACGACCTGATCCGCGAGGCTGAGGCGCTGGTAGGGGCGGCGACGAGTGGGCCGTGGATCGCTCACCCCGGCATGGCCGGGACGTACATTGCCGGCGCAAACGCTGAGCCTTGGATCGGCGAGGCGGACCTGTTTTGTGACGCGAAGTTCATCGCCTGGGCGCGTGAGGGCGTCCCGGCGCTCGTGGCAGCGCTGCGGGAACGGGACGCGCTGATCACCCAACTGCGGGCCATCCTCACTCGGGACGAGACCGTGATGGCCGATCAGGTGGAGACGATCAAGAGCCTGACCGCGGAACGTGACGATGCGCTCCGTCAGCTCGATGACCGCTTCGCCACCTCCGACCACAAGGCCGCTGTCTGGTATCGGCGCTGGCGAGAGGCGACCCGATGAATACCTGCGCCAACTGCGGCAACCGCATCGCCTGGCTCGTCGTCGTCGGCTGGACCCACCTCGACGTCGACGGGTGGCTCGACTGTGACGACGCGCGACCGCTGGAGGACCGATGACCCTCTACGGCCGCCACCACCGCGGCAGGACGGGCGTAGCGACCCCACAGGAGGCCGTCAGCGCCGATCTGCGGGCCGAACAGGAGCCGGGTGGGCGGATGGACCAGCAGGACGGGAACGAGGGCGAGAGGGGCGAGGGATGAGTGAGCTTTGCCAGGGCGAGCGCTGCCGACCAGACGACCACGGCGGACCGCGTCGCGCGAACGGGTGGCCGCTGTGCGAGGTGTGCGAGCAGCGGGTGAGCGAGAACCTGCGCGACATCGCCGACTTATGGCCCGACGTCACCGAGGCGCTGCGCAGCCCCGAGGTCCATGGCGAGAAGGTCAGCAAGTCCAGGACCATCGGTCTGCCGTTGAACGAGACCGTCGCCGACGCCCGTAGGGACGCCCTCAACACGCTCGCCTACTGGGTGCACGTGATTGTCGAGGAGGCCAGCACGCTGACCGCGCCGAGCTTCGACCTCGAGCACCTCCCCGACCTCGCCCACTTCCTCGCCAAGCACTCGCGCTGGCTGACCCGCAACTACGACCAGGGCGTGTGCATCAGCATCAGCGCAGACGCTCACCGGCTGCGGCGAGACCTGCGCCGCGCCGCCTACCCCAACGGAGGGCGGCGTTACGACCCCGGCATCGCCTGCGTGGAGCACGGAACCGACGACCAGGGCGCCCGAGTCCCATGTCCAGGCCACTACACGGCGTGGGTGTTCGACGGCATGGGCTTCCAGCCGGACCTGACCTGCAGCGCCGACTCGGCGCACGTGCTCACGCCGGCAGGGTTCCGCCGCCTGAAGCGAACCGTCATCGACCCGGCTGCCGCGAAGAACCTCATGGCAGCGATCGTTTCCTAGACACGCCGAAACGAAGCGGCGCGAACAGTACCGAAACGCGGTCAGATGTGCTTGACTGTGAAGCGTCAAGTTGGTGCCGCTCACCCGGGGACGGGTCGGGCGGCATCTTCATGTCCAGACTCCCCCGCCCGACCGGCCGCCCGCCAGCATCCGTAGGGACTCGGGGCGTGAGCATCGGGCGGGGTGATCGCCATGGTCGCGCGTAACACCACCACCCGCGACCAGCACCGCGCCGCGATTAGCCGAGGCAAGCCAGACTGCGGCATCTGCGGCGAGCCCATCGACTACGCGCTCAAGAGTCCTGACCCTGGCAGCTTCGAGGTCGACCACATCGTCCCGATCGCGGCGGGTGGTGATGACGCCCTGAGCAACAAGCAGGCAGCGCACAGACGATGCAACCGGGAGAAGTGGCACCGAGTTGCGGATCTCGGTCCCGTCGAGTGGGTGACGCCTCGTCGATGGTGGTGATGGGTGGGGGGCGTCCCCTCGCACTCGCCCCGCCCGCACCTCCCGGTATAGGCGGTTACCCCCCATCTCGTTTTTCCAACGGCAGGAGGCGGACCATTGCCGCACCTCCGTGCAGTCAGCAGCGACGAGACCCCGCAGAAGCTCTCGATCCTCGAGGCGGCTGAGCGTGGGAGCCGGCTGGAAGAGTTGAAGGCGATGCGACGCCGCATTGCGCGAGCGATGGATGACCCCAACACCCCCGCGCGCGACCTCGCGGCCCTGTCTCGGCGGCAGCTCGAGATTGGGCGCGAAGTCGAGGCGATCTTGGTGTCTGAGGACGAGGACCACTCGGTGGTCGCGAATGTCGATGACGAAACCTGGGACGGCACCGGCTACTGACCGTCGGCCACTGTCGGCCGTTGCTCGACATGTGGTGGCGCCCGACGAGATCGTCTCCACGGAGTGGCCTTCGGTTCGTGAGACATGCCGTCGGCTCGGCTGGGGCTTCGACGGCTGGCAGGACGGCGCCGGTCGGCTCATTCTGTCGAAGCGGGCCGATGGCACCTATGCGGCGGACACGACGTGCATCAGCATCCCGCGGCAGGCTGGCAAGACGTACCTGATTGCCTGCATCATCTTCGCCCTGTGCCTGCTCAAGCCTGGCCTGACGGTGATCTGGACGGCGCACCGGAAGACGACGGCGCGGGAGACGTTTGATCAGTTCGACGGCATGGCAAAGCGGCCTCGTGTGGCCGCTCACGTGCGGCAGGTGTTGCACGGCAAGGGCGACGAGGCGATCCACTTCAACAACGACTCGCGCATCCTGTTCGGAGCTCGAGAGTCCGGCTTCGGACGAGGCTTCGCGGGCGTCGACATCTTGGTCTGCGACGAAGGTCAGATCCTCCCGGAGTCGACGCTTGAGGATCTCGGCGCGACCCAGAACACGGCCCCGAACCCGTTGTTCTTCGTGATGGGAACACCGCCGCGACCGCGCGACCCAGGCGAGTTCTTCACTCTGCTTCGGCAGGAAGCTCTGGATGGCGAGTCTGACGCCACCCTCTACATCGAGACCTCGGCAGATCGAGGCACCGATGCGATGGACCCCGATCAGTTGCGCAGGGCGAACCCGTCCTACCCGCACCGCACCACTCACCGTGCATTGCTCCGTCTGCGGAAGAAGCTCAAGAACGAGGATGCCTGGAACCGGGAGGCTCGCGGCATCTGGGACGAGCTGGTCAAGCAGTTCTCGCCGATCAACGGCGCACTGTGGTCCGATGCGATCGACGTCGGACCGACGGATTCTGTCAAGCCTGATGCGCTCGGCGTCGACATGTCGCACGGTCGAGCGATCTCGGTTGGCGCCTGCTGGCAGGTGGACGAGTCGGCTCACATCGAGGAGGTGTGGTCTGGCTCCGACGAGCAGGCGGCCGTTGAGTGGATCGTGTCTGCTGCTGGCCGCCGCCTGCTCGTGGTGATTGACGGGCAGTCTCCGGCCTCGTCGATGGTCCCGCTGCTGCGCCAGCGAGGCGTGAAGGTCCACGTAGGCACCGCCTCGGATATGGCAAAGGGGTGCGGACTGATCCTCTCGGAAGTCGAGAGTGGACGGCTGACCCACGCTGACCAAGAGTCGCTGAACGCCGCCCGCGAGGGGGCCAGGAAGAGGGCGATCGGTACCGCCGGCGGCTGGGGCTATGACCGCCGCGACCCGTCCGTCCAGATCCAACCGCTCGTTGCGGTGACCGAGGCTCGCGTGGGTGCGGCCATGACGAAGAAGCCTGCTCGTGAGGGCTCGAGGCGGAAGGTGGTGGTGCTCTCGTGACCGTGGCGCCCCTCCTTACTCTGAGCGGCCTCAGCGATGACGAGTTTCGCCGCATCGAGGAGCTGTCGAAGCGGCTGAGCCTCTACAACGCCGCGAACAAGGAAGCCGTCGAGCGTTATGAGGGCTCCTTCCTTGCTCGGCAATTCGGAATCAGCATCCCGCCTTCGATGCAGAATCTGACGGTGGTTGCCGGCTGGGGCGGCACTGTGGTCGACGTCCTCGAGGAGCGTTTGGATTGGCTCGGGTGGGCGTCTGACGGCGACTCGTTCGGCCTGGATGACGTCTACGCGTCGAACGCTCTGGACGTCGAGTCGGGGATGGCCCACCTGGATTCGCTGATCTTCGGGACGTCATTCGTCGCGGTTGGTACGGGAGCCGCAGGCGAACCGTCGCCGCTCGTCACTCCGTTCTCGCCGCAGAGCATGACGGCCATGTGGGATGCGCGCTCTCGACGTGTGTCGTCGGCACTCACGCGTACGACGGACGAAGGCGGGAGCATCGCCACAGCGACTCTGTACCTGCCCAACGAGACGATCTCGGTCGAGCGGCGCAACGGCGTGCTGATTGTGACGGACCGCGACCAGCACAACCTCGGACGGGTGCCGATCGTCAAGGTGCCGAACCGGATCCGCGCTTCGCGTGAGGCTGGCCGGAGCGAGATCACCAAGGCTGTCCGTTACTACACGGATGCCGCGGCGCGCACGCTTCTCGGGCTCGAGGTCAACCGGGAGTTCTACAACGCTCCGCAGAGGGTTGGTTTGAACATTCCCGAGGATTCGTTCAAGGACGACTCGGGAAACGCGATCTCACAGTGGTCGGCGATTATGGGTCGCGTCTGGATGCTGCCGCCGAACGACGACGACGGCCCGGCTCCCGATGTGAAGCAGTTCTCACCGAGCTCGCCGGCGCCGTATCTGGATCAGGTGCGCGGCTACGCAACGCTCCTGGCCGCAGAGGCAGGCATTCCGGGTGCGTATCTCGGCATCCACACCGACAATCCCTCGAGCGCAGACGCGATCCGCGCCGGCGAGGCTCGCCTGGTTAAGCGGGCAGAGCGGCGGCAAGCGACGTTCGGGCGCGCATGGATGGAGGTCGGCAGGCTAGCGGTTCTGGTGCGAGACGGTTCGGTTCCTGCGGAGTTCTCACGGGTGACGACTCGCTGGCGGGATGCCGCGACACCTACCCGCGCTGCGGCGGCTGACGAGGCACTGAAGCTGACGTCGGGCGATAACCCGATCCTGCCGACGGACTCGACTGTCACCTATGACCGCGTGGGACTTTCGCCGGCGGAGCAGCGTCAGGTGGCGAAGGATAAGCAGAGGGCGGTCTCTCGGTCGAACGTGAGTGCGCTCGCGGCGATCGGCCAGCGGGCGGCTGGGAATGCCGACGTCAGCCCAGCTTGACGAGTACAAGGCAGCCCAGGTCGGGCTGGTCGCGCTCGCGAGCGAGGCGCTGAGGGGCTTCTGGGTGGACCTGGACGTCGAGGACGCCAACGCCGCTCGTGACGCGCTGCTGATGATCATGCCGGCGCTGACGGACGAGTTCGGGGCCTCGGCTGCCGCCCTGGCGGCGGACTGGTACGACGACCTCCGCGAGACCGAGGGGGCTGCCCGAACAGCATTCGCGGCGACCATGGCCCCGACTGCACCGACGGAGAAGATCGAGGCTCAGGTCCGGTTCGCCGTGTCACACCTGTACGGCGGCAACCCCGACGACGCGCTCCTCAACCTGCTGAACGTCATCGGCAAGGACGTCCTACAGCCCGGCTGGGACACGATCGTGAACTCGGCCAACGCTGACCCCGACGCCTATGGCTGGCATCGAGAGACGCGATCGTCGCGGTCCTACGCCAGCGGCTGCGGCTTCTGCCAGATGCTCGAAGGTCGAGGCGGGGTCTACAAGCGCTCCACAGCTTCCTTCGCTTCTCACGGCTCTTGCCGCTGCGTGGCGTACCCCTCGTGGGATCCCGGCGCAGAGGAAGTCTCCGCCGATGTCTACATGGCGTCAGCGCGGCAATCGACAGCCCGGTCTCGACGGCGGGTCTACGCCTTCGTTGGCGACGGTCCCGTTCGGAACCGGTTCTGATCTCCCCGCCTAGATGGCGGGTGTTCCAAGCCCCAGGAGGGTTACCCATGTCCAGCGAGAGTGTCGAGACTGCACCCGAGCAGAACGCCCCGGAGGCGCCGGAGCAGAGCCCGAACGACGAGACCAAGGTGTTCGACGCCGACTACGTGGCGAAGCTGCGTCAAGAGGCCGCAAAGTACCGCACCGAGGCGAAGGCCAACGCAGACGCTGCGAAGCGTCTCGCCGAGATCGAGGATGCGCAAAAGTCGGAGGCCCAGAAGGCTGCCGACCGGATCGCGGAGCTCGAGCAGCAGGCCGCGACCGCTCAGCGTGAGGCGCTGAGGTTCAAGGTCGCCAGCAAGTTCGGAATCTCCGACGAGGACGCCGACCTGTTCCTAACGGGCTCCGACGAGGAGACGCTCGGCAAGCAGGCGGAGCGCCTCGCCGCTCGCGCAGAGGACGCGGGGAAGCCCCGGTCGCCACGACCGGACCCCAACCAGGGCCGCAACAGCAGCGGCTCGCCATCCACAGCCGATCAGTTCGCAGCCGCCGTCAGCGGCCAGCTCTGATCCAACCCCGAAAGGAATCGACCAATGGTCGACATCAACAGGGGCACCACGGGGGTCAACCTCCCCCCGGCGGTGTCCGACGAGATCTGGGGCGCCCTGGTCGAGGAGTCCGCTGTCATGCGGGCGGCTCGCCAGATCAGCCTCCCCGGTCAGGGCGTCAACATCCCGCTCATCACGGGTGACGCCTCTGCCGGATGGGTCGCGGAGACGGACGAGAAGCCGGTCTCGCGCGCCACCCTGTCCAACAAGACGATGACTGCCTACACCCTGGCCGTCATCGAGCCCTTCTCGAACCAGTTCCGGCGCGACCTGCCGGGTCTGTACCGGGAGCTCGCTCGTCGCCTGCCCTACGCGCTGGCGAAGAAGTTCGACGAGACGGTCTACGGGGTCGGTTCCGCTCCTGGTGGCAACTTCGACCAGCTGACCGCTGCGCCGAACGTGACCGTCGACGCGACCGGCACCTTCGGTGACCTCGCCACGGTGCTCAACACGGTCGCTGCCGCCGGCGGCGACCTGACCGGCTGGGTCGCGAACCCGGCGCTGCACGGCCTGCTGCTGACCGCGACCGACTCCCTCGGGCGTCAGTTCTTCATCAGCGACCCGGCCAACCAGCGCACCGTCGGTTCGGTGTTCGGTGCCCCGGTCTACAAGACCCGTGGCTCGATGCCGTCCGGGACGACCGGCTTCGCCGGCGACTGGCAGGGCTCGGCGGTCTACGGCACCGTCGAAGGCGTCCAGATCTCCATCAGCGACAACGCCTCCATCACGGACGGCACTGTCGAGGTGGCGGAGGGCGTGGACATCCCGAACGTGATCAACCTGTGGCAGCGGAACATGTTCGCCGTCCGGGCCGAGATCGAGGTCGGGTTCCGCGTCCGCGACGTGAACCACTTCGTCGAGATCAAGTCGTCCTGATGATCGCTCTGGTTCGGCCTGGCAATTCGCGGCCCATCCTCGTCCACGACGAGGAGCAAGCGCGGGTGTGGGAGGGCTACGGCTATTCCCGCCAGGCCGAACCAGAGCAACCCAAGGCGGGACCCAAGCGCCGACGTACAGCAGCGGCGCGCACGAAGAAGAAGTGAGGTCGGCGCGTGGCGATCATCATGGTTACCGACCTGCCGACTGAGCTGCGCACGAACGAACTCGCGGCACTGTGGGTCGCTGGGGCCAATGCGAAGGCAGCCCGAGTTGCACCGTGCCTCGCCTCGGATGACCCCGAGCCATCTGCCGACCAGCTCGCCGAGGCCCAGCTGATTCTTGTGGGCGCGGTTCGGCGGTGGGCGGAGGCGGGGGCCGGCGCGCTCTCCCAGCAGCAGGCCGGTCCATTCGGGATGTCAGTGGACACCCGTCAGCGCACGGGGTACAGCCTGTGGCCGTCGGAAATCGAGGGCCTGCAGACAATCTGCCAAGCCGGCACCGCGGGTAAGGCGTTCGAGGTGGATACCGCTCCTGCGGGGGTTGGTCCGGGCCACTGGTCGGCCCCTGATGTCTGGACGCCAGCATGATGTTCGGCGAGCCGGTCACCCGTATCCGGCGCGAGAAGGTCGGCGAGGACCGTTACGACCAGCCCGTCTACGACGACGTTCCGACTGAGCTGCAGGGTGCTGGGTTCGACCCGGGCGACGCGACTGAGTCGCTGACGGCGGACGGCGCCGCATCCTCGACGACCCCCACGCTCTACTTCTACAAGTCGAAGCCCGACATCGTCCGCGGTGATCGGATCCAGGTCCGCGGCCTCAAGTACGAGGTCGAGGGCGACCCGGGCGTCTGGGTCAACCCGTTCACAGGGCAGCTCGCCGGCACCACGGTCCGTCTGACACGAACGGAGGGCTCGTGAGCCGCGTCGACATCAAGCTGAACCGCGCAGGGATGCGTGAGGTGCTGACCTCCGAAGGTGTCCGGGCGGTGCTGCGCCGTGAGGCCGAGGAGGTCGCCGCCCGAGCGCGCGCGTCAGCGCCGGTCGGCACTGGCGAGTACCGCGACTCCATCGGCGTCGTCTCGGACACCACCGACCGTGCTGTCGAGCGGGTGACGGCCACCGCGCCCCACGCGCTGGTCGTGGAGTCCCGCACGGGCAATCTGGCTCGAGCACTGCGAGGCTGACGATGCCGCAGATGCGACCAGCGCTCGTCTACGCCGACCCAGCCCAGTGGGGAGTGAACTACCTGACGAGCCGCCTCAGTGGCCGCTCGGAGCCGTTCGCGCAGGACGTGGACGTGCGCGGCTCAGCGCCTGACGAGTCGACCGACGATCCGTGGCCCGAGTCCACGCGGCTCGTCACCGTTCGCGAGGACGGCGGATCTCGGCAGCTGTTCTCGAAGTCGGTTCGCCTGGCCGTCAACGTCTGGTCGGGCAATCGCCCGCAGGATGCCGGCGATTGTGCCGACCTCGCCGAACTCGTCGCAGCACTGCTGGACGACTCTCCCGGCCACGGTTCTGTCGTGGCAGTCACGGCCTCCAACGGCCCCTTCCCTGTCCCCGAGAAGTCGGGGCGCCCGCACCGCTACCTGACCGTCGAGCTGGTGTTCACCGGTTCGGCTCTGTCCGCCTGAGGAGGCACCCGTCATGTCCGTTCCTGCTTACGACGCCGGTCTCGACGTCGACGAGGCGGCGTTCTACATCAAGGGCGCCCTGTACGAGGCCCCGGTGGGCACCGCCTTCCCGACCGGCCTGGGCGCCCCAGCCGCGGGGTTCCGCCACACCGGCTACTGGTCCTCGGATGGCCTAGCCGAGGACAACTCGACCTCGACCAACACGGTCCGTGCTTTCCAGAACAACGACCTGCTCGCCAAGCCGGTCACCGACGGTGAGGCGACCTTCGCGCTGACGCTGGTGCAGACCGGCCTGGAGAACGCGGAGTTCTACTACGGCGCCGAGGCCGAGAGTGGTGCGATCAAGTGGTCGCCTTCGCGCGCGGCTGGTCGTCGCAACTTCATCGTCGACAAGGTCGCGACGGACAAGCTCACTGGCGAGCCGGTGATCGAGCGTCACATGTTCGAGGGCGAGATCACCGCTCGAGGCACCCGCACGACCACCTACGGCAACTACACCGGCTACCCGATCACGATCACCGCCTACGGCGAGATCACGACGCTCAAGTCCGACTGGGTGCCGGAGGGCTGATGTTCGACCTCGACGTCGTCGCCGACGAGGAGGCCCGGACGCCCTACGAGTTCCGGGCGCAGGGTCAGGTCTGGCGCGTCCCCCACGCCGCCGACCTGACCCTCGGGCAGCAGGTCGCACTCGACCAGGGACGCTACGCGGACGTCATCGCCGTCATCGCCGAGAAGCGGGACCCGGACGGGCAGTGGCAGCCGGCGGGCCGTGAGCTCGCCCAGATCTTCCTCGGGTACAAGGCGGCCAGGATCGGCAAGTTCCGCGCCGCCTGGCTGACGAACGCCGGGGTCGAAGTGGGGGAAGCTCCCGCCTCGCCGAGCTCGTCCAAGAGCACGGCGAGGCGCTAGACGCCGACCTGCAGCACCACTACGGCCTGTCTGTCGGGGACTGGGTCGCGGGTCGCATCACGACCCGACGCTTCCGTGGCCTGCTCGCTGGGCTGCCGTCGGAAGGCACGGCCTTCCACCGGGCGCTCCTGCGCGTTCCGGGCGAGCGGGAGCGACGCGAACCGCCGGACGAGTGGTGGACGCCCGAGCGGGACTTCCTCGCAACGCTCATCGACCTCAAGCGAGCCGAGCTCTGGGCGATGTCGAAGAAGGAGGCGCGAGGGCCGGCGCCCAAGCCGATCCCTCGCCCCGGGACTCGTGCTACTGCACCCGAGCCGGTCGTTGACCGCGAGGTCGCCTTGCACCTTCTGCAGTCCGTTGCACCGGTCGCTCTGAACTAACCGAGAGGTGGTGACCCGTGGCTGAGGTCGGTTCCGCCTATCTGTCCATCCTGCCCTCGGCTAAGGGTTTCGCCTCGTCGCTGTCGGGCCAGCTGGGCGGCATGTTCACCCAGGCGGGCCAGCAGGGTGGCGGGCAACTCACCGATGCGGTCGGCGCGACCGCCGGCGGCAAGATGGACGGCCTCGGCAAGGGGCTGGCCGGCGGACTGATCGCAGGATTCGTCGCCGCCGGGGCGACCCAGATCGCCTCGGCTGTGACGCAGTGGATCAGCGACGCGGTCTCGTCGGCATCCGACCTCGAGCAGTCGCTCGGCGGCGTCGACGCGGTCTTCAAGGAGAACGCCGACACGATCCACGCCTGGGCGCAGGGTGCCGCCGAGGATCTGGGCCTGTCGCAGAACTCCTACAACGAGCTCGCGACGATCATCGGTTCCCAGCTCAAGAACATGGGCATGGACATGGATGACGTCACCGGCCAGACCGGTGACCTCATCGGGCTCGGCGCGGACCTGGCTGCCCAGTTCGGCGGCTCGACGTCGGATGCCGTCTCGGCCCTGTCGTCACTGCTGCGTGGTGAGCGCGACCCGATCGAGGCTTACGGCGTCAGCATCACCCAGGCCGCCATCGACGCCGAGAAGGCCAGGCTCGGCCTCGAGGGGCTGACGGGCGAGGCAGAGCGCAACGCCGACGTCCAGGCAACCCTGTCGCTGCTCACGCAGCAGACCGCCGACGCTCAGGGCGCGTTCGCACGCGAGTCGGACACGCTCGCCGGCCAGCAGGCTCGCGTGACGGCCGAGTTCGAGAACATGAAGACCGAGGTCGGCATGGCGCTGCTGCCGGTCGTCTCGCAGCTGTTCGGCGTCTTCCAGGACACCGGCCTACCACTGCTGCGGATGCTGGTCGACTTCATCAGCCAGAACGAGGACGCGATCATCGCCTTCGGCAACGGCGCCGCGATGGCGCTGCTGTCGCTGATGGACTTCTTCCTCAACGCCGGCGAGGGCGCCGCGATGATGGTCTGGGGGATGACGAGCAGCTTCCGCACGGTCTGGAACTCGTTCCGCACGTTCATCCAGAACATGCTCGACGGTGCCGCCGCGGCGTTCGGCTGGATCCCGGGCATCGGTGACCGGCTCGAGGGGGCCGCGGACGACTTCCGCGACTTCTCCTCCGACGTCGACGACGACCTCGCCGCCGTGGAGGCGGGCGCACTCGGCATCGCCCAGCAGTTCCGCGACGGCCAGGACGTCGTCCACGGCCTGCAGGACGCCATCTCCGGGCTGCCGACCGACAAGACCGTGCGCATCGGCGTGACGGCTACCGGCAACGGCATCAGCCTGCTGTCGGGCGGTGGCTACCGCATCGAGGGGTCAGGCGGACCCGACTTCCGCGCATCCGGCGGACCGGTGGTCGCGGGCCGCCCCTACATCGTGGGTGAGCGCGAGCCCGAGCTGTTCGTTCCCGGCCAGTCCGGGATGATCTACAACCAGCAGCAGCTCGCCGACATGGCCGGCACGGCTGGGCAGCTCCCGCCCGTCACGATCCAGAACTACGGCGTCGACGCGAACGAGCTCGCGATGCGCACCGAGTCGTCTGTCCGTTCGTTCGTTCACGGCCAGGCGGTGGTTCGGCGATGAACAACCCGCTGGTGACACTGTCCGGACTGACGTTCGAGTCCACCGGGTTCGCGCCGACGTCTGCGGGCGGCGGTCTGGCGTTCACCGACATCAAGGGCTGGTGGGACTCTCCCCCGCCGGATGTGTCCGAGACGTTCGCGCACCCCTCCGGCGACGGCACGGTCACGGGCAGCACGCAGCTCGGAGGCCGCACGATCGAGCTCGTCGGCGCCATCGAGGCGCTCGACACCGACGACCTCCTGCCGACCCGCGACCGGCTGGCTCGCGTCAAGGCCGGCACGTTCATCGTGAACGAGCGCAACGGTGGACCGAGCCGTCTCGCATCGGTGCGCCGGGTTGACCTGCGCACACAGGTGCTGTCGCCGAACTACTGCCTGTTCAACCTGTTCCTGCGGGCCGACGACCCCCTGCGCTACACCTCCGCCTCGCGCACTCTGTCGAACGGCTCGAACAGCATCAGCAATGACGGCGACGAGCACGCCTCCCCCACGCTGACCCTGGTCGGTCCGCACTCGGCGTTGACAATCGTCCACCCGGATGGCACGTACCAGTTCGCTGCCTTGGCGTCGGGTCAGGAGCGGGTGCTGGACTTCCGCAACGGTGACGTGTGGAACGCCTCGACGCGGGTGTTCGGTGTGGAGTCTGGTCCGCGTCCGGTGGTGCGTTCTGGCGGGTCGACGTGGACGGTGTCGGGCCTGGGTGCGGGTTCGGCGACGCTGACGAGATTCGCGGCCTGGTCGTGAGCCGGTTCCGGTTCTGGGCTGCTGAGGCGTTGTCGGGCGACATCGTCGGCGAGTTCGTGATGTCGGGTTCGTCGTCGTGGTCCTCGCGCTTCGGCGGTGGGACGTTCAGCGCGAACGTTTCCTTGGCGCACCTGCACACTCGCGGCGGCACGCGTCCGGATTGGGGCGCGGTCGAGCGGGTGATGGCGTGGTGCACGGGCGGCAAGTACACGGTCGTGATCTCGCAGGGGTCGCGCACGGTGGGCGAGTGGCTGGTGTTCTCGCACGAGCCGACGACCGCTGACGGCACTGTCCCGATCAGTGGCTTCGAGTGGGACGGCTACCCGTCGCTGCGGTCGCTGAACAGCGTCTACAAGTACAACGACGTCGAGCAGCTGACGATCGCCAAGGATCTGCTGACGGACGTGTTCCTGTCGTTCCAGTCCGAGCTCAACCTGGACGTGCCGACCCCGACGGCGTCGGGTGTGAAGCGGGACCTGGACTACAAGAACCAGAGCGCGTACTACAGCGACTTGCTGGAGGAGATCTCCTCCCCCGATGACGGGTTCGACTGGCGGGTGCGGCCGTCGCTGGTGTGGGAGAACGGTGCACCGGTTCGGGTGGATCGCACGGTGCAGTACGGCTATCCGGTGCTGCAGCGCTCAACAGCGATCGTCGTGGACCATGACGGCCCGGGTGCGAGGTCGGGCAACTGTGTGGAGTTCACGCAGGGCTACGACTTCTCCCGCGCGGCGCAGTCGGTGTACGGCATCGGCGCCGGCGAGGGGTCGAAGCGGCTGATCGTCGGGCTGACGGACACGGGCCTGTCGAACCAGGGCTACCTGGCGACGACCAAGCATGTGTCGTTCCCGTCGGTGAAGAAGGTCTCGACGCTGACGAACCTGACCCGCGGCGAGCTGGTCGCGGCTCAGGATCTGCGTGACCCGATGCGGGCGCGTCTGCTGATCGAGAAGACGCAGCAGTGGCCGCTGGTGGGCGACCGGGTGGGGCTGGACATCGAGCCGACCTACGCCTTCCCGGATGGCGTCACGGGCACCGCACGGCTGGGTGAGGTGTCGCTGAGCATCGACGGCCACTTCACCTCCACGGTGGACGTGCAGGCATTGTGAGGGGGCCGCGATGAGGTTCCCATACCAGCGCTCTGCCGGCCAGGACCTGCGGGACCTGTTCAAGTACGAGCGTCTGCGCACGTCGACGGATGACCTGGGCCAGTCGTCGATCGACGAAGGCTCCGGCTCGCTCGAGGTCCGCGACGGTGACGGCACCACGGTCGTCGGCATCGGCGACTTGCCTGGTGGCGGCGTCGGCATCGCGATCCGCTACGACGGCAGCCTGACGAGTCTGATCGACCTGCTGCGTGACCTGGCGGACCGGCTCGAGGTCGTCGAGGAGATGGGTCCGGGCGACGGGTCCGGCAACAACGACGTGTGGGATGCCCGTCAGGACCGCAACATCGCGGGCCTACGTCGTCGGGCGAGCAACATCGAGGGCAAGAACACCACCCAGGATCAGAAGCTGGGCACTCTCGGATCCCGCGCGGACGACACCGACGTCGACCTGGCAGGTCTGGCGAAGCGGGTCAAGGCGCTCGAGGACGCGAAGGTCTCCACGCAGACCGGGCTCGTCAAGGCGCAGCAGTCGGCGAACAACAACGCCAAAGCGATCGGCGAGCTCGACACCGTCTCCCGTCGTCACGGCACTGCGATCAACGACCAGCGCAACAAGGGCGACACGCTCGAGAACCTCGTCGAGGAGGCCCGCCGCAACCGCGAGAACGACAAGTCCCTCCTTGACCGCCTGATCGAGTGGGCGGACGAGATCTTCAACGAGGGCGGTGCGGTCGCCGAGCTGGCGGACACGACGTGGCGCAACCAGGCCGAGGTGACGCAGGCCCGTGGCGGCCAGTCGAACCTCAAGGGCCGCATCGACGGTGTCGCCTCGACGGCATCCGGTGCTGCGTCTGCGGCGTCGGCGGCACAGTCATCCGCGGACAGTGCTCAGTCCACGGCGAACAGCGCCCAGACGGCAGCTGGTAACGCACAATCGACCGCGAACTCGGCTCAGAGTGCCGCCAGCGCTGCCCAGGCCTCGGCGAATCAGGCGAACGACCGCATCACCGACGCTCGCGGGTCGGACGGATCGCTGACGGTCCGGTTGAACCGCATGGAGAACGCGACGTCGGCCGCAGATACCAAGGCGACGAACGCGCAGACGACCGCCAACACGGCCAACACGAAGGCCACCAACGCCCAGACGGACGTGCAAAGAGTCGAGACAGACCTCACGTCGGCGGTCTCCGCCTTGCTCGGCTACATCAACAACCTTCGCGCACGCGTCGCCGCCCTTGATGGCGGCCCGGGCGGACCGGTCGGCCCATGAGGAGGACGGCGCACTTATGAGCGAGCTGCCACAGGGCGAGACTGGCGATCCCGGCCAGCAGGGACCTCCTGGTCCATCCATCTACGACCTCTGGCTGGTCGCCAACCCTGGCGGGACCTGGGAGCAGTTCCTCGCCGAACTCAAGGGCGAGCCTGGCGACGCCGGGCCTGCTGGTACCGACAGCACCGCGGTGGGCGACCCGGGGCCGACCGGGAAGTCGCTCTACGATCTCTGGCTCGAGGACAACCCCGGCGGCACCCGGGCTGTGTTCTTCGAGGCGATGCGCGGGCCAGAGGGGAAGGCAGGCCCGCGCAGTCTGGCTGAGGTGCGCACGGTCAACTCTGACGTGCGGCGGATCTACTTCAACACCACGAGCCCCGCCGACGGTGTTCAGCCTGGCGACTTGGTGCTGGAGGCCGCCCCGGTCCCGATCGCCGGACGTCGCTGGTCAACGGGATCGGCGCAGTCGGTGCCGACGTCGGAGTACACGGTGATGAGCCTGGGTGCCTCGACGCGCTACTCCGGTGGCGTGTCCGGCGTCTCGGGCGGCATCGTCGTTCCGGTCTCAGGCTGGTACCACCTCGCTGCCGGTGTGCAGTTCCTGTCGGCGTCTGGGTACCGGATCCTGCGGATCAAGCGCAACGGGTCGGACGAGACGCGCGCGGTCGGCCCGGACTCGGGGCAGAACGTCACCACGATGACGGTCTCGACGATCATCTACTGCACCGCTGGCGACGCGTTCACCTGCGAGATCTGGCAGAACTCCGGCAGCAACCTCAACACCGTCGTCTCAGCCGGGTTCCCCTATCTGGCGGTGGCGCTCGTCGGGAGGGCCTGACGTGGCCCGCACCGCCTCGGGTGTCGCCTACACGCCCCGCACGTTCACGAACTCGGTCGGGGACCAGTGCGTGTGGGCGGTCGCTGATCGACTCCGGTACAACACCCAGCGCAAGCCGGTGCTGCTGTACTGCCACGGCAACGGCGGCGCCTACAACTACTTCACCACCAGCGCCGGCTACCAGCCGCTGCGGGACCTGCTGATCGACAACGGCTGGGTCTACGTCGAGACCCTGGGCGGCAACGCCTCCCACTGGGGCCGCGAGTTCGCGATGGTGTCCTACGCCGCCGCAGCGAAGGAAGCTGCACAGCGGCACCCGATGGGGACGGTCGTGGTCCACGGCCGCTCGATGGGCGGCACCGTGGCATCCTCCCTGGCGACCAAGTCGGAGTACGGACTGACGCAGCACATCGTTGGGCTGCTGCTCGAGTCGGCGGTGCAGGACATGTACGACCGGCACGTCGTGCGCGGCTACTCCCTCAACGGCCAGTACCCCGAGGGGCGACCCTCCCAGGGTGGCAACCCGGCAACATTCGCAGCCGCGGTGGCACCGTTCAACCCGATCCAGTTCGCCACCTCGCTGTACGCGACCCTGCCGGTGCAGTTCATCCACGGCGACGCCGACGACAACGTCACCCCGGGGCCGAACCCGATCGCCCAGCAGGCTCGGATCTCCTCGGTCGCCCCGTACTCCGATCTCGTGATGCGACCGGGCGGCACGCACGCTGTCGGCGAGTCTGCGGCTACGGCGTTCGTGAGTCCGGCGTGGGACTTCCTGCGGCGGGCGCAGAACCTCTACCCGATCCCGTTCGTCGGCACGATGGCGGGGTCCTCGACCTCAGCCCGCGGCACTTTCTACGGCGGGCGATGGAAGGTCGGCGTACCGCTCAGCGACGCCGAGATCGACCCTCCCGTCGACCCGGACCCGCCCGTGGATCCCGACGAGTGGAACTACGCCAACCTCGCCAGCCGCTACGGCGACTACGAGGAGCTGACGGCCGCGTTCGTCGACTACACAGCCCTCGCCAACGGACCCACCTGAGAGGCGGTCACCCGTGCCCAACACCACCAACGGTCTGCCGTATCCAGCGCGGACAGGCGTGCCGCCAGATGCGCAGGCGGACCTCCTGGCCTTGGCGCTGGCGTTGGATCCGCTTGCCCAGGACACAGGATGGGTCGCCCTAACACTGACGGGCACGGGGTGGTCGAACGTCGAACCGTTGGGGTACCGGATCCGCGGTGGCGTCGTGTACCTACGAGGCGAGATCGTGGCTGCTGGCGGGACGACGACTGGAGCCTCCAACACAATCGCGACGCTGCCGTCAGCAGCGCGTCCCGCCAAGAGGCTTCGAGTGCCGTGGGGGTGGAACACGCTGGGATTCCTGGGGATCGAGACAACTGGTGCGATCTGGTCCTCGATCGCCGACAGGTCGGCAAGCCCGGGCAACATCATCCCGGCGATCTCCTGGCCGGCGTGAGCATCTAGGCCAGCCTCCAACCCACCTCCCCACCGACGAGCCCCGCTCGGATCGGAGATCTCGCCATGCCCAAGTTCGACCCGGCCACCGTCGACACCGACGACCTGGACCTGACCGAGTACGACGCCCAACTGGTCCCCGACCAGGGCGAGCACTCCGACCACGAGCAGCAGCCGGAGGGGTTCATACCGGACGAGGACTACCTCGAGCCTGGGTACAGCCCTGACGCCTCGCGGGAGCCGGTCTGATGACCGCGCTCGTCTCCCCCGTCAAGGGCTGGGCCTCGTCGGAGTACGGCTGGCGCGTCCTGTCGGGCTCGCGCGTCTTTCACGCGGGCCTGGACATCGCCACCGGCGGCGTCTCGGCACCGGTCTACGCGATGTACGACGGCGTCATCGAGGACATCGTGCGCGACCGTGAGCACGGGCAGCCCGCCAGCCGTGGCCGCGTCATCGCCCCTGGACGCTCGGGCAATGCGCCCAAGATCCGCAACGCCGACCGTGAGGTACAGATCTACGGGCACGTGCTCACCGCGATCGGGTGGCGCGTCGGCGACAAGGTCAAGGCCGGCCAGTTGCTCGGCTACACGGACCTGTCCGGCAACACCAGCGGTCACCACTGCCACCTCGAGACGTGGAACGCGAACGGCACGACCCGCAACCCGCGCCTGGACTTCCGTGCTGCCGGCGTGATCGTCGGGTCCACCCCGCAGAAGGCCGTCGCCGCCCCCGTGGAGCGCGACCGCTACCCGCACCGGCCGATGACCCGCAACTCCTCGTGGGACGAGCTGTCCTACGCCTGGGGCATCTGGCTCGGCTCCCACGGGTACACCGGCAGCCGGTACGAGCGCATCCAGAAGTGGCTCAACAACCGGGGCGCGAACCTGCTCGTCGACGGCGACATCGGACCCCGCACTCTCACCGCCTGGCAGCGGATCATGCGCGACCTGCACGCAGACGGTCGCGCCCGCTACGGCAGCACCGTCACCGGCCGCGTCGGCGGGCTCGGGTCACCGTTCCGCACCGCCATCGCCGCCTACGCCAACGACCGCCGCGACACCGCAAAGAAGGGCTGACCCATGAGCATCTGGACCGGAGCATTCTGGAAGGCGACCGCCGAGCGTGCCGTCTCCACCGCCGCACAGTCAGCGATCCTCGTCGTCGCCGCAGACCAGTTCAACGCGCTGACGTTCGACTGGGCCACCCTCGGCGGGTTCGCTGCCGGAGGAGCGGTCCTGTCGGTGCTCAAGTCGCTGGCCGTGAACGCGGCGACCGGGACGGGGCCGTCCGTGGCGGGCGAGGTCGTGATCCCGGACGGCACCGGCAAGCGACGCGCTGAGACGCCGTGACTGAGCAGCCGAGCAGCAGACGACGACTCGTCAACGGTCGACGCGGCGCCTACCTGCTGTTCAAGGGGCTGCTCTACGTCTTCATCGGCCTCGCCTACCTCGTGCCGACCCCAACGCCTGGCACGCAACGCTCGCTCGCGTTCCTGCTTGAGCTGCAGATCCCGTTCTGGCTGATCGGGCTCGGATGGGTGGTCGGCGGCCTGCTGGGGGCGTGCGGTGCGTTCTTCCGGCACGACGGGTGGGCGTTCTCCACGCTCGCCGCTGTGGCGACCGCCTGGACGCTGGTCTACCTAGCGTCGTGGGCGATCGGCGAGTCGCCGCGCGGATACTTCCTCGCCCTCCCGTTCGCTGCCATCGCCGGGGCCACGATCATCGTCGCCGGGATGATGTCGGCGGGCGAGATCCAGAGGCAGAGGAACCTCACGTGAACGTCCAGTGGTGGCAGCTGCTGATCGGGGCGGCGGCCACCGTCGCCGCGTCGTGGCTCGCCGCCCGGTACGCCGGCCGCGCCTCCGTCCGCGTGGCCGAGGTGTCCGTGGAAGAGGGGGCTTTCGTGCGGGCCGAGGGCATCTACAAGAACGCGATCGCCCGCCTCGAGGAGGAACTCAAGGCTGAGCGCGAGGCGCGGGAGAAGCTCGCCGCCGAGTTCAAGGCAGCCCGGGCCGAGTGGGCCAGTGAGCGGTCCTCGCTCGAGGCACGCATCGACTCGCTTGAGAAGGCATGAAGTTGCCCAGTTACGTCACTCGCGACCTCGACATCTACGACGTGACGATGCACCTGGCTCGCAACAAGCGGTCATGGGCCGCGCTGCGACGCAAGTACCCGAAAGCGCTCCCGGCAATCGAGTCCGACACCGGCGGGCTCACGTGCTACATGGGCGACGTCGTGTGCTTCTACATCCCTGCCTGCGACGACCTCGGCCAGGGCCTCACGGTTCTTGCTCACGAGGCCGCCCACGCTGCTGGCGCGATCCTCGACCACCGCGGCGTCGCGCTAGTCGACGGCGAAGCCGAGGACGGCGGATCCATCGGCAGCGAAGCCCTCGCCTACCTCACCGGCTGGCTCACGCGCTGGCTCTGGCAGAACACCCACGACGCAGTCTGAGAGGCGCACCCATGAGCACCTACGACGACGCCATCAGCGCGTTCCAGAAGGTCATCACCGATGCCGAGACGGTGCTGCGGTCCCAGATCGCGACCGCCGCGGCGAACGCAGCAGAACTGGCAAACGAGATCACCAGTCTCGACGCCGCGATCGCCGAGCGCGACCGCACCATCGTCGACCTTCGCGCACGCATCGCCGAACTCGAGGCCGAGCAGGAGCCGACCCAGAAGCCGGACCCAGGCCTCTGGTACCAGCGCCCCGCGACGTCGGACAAGCTGGTCATGGCGCACTTCTTCGGCCCGTTCCCGATCAGCACGGACAACGCAGACCCGGCCAGCGACTACTACGCCCGTCAGTTCCTCACCGTCAACGGCGAGTCGGGTAAGCACGCGGCCTACGGCGGGTATCTGCGCGACCGCCCGATGGGTCGTCCACCGATCGCGGGTGACTGGCGTGCCGAGGATGCTCGCACCGAGATCCGCGACGCACAGCAGGCGGGCGTGGACGGCTTCTACGTCAACATCATGACCGCCGCGGGCTCGAACTGGGACCGCTACCTCAAGCTCGCCGACGTCGCCGCGGCCGAGTTCCCCGGGTTCAAGGTCGTCCCGATGATCGACACCAACGGCGACGGGGTGGGCAAGTCCACGACCGCACAGCTCGCTGACGCCGTGGCTCGGTTCTTCACGAAGTCCTCGACGTGGCGACTCGCGGACGGTCGGCACGTGCTCGGGTCGTTCAAGGCTGAGGGCAAGACGCCGGCATGGTGGGCGGACCTGCTGTCCCAAATCAAGACCCGGCACCGGATCGACGCCGCGTTCGTCGCGGTGTTCGTCGACATCGCCAAGTGCGCCCCGTACTTCGGGACGGCCTATGCGGTCGGGCCGTGGGGCTACGGCTCCGACCCAGGCGTCGCCAGCGGGACGTCGTCCTACGCTGCCCAGGCGAAGGCTGCCGGGGTCAAGTGGCTCGGGTGCGCCCTGAACCAGAACGTCCGCTACGCGCAAGGCACGTTCGACGAGTCGCTCGGTTCCGGTGCGATCCGGGCGTCATGGGATCGACTGATCCGCGAGGGTGCCGACCTGGTCCAGATGGTCACCTGGTCTGACTTCGCCGAGGGCTCCCATATCCGGCCCTCTGTCGCCCGTGGTCGCGCGCCGCTGGCGATCGCCGGGTACTACGCCGCGAAGTGGAAGACCGGGCAGCACCCGCCGATCCTCGAGGACGTGCTGATCCTGGCTCACCGGGACCAGCCGCTGAACACCAAGCCGACCACGGCGCAGACGAAGACGCTCGTCCAGAAGGACCGCTCCGGTCGCTCGCCCGCCGCCGACATCGTCGAGGCACTGACGTACCTGACCGCACCCGCCGAGGTGATGGTGAGCATCGGCAGCGAGGCGCACACCTACGTCGCACCCGCTGGCGAGCACGTGCAGCGACTCCCGCTGCGGACCGGTCGCATCGCCGGTCGCGTCGTCCGCGCTGGCAAGAACGTCGCCTCCGCCGACTCCCCGTTCCCCGTGACCGCCACCCCCAGGTCGCAGGACCGGCAGTACATGTTCGCCTCGTCCCTCGGCACCGAGGGCCAGTACCCGCTCATCAACGCCTGACCCCGAAAGGACCATCCTCATGGCCGCTTCGTCCGCGTTCCTCAACGCCCTCGCCACCGCCGGTGCGTCTGCCATCACCCACATCGGCCTCGTGAACGGTTCCGGCACCGAGCTCTCCGGAGGCTCCTACGCCCGGCAGCCCACCACGGCCACCGCCACCGGCGCGCAGATCCGGTTCACCGACGAGACCTTCGACGTCCCGGCCGGTGCGACGGTCGCGGGCTGGCGTGCGTTCTCGGCCTCGACCGGTGGCACCAACTACGGCGGCGGCGACCTCGCTGCCGAGGCGTACTCCGGTGCTGGTCAGTACGTGCTGACGGGCGCCTCGACCGGGTTCAACGTCTCCGCCTCCTGACCCGATGGACTACACGGTCGCCGCCTCAGGCGTCATCGCTGCCGAGGGCACGAACGTCACCACGCGTTCGTTCACCCTGCCCACCGTCGCCGACGGCCAGACCCTGGTCGTCGGCGTCGGGCTGGCGTCCTCTGGTGCGGTGACCCTGACCGGCGCCGGCGTGACCACCGCGGCGCCGACTGGCTCGAGCACCCGCTCCGGGTTCGGCACGCACGCCTGGCTGCTGCCTCTCAGCGGCTCGCACTCGGGCACCACGGTCACGATCACCACGGCGTCCAGCCTCAAGGTTGCGACCGTGTGGGCTGTCCTCAACGGTGTCTCTGGCGTCTCCGGGTCGGTGTCGTCGACCAACAACACCGGCGGCGTCGCCATGACCCCGCCTGCGTTCACCCCTGGTGCTGGCGTCGGCCTGCTGCACGTCGCTGCGATCGCCACCGCCAGCAACCCGCCTCCGACGTCGTGGACGCCGCCGAGCCCGATGGCGGTGCAGCAGTTCGTCGGCACCGGCGGCACCACTGGACGCGCGGGTGCGGCGCTGGCCGTGCTCACCGCCGACCAGACCGCCATCAGCGGCAACTGGTCCGCGAACGTCGCCAACTCCTGGGGCATCGTCGCCATCCCCGTGACCATCGTCCCCACCGGCACCACCCCTACCGGCGGCAGCACGACGGGCGTGCAGGTCTCAGCGACGACGTCGAGCTTCGCCTGGCTCGACCAGGCCGCGGCCGACACTCTCGCCTCCCCCTCGCCGTCACAGACCCTCGCCTCGGGCACGGCATCGCAGACGGCGGGCGCGGTCCTCGTCGAACCGTCTGACGCCCGACTCCGGTACCGCGGTGCCTCCGGGTTCGCCTACGGCACCACCTACCCCGACACACTCTGCTACCAGCCGTCCAGCAGGTACCCCTACGGCTGGGGCAACCCGCCCACCTTCGGCGTCGAGTTCGACCACACCGGCTCCGTCTTCGAGGTCCGCTACAAGTACCTCTCGCCAGTGGGCGCGTCGTGGATGCGGATCAGCGTCAACGGGCAGCGACTCACCGACGCACCCGTCCGCAGCGCAGCCACATCCGGCGGGTCCATCTACACCCACCGCGTCACGTTCCCCAGCTCGGCCACCAGGCGCATCCTGCTCGAGTTCGAGCGAGTCCCCTTCGCCGGCATATATCTCCCGAACGACGGCACCACCATCGCCAACCCCGGGCCGTTCAAGCGCCGGGTGCTGTTCGAGGGCGACTCCATCACCGCCGGGTCCGCCGAGAACTCCGGCGTCGGCGTCGGCACCTGGTACGCCCGCCTCGCCAAGTACGCAGGCATCGACGACCCGTGGAACGTCGCCATCGGCGGCACCGGCATGACCGAACCCGGGACCGCGACCACCATCCCCGGCCGCATCGCCCAGGTCACCAGCGTCACCGACGTCGACGACATCTTCCTGTGGTGCGGCGGCAACGACGGCTCGACCTCCATCGTCACCCAGGCCACGCAGTACATCGCCGACATCAAGGCCGCCCACCCGCAGGCCAAGATCTACGTCATCGGCACCTGGGCACCCACCGTCACACCCTCGACGGCACGCGCGGCACGCTCGGTCGACCTGCAGAACGCCGCCCTCGCCAACGGAGTGCCGTTCATCTCACCGATCACCGGCGAGGTCCGCGACGGCGCAGGCACGCTGCTCGCATCGCAAGGGCCGTGGATCTCCACCAGCGGGCAGGTCGCTGCCTACGTCGGCTCCGACAACGTCCACCCCACCGACGCCGGACACGCCTACATCGCACAGCGGATGGCGCAGGCCGTCGCCGCGATTCCGTCCGCCGCTGGTACCAAGGTGATGACCTCAAGCAGCGCGGCCGGGGCAGCGGTCGGCGTCGTCGGCGCTGGTCGCAAGGTTGCCGCCGCCAGCAGCACAGCAGGCGTGAGCGTCACCGCACCGGGCACGGGCAGGAAGGGCGCCACAGGCTCGTCTACGGCCTCTGTGAGCGTTGCCGCGGCGGGCGTGGGTCGTCGCCGCATCACCGGCTCGAGCGCCGCCACGATCACCGCCACACCCTCGGGTGTCGGCGTCAAGGTCGGCCGCGGGGGAACCGCTGTCGCCACCTCGGTCGCGGCAGTCGGAGCAGGTCAGCGCGTCGAGGCTGGGCAGGGTGGCAGCAACGTCACCGTCACGATCGGTGCAGTCGGCAGCGGACGGGCGAACCGTGCTGGCACCTCGATCGCTGGCGTTGGTGTCGCAGCAGTCGGACTCGGCCACCGAGTCGAGTCGGGTGCTGGCGGCGGCGTCACCACCGTCCAGGTCCAGGCCGTCGGCAACGGGCGAGCCGTCCGGGCGAGCGGCTCTGTCGTCACCGTCTCGCTCACCGCGGTCGGGAGCGGTCTCGTCCCGGGCGAGGGTCGCGACATCACCATCACCCTCGGTCCACCCACCAGGCGACGACTCGACATCGGTTACCCCACCCGGCGACCCCTCGCCATCGGCAACCCACGGAGGCAGCAGTGACACTCAACAACGGCGCCCTGCACCGCGCGGGCCGCGAGTGGTACACCTTCCCCGTCGTCGCCGACGTCGACCCTGTGCCGGCCATCTCCCTCAGCGCCGACAACGGGCTCACCTGGCACCCCACCGAGGCGGTCGCCGGCGGCATCCGCATCCTCATCGCCGGGCCCGACGCCACCGGCAACCCGGCCGGGACGCTCGTGCTGCCCAGCGGTGTCGCCGAACTCATCGCCCGGGCTGTCGACAACCCCGAGGTCGTCATCCGCGGCAGCTGGGGAATCCGTATCGAGTCCTGACGCTCCGTCCGGACAAACTGACGCCGGCGACTACCATCACACCGTGGGATGTCGCCGGCTTCTTTGTCATGCCCAGGAACTACAGCGAGGCGCACTGCTCCACGAAGTAGTCAGCCGCACCAGGCGTGTCCTCGAACTGCTCAGCCAGCCAGTCCGCGCCACCCTTCGCGTCGATCTGCGCACACAGCGTCTCGCGTGCGTTGTCGCCCAGGCCGGACCAGTAGTCCTCGACCCGCTGCTCCCGCGCGATCCGCATCTCTGCTTCCGTGGGGGCGCTCGAGCATCCAGCGATCAGCGCCACCAGTGCGATGGCCCCCGCCACCATCTTCCTCATGGGCGGACCGTACCTCTCGGTTGTGCGGAGAGCAATGGGCAGAGGTTCCCGTCACACTCAGCCATATGACCGAACCCCCACCCTGGGATGCCGAGCTGCAGGTGCTGACCAACGCCCACCCCGTGCCACCACGCGAACAGCAGCACTGGACCCAGGCGCCGGCACCCGTCATCGCGCGCTGTATCTGGGAGTGGGACGGGGAGCAGCGGCAGGAGGGGATGGCGGTCGCGTGGACCAGCGGCCTTGTGCTGGTGCACTTCGAGCGGGAAATGCGGCTGCAGGTGCACGGGGCTTGGTTCGCGGTGGGGGATGTTGAGCGGGGCTAAGCGCCGATCTCTAGCGGCTCAACTCGGGGTAGCGCCTGAGCTAGCAACGCACTCATGGCAGCACGGGCCACCACCCGACGCTCTGGCAGCAGGTGTCCGTAACGATCGGCCGTCGTCTGCAGGGACTCATGTCCGAGCATGTACTGCACCGTGAGGATGTCGAGTCCGCTTCCGAGCCACCACGAGGCGGCACTGTGACGACAGTCGTGGATCCGCGGCCACTTGCCGAGCGGGTCGTCCTCGGGGGTCACACCCTGGAACAGCCCAGAGACTCTGCGCCTCGTCTTGCTCTCCGGATCTGCGGCAGGCAGACCGTTCGCCAGCCGTACCGCTGGCTGCCACACGTACTGGTAGAACACCGCCAGGCGGACAGTGGTGCCACTCGGCGTCACGAAGAGGCGCGAGGTGGGTGGTCGATCGAGCAGCGGCTCAAGCTCGTCGAGCAGTTCCGGCGTGATGATGACCTCGCGCGTACCCTTCTTCGACTTCGGCGGACCCATGTACCAGCCGGCACCGTCGCGCTTCTTCCACGCCTTGGTCACGCGGACGGTCAGGGCATGCGTGTCGATGTCACGAACCTCGAGCGCGGTGGCTTCGCTCCATCGCAACCCAGTCGACACCAGCAAGGTGACGAGGGCGCGATAGTGCTGCGGAATGTAGTGGAGCAGCGTCACGAAGTCGTCGGCCGTCAGAAACACCATCTCGGCGTCGTGCACGTCCGGCAGGCCCTCGGCGCTCTCGACGCACGGGTTCGCCGCGATGTGCTTTCCGACAGCCTTGGCGAGGATCCCCGACAGGAAGCCGTGCTTGTTGGCGATCGTCTTCGGCGACTGTTTCGCCGCCTCCGCTCGCTGGATCCACCGGAGGATCGCGTCGGGCTTGATCGAGTCCAGGGGCAGTGGTGCGAGTTCGGCGAAGTCGTTGCGCATGTAGGCGCGGTACCGCTTCGGCGTCGCCTCGGAGACGCCGGAGAGAAGCCCGATCCTGTACTCCGCCCACTCGCCGAGGGTTGGCATCGCCTCGGTCTTGCTGGCGCTGCCATCGAGCAGCTCCAAGGCGGTTTCGATGCCCAGGGTTGAGATGTTGCGCAGGAACCTCGTGCGCGCCTTCTCGCTGTCGAAGGTCTCGGAGGTTTGCACCTTGCCACGGCGGAATCGGACGATGTACGCCACTGAGCCGTCGGTGCGCTTCTTCTCCCGCGTCGAGACCATCGACGAGCCTCCCGAGTGTGGTCCGGATCCACATCCAGGGTACCTCTGGACCCAAACCGATGGGCGGTCGACTCGCCTACAGATGTTCGAATCCGCAGGTCAGAAGACGTTTGCGCAGGTGCGGCAGGTGCGCCTTCTGAGGTTCGAATCCCCCATCCTCCGCCAGCAGTCCTCAAGCTCCGTTGAGAATCGGCATCTCGGCTAGATTCCGGAGTTCTTCAATTGTCGCCGGCTGCGCCGACCAGCTGCTCGCGTGGCGCCGGGCAGCCCCGGACCACTGTCGCTCACGAGAAGCGGTCCTGGCCCGGAGCCACCCGTTCTGGGCAGTGATCGACGCCGTGGCGTTGAGACTGAGGTGGTAGTCATGCGTGATGGCGATCCTCCACACCACGCTCGGTCCACGGCGCCGTGACGAGCTTGGGTTCGTCCTGCCGCACGAGCACCTGTTCGTCGACCTGCGTACCCCGGACGTCCCGGGACACGGCGAGGCCGAGTCCGCCGACGTCGTCGCGCTGATGGCGCCCCGGGTGCAGGAGGCGCTGGAGCGTGGGGTGACGGCGATCGTCGAGTGCTCGACCGGGGGTGTCGGACGACGGGTCGGGCACGACCTCGCCGTGTCGCGCGCGACCGGGATGCCGATCGTCGTGGCCGCCGGTCTGTATCGAGAGCCCTGGATCCCGGCGTGGGCCGGAGAGGTCGACGACGACGCGCTCGAGGAGCATGTGCGACAGGAGCTGACGCAGGGGATCGACGGCACCGACGTCGTCGCGGCGTGGGTCAAGCTCAGCGCGGGGGACGACGGGATGACGACGCTCGAGGAGCGCGTCCTGCGGGCATCCGCACGGGCGGCGCGCAACGTCGGGGCGTTGATCGGGTCTCACACGGTGGCCGGTCGGGTGGTGCTGGACCAGCTGGAGGTGCTGTCGGAGGAGGACTACCCGCTCGAGAGGTTCCTGTGGATCCACACCCAGGTGGAGCGGGATCAGGCGCTGCACCGCGAGGTCGCCGAGCGCGGAGCCTGGATCGAGTACGACCACCTCGGCACCGTCCCGACCGCCGAGGTCGTCGCCCTCATCGACGGAGTGCTCGGGGCGGGGCACGAGCACCGGCTCCTGCTCAGCCACGACGCCGGCTGGTACGACCCGGCGCTCCCGGGTGGTGGCAGCCCGCGTCCCTGGACGGCGCTCACCGACGACATCCTCCCCGCCCTGCGCGAGCGCGGGGTCCCGGAGCACACGATCCGCAGGCTCACGGTCGACAACCCCTTCGACGCCTTCGCTCGCTGACCGCACTGCGCGCTGCGGTCCGCGTTCGGCGCGATCAGCATCGCCTTCACCCTGATGGTCGATCGGTCGACAGTCATCCGCCCACGGCAGGCGGCCACGATCCCGCCACGTCTTCGGGGCTCCCCACGGACCCACGATGCGGGAGAACAACCCATCGCCGTGGGGCCTCCCACGTTTCTATACTCGGCGCTGATCGGCGTCGGACCGTTGTGGTTCCGTGGATCTTCCGGGCCTCGAGCCCGGGAACACCTTCAGTCACGAGCAAGGGGCACGACGTGGGACTCATCCAGGCGATCACCGGGGCCGTCGGCGGGACGCTCGCTGACCAGTGGAAGGACTTCTTCACCGTCCCGGAGGGGCTGAGCCCGACGGCGGCCGTGTTCTCCGCGGTGCCGCGCGGGACCAACGCCGGGCGTGGCTCGAACACCCGCGCCTCCGACGGCGTGATCACCAACGGGAGCAAGATCGTCGTCCCCGAGGGGTACGGCCTCATCCTCATGCAGGACGGCGCGATCACCGGTTTCGCGGCCGAGGCCGGCGGGTACGAGTGGAACTCCGAGGCGCAGGACTCGCAGTCGATCTTCGCCGGCAACGGCATCGTCAGCCCGCTCATCACCACCTCCTTCGAGCGCTTCAAGTTCGGCGGCCGGCCGAGCTCCCAGCAGCGCGCCTACTTCGTCGCCCTCAAGGAGCTGCCGAACAACCGCTTCGGCACGCAGTCCGAGATCTACTGGGACGACGCCTACATGAACGCCCAGGTCGGCGCGATCACCCGCGGCACCTACACGCTCAAGATCACCGACCCGATCCTCTTCGTGAAGGGCTTCCTGCCCGCCCGCTACCTCGAGCCGGGGCAGGTCTTCGACTTCACCGACATCGACAACGACGCCGCGTCGCAGCTCTTCAACGAGGTCGTCGGGTCGCTCGCCCCCGCGTTCTCGATGTACACCAACGACCCCAGCAAGGGGAACCGGATCACCAAGATCCAGCAGGACTCGATCGGCTTCGCGCAGAGCCTGTCGGCCGCCGTCGAGCAGAACTACGGCTGGAGCACCGCCCGCGGCCTGACCATCGTCAGCACCGCGATCATCTCCATCGAGTACGACGAGAACACCCGCGAGCTGCTCCGCAACGTCCAGCGCGCCGACGCCCTCTCCGGCTCCCGCGGCAACTCCAACCTGCAGGCCTCCGTGGCCGCCGGCTTCGAGTCGGCCGGTGAGAACGCCGGCACCGGCGGCATCCTCGGCATGGGCATGGCCGCCGGCGCCACCGGCATCGGCGCCCTGCAGCAGCCCGCCGGTCAGCAGCCGGTCCCCGGCGTCGGTGGCGGCGGCGCCGCCTACGGCCGGCAGGTGCCCGCCCAGCAGCCGCAGGCCCCCGTGCAGGATGCCGAGGACCCGATGGCCAAGCTCGCGAGGTTCAAGGAGATGCTCGACGCCGGCCTCTTCACCGAAGAGGTCTACATCGCCGAGAAGGCCAAGGCGCTCGTCCTGTAGGACGCCGTCGCCACCACGGTCCACGAAACGATGACCTCGCCGCCGCCCTGGCAGCCACCGCAGCAGCCCGGGCCACCGCAGCAGCCCCCACCACAGGCCCAGCAGCCCCCAACACCGGCCCAGCAGCCGCCACCCCAGCAAGCACCTGCCCAGGCGCAGGTGCCGTTCCCGCCGTCGCCGACCGGCCCGCAGGTCGTCAGCACGCAGAACACCGACCTCGGCGACGGCGTCAACCGGTGCCCGCGGTGCGGCTCGACGGACATCCAGCTGCGCCCGTCCACCGGCATGCTCATCTGCCTGTTCTGCCGTCACGAGTGGAGCGAGCAGCGTGCGCAGGGGCAGCTGTTCGACGACGGCGACCTCACCCAGCTGCGCGGCACCGTCGTCGGCTCCGGCGCGACCGACATCGCGGCCGACGCCGACGCCGTCGTCACCCTCAAGTGCCAGGCCTGCGGTGCCGAGGTGGTCGTCAACACCGCGGCCGCGATGTCCTCGCGCTGTCACTGGTGCCGTCACGTGCTCACCGTCAACAACCAGATCCCCAACGGCGCGGTGCCCGACGCCGTGCTGCCGTTCTCGCTGTCGCACGCCGACGCGGTGGCGCGGATCACCGAGTTCGCCGGCAAGCGCAAGACGTTCGCCAACCGCCGGTTCGTGCAGGAGTTCCGACCCGAGAACGTCGTCGGCGTCTACCTGCCGTACATGGTGGTCGACGGCAACGTCAGCGGCGACGTCTACGGTCACGGCGAGGTCGAGACGCGGCGCTACACGCGGGGCACCGGCGACAACCGCAGGACCTATTACGACGCCGACGTCTACCAGCTGCACCGCCACGTCGACTTCACCGTCGACGACCTGACCCTCGAGTCCTCGGCGGAGCGGGCGAACATCGACACGTCGGTCAACACGAACAACATCATCAACACGATCCTGCCGTTCGACACGAAGAACGCCGTGCGGTGGAACGCGAACTACCTCAACGGGTTCTCGTCCGAGAAGCGCGACCGAGACGTCGATCAGCTGCGCCCCACGCTCGAGAACCAGCTGCTCTCGATCGCACGCGCGCAGGTCGCGCCGTCGGTGCAGATGTACGACCGCGGCGTCCGGTGGGAGTCCGAGGGCGTCGACGTGCACGGCACCCGGTGGGTGTCCATGTATCTCCCGGTCTGGCTGTACTCCTACTTCCAGGAGGAGAAGAAGATGGTCCACTACATCGCCGTCAACGGACGCACCGGGGAGACCATGGGCAGCGTCCCGGTGGCCCAGGGCCGCCTGCTCGCCGCTGCTGCCGCCGTGGGCGTCGTCGTCGAGGCCGTCGCTCTCGCGATCGTGCTGGTCGGCTGATGCTCACCGTCACCGCCGAGCTGATGGCGAGCGGGCTGCCCGTGCTCGCCGGGGGCGGCGGGTCGAGCGACAGCCCGGCAGCCCTGCTGCTGGCCGGTCCGGTCGCCGCCGCCGCCGTGTACGGACTGCTCTACCGCTACTACCGCAACACCGACAAGTCGCACTCCTTCGAGACCGAGACGCGGATCCAGGCCGCCCCGATCACCGGCGGCGAGCAGAAGGTCAACGAGATCCGGGGGACGCGCGAGACGGCGATCCAGGGCAACAACGTCCACCAGTACCGGCAGCGGGTGCGCCGGAACCGCTGAGCGTCGGCTCAGGCCGGGCCAGCCGGCGCCGCCCGCGCGGTCACGAGCGGTGCCCGGGCCGCCCACAGCAGCACCGCGGCGGCAATCAGAGCCGCCACCGCGCCCGAGCGCAGCGCCGTACCGGCGAGGACGACGGCGGCCACCTGCAGGAGCGCCGCGAGCCGCAGCTTCCCTGCGCCGCCGTCACGGGCCCACAGGGCTAGCAGCACCAGGCCGACGACGATGGTCACCCGCGCCGTCGTCTGGTAGCCGGCGTAGCTGGCGCCCTGTCCGGGCAGCAGATAGCCGGGGCTGACGAAGCCCGGGGTGCAGGACATGAATCCGTCGGCGTCCACGGTGCAGAAGCTGGGTGCGACCCACCCGGCCACGTACACCGACTCCTCCCCGACGACACCCCACGGCAGCCCGAGCGCCAGCAGCAGGGCCAGCGCGGCGAGCGCGACCCGCGACCTCACCGCCGGCCGCCCCCCAGCCACGCCGCGACCGCGGCGCAGCCGACGCCGAGCGTCTGCAGGAACCCGCCGTTGGAGGAGATCCCCGGCAGCACGATCACGACCCAGTAGGCGACGAGCGCGCGGGTCGCGATGGTGGCGATCGTCGCCGACTGCCCGGGGTTGCGTGTGGTCGTGAGCGTGACGAGCTGCGCGACCGCCATGACAGCGGCGAAGATCGCCCACAGCGTGTAGTCGGCCCACCCGACCGACCCGCCCTGCGGGACGCTGAGCCCCACGATCACCAGCACCGGGCAGAGGATCTGGGCGATCTTGCGCAACGACTCGGGTGAGGTCGACGACGGCGGCGGTGGCGCCGTCGTCCACCCCTGACCGCCTTGCCACCCGGGAGGCGGGCCACCCTGCTGGCCGAACGGCTGCGGACCGAAGGGCTGCTGACCCTGCGGCTGCGGCCCCGGCGGCTGCTGACCCGGCGGCATGGAGGCGCCGGCGAAGGGCGGGACCGGCGGCGGTCCAGGCTGGGGGCCCGGCTGGGGGCCGGGCTGGGGGCCGGGCTGCGGACCCTGGGGCGCGAAGGGCGTCGTCATGGAGCCATCCTG